>JASJCD010000194.1 GCA_030066135.1 Desulfobacterales bacterium | reverse complement strand
AGCTCCCCCACCGCCCCCAGATTCTCAGAAACATGCACACCGGCGGCCTTCATGGCTGCCAGTTTAGCATCCGCCGTTCCGCTGCTGCCGCTGATAATGGCACCGGCATGCCCCATGCGCCGCCCGGGAGGCGCGGTGAGCCCGGCGATGAAGCCCACCACCGGTTTGGTGACCTTGGCCTTGATGTATTCGCAGGCATCCTCTTCGGCCGAGCCTCCGATCTCGCCCACCATGACGATGCCGGTGGTTTCAGGATCGTTCTGGAAGGCTTCCAGGCAGTCGATGAAATTGGTGCCGTTGACCGGGTCGCCGCCGATGCCGATGCAGGTCGTCTGGCCGATGCCCTGCATCGTCAACTGGTGGACGACCTCGTAGGTCAGGGTCCCGGAACGGGATACCACGCCGACCGGACCGCCGGGTTTGTGAATCGATGCCGGCATGATGCCGATTTTGGCCACGCCCACGGTCATAATGCCCGGGCAGTTGGGACCGATGAGGCGACAGGATTTGTCCTCGAGAAAATTTTTGACCCGCATCATGTCCATGACCGGGATGCCCTCGGTGATCGCCACGATCAGGTCCACACCACCATCGGCAGCCTCCATGATGGCATCGGCGGCAAAGGGCGGTGGCACGAAGATCATGCTGCAGTTGGCGCCGGTTTCCAGCACAGCCGTTTTGACGGTGTTGAACACCGGGATATCGTCCATGGACTGGCCGCCCTTGCCCGGCGTGACGCCGGCCACCACCGGCGTGCCGTAGGCCACGCACTGGCGGGTGTGAAACTGGCCTTCCTTGCCGGTTATTCCCTGAACCAGGACCTTTGTATTTTCGTCGACAAATACACTCACGGTTTTATCCTCGCAATCTTGAATGGTTTCGATTGGATCCATCCCGCGGGGATGGATGACCATCAGGTCTTCGCTCCAAAGGCTTTGCGTGAAAGGGTCTTAGCTGACCATCGCGGCGACCTTGCCGGCCGCGTCCTTGAGATCCACGGCCGTGGTCAGGTCGAGTCCCGATTCGGCCAGAATCCGGCGGCCCTCCTCCACGTTGGTGCCTTCCATGCGGACCACCACGGGGACATTGAGACCGGTCTTGCGGGCCGCCTCGACCACGCCTTCGGCCAGCACGTCACAGCGCAGGATGCCGCCGAAGATATTGATCAAAATCCCTTTGACGTTGGGATCGCTCAGGATGATACGGAAACCGTTTTCCACCATCTCGGCATTGGCGCCGCCGCCCACGTCCAGAAAATTGGCCGGCTCGGCCCCGGCCTGCTTGATGATGTCCATGGTGGCCATGGCCAGCCCGGCCCCATTGACCATGTTGCCCACGTTGCCGCCGCCGCCGAGGTTGATGTAGTTGAGGTTGAACTTGGAGGCTTCGAGTTCGAGGGGATCTTCTTCATCCGTGTCGCGGTAGGCCTGGATGTCCTTGTGCCGGAAAAGGGCATTGCCGTCGAAATCCATCTTGGCGTCAAGGGCGATGACCTCGTCTTCGGCCGTGAGCACCAGCGGGTTGATCTCCACCAGCGAGCAGTCGTACTGGGCAAAGAGTCGGTAGAGGCTGCTCAGCAGTTGGGTGAACGATTTCATGGCCGCGGGCGGGATGTTCAGCCCGAAGGCCACCTCGCGCAAGTGATAGGGCTGAATCCCGGCCAGCGGATCGATGAAGACCTTGATGATCTTCTCGGGCGTTTCCTCGGCCACGGCTTCGATGTCCATGCCCCCGGCCTCACTGGCCATGATGATGTTCTTGGCGGTGGCGCGGTCGGGCAGGATGCTGAGATAAAGCTCCTTGGTGATGTTGAGGCCCTGCTCCACCAGGACCTTGCCCACCCGGCGGCCCTCCGGGCCGGTCTGATGGGTCACCAGGTTCATGCCGATGATTTCACCGGCCAGGGTTTCGACCTCCGGGGCGGACTGGGCCAGCTTGACCCCGCCGCCCTTGCCGCGGCCGCCGGCATGGATCTGGGCCTTGACCACCACGGGGTAGCCCCCCAGCGTGCCGGCCACCTCGCAGGCTTCGGCGGCGGTAAAGGCCACTCCGCCCTCGGGGACCTTGACGTTGAATTGACGAAAGAGTTCTTTGGCCTGGTATTCGTGGATCTTCATGACTTTTCTCCTGGAAAGTCTTTTGGTCGGAAGGATGCGGCCAGCGCCGCAAGCGATAACGGCCGGAGCAAACCGTCAGCGGCGGGCGGCGTCAAGCCAGCCGCCGCTGCGGGAATCATCAGCCGATGACGGCCAGAACGGCGTTCTTGGGGACCGAATCGCCGCTGCTGAAGTTAATGGCCTTGATGGTGCCGCTCACCGGGGCCGGCAGGGCGTTTTCCATCTTCATGGCCTCGAGGATCAGCACGGTCTCACCCTTTTCGACACTGTCGCCCACTTCCTTTTCGTATTTCACGATCATGCCGGGCATGGGCGCGTTCAGCGGGGTGCCGTCCGCGTCGGCAGCGGCGGCCGGGGCCGGTGCGGGCGCAGCCTTGGGGGCTTCGGCCGCTGCCGCCGGAGCCGGTGCGGCCGGGGCCGGCGCCGCAGGGGTCGGGGCTGCCGGTGTCGGGGCCGCCGGAGCCGGTGCGGCCGCGGCTGGGGCCGGTGCCGCCGTTACCACGCCGCCGGCCTGGATATAATTGAGGACCGGCGAGCCGCCGACCTCGTCCACCCCCACCGCGATGACCTCATCGTCGATGAAGACGTTGAAGGTGCGGGTGTTTTCGCTCTTGGCCGGCTGCTCAGCCAGCTTGGACTTGGGTACCACCTCGCCCTTGCGGGCCAGCTTGATCAAATCCTCTTTTTCCAGGGCCGTCTCCAGGCTCGTGGGCTGAACTTCGGCCGGCGGTTCTTCCTTGCCGTACTTCCACTGCAGGAATTTCTTCCCGGTCACGGGGTAGATGGCGTAGAGCACAAGGTCGTCCATGTCCACGGCCAGGTCGCCGATTTCTTCCTTGGCTTTGTCCAGTTCGGGCTCAAGCACCTCGGCCGGACGGCAGGTGATGGGGTCTTCGCCGCGGTCGTAGCCCGCAAGGGCTTTCTTCTGCACATCGGCATTGATGGGTACGGCCGTTTTGCCGTATAGCCCGTAGCAGAGGTCCTTCACCTGGCCGGTGATCATCTTGTAGCGCTCATCCGGCGTATCGAAGAGTACGTTGTTGACGGTCTGGATGCCCACGATCTGGCTGGTGGGCGTGACCAGCGGGATCTGGCCCAGATCCTTGCGTACCTTGGGAAGTTCCTTGTAAACCTCGTCGATCTTGTCCAGGGCGTCCATTTCGCGCAGCTGGTTGACCAGGTTGGAGAGCATCCCGCCCGGGGTCTGGTGCAACAGCACGTTGATGTCGATGATCGAAACCTTGGAATCGTCCAGGAGGTGCTTGTACTTGGGCAGGACTTCCTTTTCGAGAATCTCGTTGATCTCCGCCAGCTTGTGGATGTCGAAACCCGTGTCGCGGTCGGTGCCCAGCAGCGTCATCACCAGCGGTTCGATGGCCGCGTGCGAGGTACGGTAGGCGTAGGGCGTCATGCAGGTATCGATGATGTCCACACCGGCCTCGATGGCCTTGAGGTGGCTCATGGGCGACATGCCCGACGTAAAATGGCTGTGCAGGTGGATGGGAATGTCCGTGGCCGCCTTGAGGGCCTTGATCAACTCGTAGGCGTCGTAGGGGGCGATCAGGCCGGCCATGTCCTTGACGCAGATGCTGTCCGCGCCCATGGCCTCGAGGTCCTTGGCCTTGTTGACGTAGTAGTCCAGGTTGTAGACGTCGCCGCCCAGACGCGGTTCGGTCATGGTGTAGCAGATGCAACCCTGGAAATGCATGCCGTATTCCTTGATCTTGGGAACGACGGTCTGAAAGTTGCGATAGTCGTTCAACGCATCGAAGGTGCGGAAGATGTCCATGCCGTTTTCGCAGGCCCGATCCATGAAGGCGTTGGCCACATCGTCGGCGTAGTTGCGGTAGCCCACCAGGTTCTGGGCCCGCAGGAGCATCGAGAAAGGGGTCTTCTTGAAATAGCGCTTCAGCGTGCGGATGCGCTCCCAGGGGTCTTCGTTCAGGAAGCGGTGCATGGTGTCGAAGGTGGCCCCGCCCCAGGTCTCGACAGCCCAGAAGCCGACCTCGTCCATCATCTCGGCCACCGGAATCATGTCCTCGGTGCGGCCGCGGGTGGCAAACAGCGACTGGTGGCCGTCGCGCAGGGTCAGGTCCATGACCTTGACGGGATTCGCCGCCGCCGGCCGGTCCGGGCTGTAATTCATGGGGGTCATGTTAAGTACGGTGTGCTCGCTCATTGGAACGTCTCCTTCATCCTATATGTATAAAATTGGTTGCGGTTTATGAACGCACGGTCCATTCGGCCCGGGCTAGCGGCGATGAAAGGCTTTCAACTGCATCAGGTTGCGTGTCTGCATCATGCTCTGGCGCCCGCTGGCGCCCCACAACCCTTGCGGCACTGCCGGCTGGGCGGCAACCGCCGCTGGTGCCGGCGGCGGCGTCAGCAATGCCTCTTCCTCCGTCTGGATATAGGTTCGAACGGCAGCCAGGGCGGCGGCCAACTTCTTTTTATGATCCATGGGGTCTCCCTCGGTTCAATCCGTTGAATCCGTAACGACCCGCCAGCGAGCGGGCCCACGCGCTACATCGGGATGTTGCCGTGCTTCTTGGCCGGGCGCAGTTCGCGTTTGTTGGCCAAGGCCTCCAGTGCGTCGATCAAACGCGCGCGCGATTCGCTGGGCACGATAACATCGTCGATATAGCCCCGGTTGGCGGCGCAGTAAGGGTTGGAGAAGAGTTCTTCGTATTCCCGTATTTTCTCCGCCCGTTTGGCCTTGGGGTCGTCCGCGGCCTTGATCTCCTTGCGGTGGATGACATTGGCCGCTCCGGCTGCGCCCATAACAGCGATTTCGGCCGAGGGCCAGGCGAAAGTCATGTCGGCCCCCAGGTCCTTGGAGCACATGGCCAGATAGGAGCCGCCATAGTCCTTGCGGGTAACGAGCAGCAGCTTGGGCACGGTGGCCTCGGAGTAGCACCACAGCAGTTTGGCCCCGTGACGGATGATGCCGCCCCACTCCTGATTGCTGCCGGGTAGATAGCCCGGCACGTCGGCGATGGTCAGCATGGGGATATTGAAGGCGTCGCAGAAGCGGATGAAGCGCGTGGCCTTGTCCGAGGCATTGATGTCCAGGCAGCCGGCCATGTTTTCGGGCTGGTTGGCAATGATGCCGATGGTGCGGCCGTTCAGGCGGGCGAAGCAGACCAGAATATTGGTGGCGAAGAACTCATGCGGCTCGAAGATCTCGCCATTGTCCACGATGGCCCGGATGACTGCCTTCATGTCGTAGGACTGGTTAGGGTTGTCCGGGATGATCTCGTCCAGTTCGGGCACGCTGCGCCGCGGGTCGTCGCCGGTTTCCACGATGGGCGGATCTTCCATGTTGTTGGCCGGCAGGTAGGAGAGCATCTGGCGGATGCGGGCGATGCAGTCCTCGTCGTTCTCCGCCGCAAAGTGGGCCACGCCGCTCTTCTCGTTGTGCGTCATGGCGCCGCCCAGCTCTTCAAACGTAATTTCTTCTCCTGTGACCGACTTGATGACTTCCGGCCCGGTGATGAACATGTAGCTGGTGTTCTTGACCATGAAGATCCAGTCGGTCATGGCCGGCGAATACACGGCGCCGCCGGCCGTGGGGCCCATGATGGCTGATATCTGCGGGATGGTGCCCGAGGCGGCCGAATTGCGGAAGAAAATCTGCCCGTAGCCGGAAAGCGCGTCCACCCCTTCCTGAATCCGGGCCCCGCCGGAGTCGTTCAGCCCCACGAAGGGCGCGCCGGCCTTGAGGGCCAGGTCCATGACCTTGCAGATCTTACTGGCGTGCATCTCTCCCAGGCTGCCGGCCCGCGAGGTGAAATCCTGGGCAAAGGCGAACACCGGACGCCCGTCCACCAGGCCGTGGCCGGTGATGACCCCGTCCGAGGGAATCTCCACCGATTCCATGCCGAAGTTGACGCAGCGATGGGTCACGAACATGTCGATTTCGCGGAACGTCCCGGGGTCGAACAGGCTGTCCAGCCGTTCCCGGGCCGTCAGTTTACCCTTCTCCTTGTGTTTGGCGACGGCTTTTTGGCCGCCCATCTCGAGGAGACGTTTCTGGCGTTCCTTGAGATCCTTGATCCTGTCTGCGGTAACTCCCATTACACCAATCCTTTCCCTCAATTATGGTTCCAAATCCCCAAACGAATGAAAATCGGTTAAATGACAGAACTTTAGTATCTATTGAAAATTATGGCGAAAAGTAAGTGGAATCCACTTAGATCCTAGAGCGGTTTCGGGTTGTCAAGCAAAAAAAGAAGCGCATCCGCCGCGGCGGTAGGTGATATGCGGCCGTCAACCACCTCCCGTTGATATCGCGGCAGTTGCTCCTGGATTCCAGGGTGGCGCAGGAACCGCTCCCGCAGGCCGTCGTCCAGCAAGTCCTGCAGCCAGGCAAGGGCCTGCTGGCGACGGTTGGCCATCAAGGCTCCGCTGGCCGCGATAATCTCCCGATGCGCCCTGACTGTTTCCCAGATCCTATCGACCCCCTCCATGGCCAGCGCGCTGCAGGTCAACACCGGTGGCTGCCAGTCAGGTGACGCGGGTGCGAGCAGATGCAGGGCATATTCGTACGCCTGCCGGGCTCTCTGGGCCTTGTCGATATTGTCGCCGTCGGCCTTGGTGATGGCGATGGCGTCGGCCAGCTCCAGGACGCCCTTCTTGATCCCCTGCAGCTCGTCGCCCGCCCCGGCCAGCATGAGCACCAGAAAGAAGTCCACCATCGAAGCGACAGTGGTTTCGGACTGGCCCACCCCCACGGTTTCGACGATCATGACATCGAAGCCGGCCGCCTCACAGGCAATCATGGTTTCCCGGGTCTTGCGGGCCACACCGCCCAGGGTGCCGCCCGAGGGGCTGGGCCGGATGTAAGCTTCGGCCTGGACGGCCAACTGCTCCATACGGGTCTTGTCGGCCATGATGCTGCCCCCGCTGCGCCGCGAGCTGGGGTCCACCGCCAGCACGGCCACCTTGTGACCCCGGCCGATCAGGTACATGCCCAGGCTCTCGATGAAAGTGCTCTTGCCCACGCCGGGCACCCCCGTGATCCCCAGGCGCACGGCCCTGCCGCTCTTGGGCAGCAGACGACGCACAACCTCTCGGGCCGTCTGCTTGTGGTTATCGAGAGCGCTCTCGATCAGGGTGATCGTCTTGGACAGCAGACGACGATTTCCGTCGAGAACGCCCGCGACATACTGATCCGTGTCGATCCGCGTCAATTAGCGCCCTCCAGGGCGTTGAGCATCTTGTTGGCCGATTCCGGAATGGGGGTGCCGGGGCCAAAGACGGCGGCCACGCCACTCTCCTCGAGAAAGCCATAATCCTTGGGTGGGATGACGCCACCGGCAAATACGAGCACATCGCCGCCGCCCAGTTTCTTGAGCTCCGCGATCAGGGCGGGTACCAGCGTCTTGTGGCCGGCGGCCAGGCTGGAGGCCCCCACCATGTGAACATCGTTTTCGATGGCCATCTTGGCGGCCTCTTCGGGGGTCTGGAACATGGGGCTGATGTCCACGTCGAAACCCAGGTCCGCCAGTGCGGTGGCCACCACCTTGATCCCGCGGTCGTGGCCATCCTGGCCCATCTTGGTCATCAGGATGCGCGGGCGCCGCCCCTGCTGGGCCGCAAAGTCCTCGGTGCGCTTGCGCAGGGAGCTGATGATCTCGCTGTCGCCGAACTCGGCCGCATAGACCCCGGAGATGCACTGGGTCGTGGCCACATAGCGGCCGAAGACCTTTTCGATGGCATCGGAGACCTCGCCCACCGTGGCCCGGGCCCGCACGGCCTCGATGCTGGCCGCCATCAGGTTGGCATCGCCTTCGGCCGCCTGGGTCACGGCGGCCAGGGCCGCTTCCACGGCCGCGCTGTCACGCCCGGCCTTGAGCGCTTCCAGGCGGGCGACCTGCTCGTCGCGCACCGTGCTGGGGACTTCGAGAACATCGAGGGGCACCTCGTCGGGCAACTGGAATTTGTTGACCCCCACGATGACGTCCGCGCCCTGGTCAATGCGCGCCTGGCGGCGGGCGGCCGACTCCTCGATGCGCATCTTGGGCATGCCGGTCTCGATGGCCTTGGCCATGCCCCCGAGTTCTTCGACCTCGTTGATAATCTTCTCCGCTTCGCGATAAAGGCTGGCCGTCAGGGCCTCCACGTAATAGGAGCCGGCCAGCGGGTCGACCACGTGGCAGACCTGGCTTTCATGCTGGACGATCAGCTGGGTGTTGCGGGCGATACGGGCCGAGGTGTCGGTGGGCAGGCCCACGGCCTCGTCGAAAGAATTGGTGTGCAGGCTCTGGGTGCCGCCCAGGACGGCGGACATGCACTCGATCGTGGTGCGGATGATGTTGTTGTAGGGGTCCTGTTCGGTCAGGCTCCAGCCCGATGTCTGGCAATGGGTACGCAGCATGGTGCTCTTGGGATTCTTCGGATTGTAGCGGCTGATCAATTTGTGCCACAGGAAGCGCGCCGCCCGCAGCATGGCGATCTCCATGAAGAAGTTCATCCCGATCCCGAAGAAGAAGGAGAGCCGCGGGGCAAAGGCGTCGATGTCCATCCCTGCGTCCATGGCCGCCTTGACGTACTCCACGCCGTCGGCCAGGGTGAAGGCCAGCTGCAGGGCCGAGTTGGCCCCGGCCTCCATCATGTGGTAGCCGCTGATGCTGACCGTGTTGAACTTGGGCATGTTTTGGGAGCTGTAGTTAATGATGTCCGAGACGATGCGCATGGAGGGCACCGGCGGGTAGATATAGGTATTGCGGGTCAAAAATTCTTTCAGAATATCGTTCTGGATCGTACCGGTGAGCTGTTCCTGCTTGACGCCCTGCTCTTCGGCCGCCACGATGTAGCCCGCCATGATGGGCAGCACGGCCCCGTTCATGGTCATCGAGACCGACATCTTGTCCAGCGGGATCTG
>JASJCD010000193.1 GCA_030066135.1 Desulfobacterales bacterium | reverse complement strand
GGCGGCAACACCGTGACCACGGGCGAGCATGCGATATCCCTGCTCCTGGCCCTGGCGCGCAATATCCCCCAGGGGACGATGTCGCTCAAGGAAGGCCGCTGGGACAAAAAGCTTCTGACCGGCGTGGAGGTGACCGGCAAGACCCTGGGTATCATGGGACTCGGGAATATCGGCCGCGTGGTCGCCACCCTGGCCCGAGGCCTGCAGATGCGGGTGATCGCCGCCGACCCGTTCGTCAGCCCCGAGGCCGCCGAGGCCCTGCACGTCGAGCTGGTCAGCCGGGAAAGCCTCTACCAGCAAGCCGATTTCATCTCGCTGCACGTGCCGCGCCTCAAGGAAACCGTCAACATGATCAACGCGGAGACACTTTCCCAAATGAAGCCGGGGGTCCGCCTGGTGAATTGTTCCCGGGGCGAGGTGGTCGACCTGGACGCCCTCTACGAAGCTTTGGAAAGCGGTCAGGTGGCCGGCGCCGCGCTGGATGTCTTCCCCACCGAACCGCCCGACCCGGAAATGCCCCTGCTAAAGCACCCGCGGGTCATCTTTACGCCGCACCTGGGGGCCAGCACCGGCGAGGCCCAGGTCAAGGTGGCCGAGATGATCGCCAACCAGATGGCCTCCTACCTGCTCAACGACGTCATCGTCAATGCCGTCAATTTCCCCTCGGTCTCCCGCGAAGTCATGGACCGGATCCGGCCCTACCTGAACCTGGCCGAAAAGATGGGAGCGCTCATGGGCCAACTCGTGACCCGGGTCTACGATATCACGCTCATCTATTCCGGTGACGTGTCCGACTTGGAGACCCGCCCGCTAACCCATGCCGCCCTCAAGGGCTTCCTGGGCTCGTTTACCGACAAACCGGTCAACTACGTTAACGCACGGGCCATTGCCAAGGCCAAGGGCATCAAAGTCAAGGAGGTTTTGTCCAGAGATCGCACGGATTACGCCGGTACGCTACGCATCCGCCTGGAAGGCTATGAAGAAGGGCCCGAGGAGATCTGGGGCACGATTTTCGGCGAAAAGCATCCCCGCATCGTGCGTTTCGGCAAAATCTATATGGACGCCATCCCCGAAGGTCACATGATCATTCTCCAGAACATCGACCAGCCCGGTGTCATCGGCAACGTGGGCACCATGCTAGGCAAGCACGACATCAACATCGGCCGTTTCCAGCTGGGACGCCTCGGCGACCGCGCCACCTGCATGGTCAATATCGACACCCCGGCAGACGAGACTACGATCCGGGATCTCAAGGCGCTGCCGCATATGATCTCGGTCGAGCAGGTTCACCTTTAGCACGCCGGGAAGGGGCTTTGTGGCGCCCCGGTGCTGCGTTCTCGAGGTTGCTTGGGCTGCGGCTGAGGATCTGAGGGGGTCAGCGGCGTTGCCGGAACGCAAGCCGACCGCTTCCTGCGGCGCAACCGCTCGAGCGACTGCGGATTTGTCTCGAGTGGGGAACAAAGGCTTCAACACGCTCCGATGACCGAACGACCCTCCATAATTCGCCGCCATCGCGACCCAATTATCGGCGTATTGCTTTTTTTAGGTACGCTGGCGCTTTACGCACCGACCCTGTCGTACGACTATATCAACATTGACGATCCCGACTATGTCGCCGACAACCACATCATAAAACAGGGGTTGTCCCGTGAGTCCCTCGCCTGGGCATTCACCACCACCCGAACGGCAAACTGGCACCCCCTGACCTGGCTATCCTACATGGCGGACGTCCAGTTTATGGGATCGTCCGCCCGGACCCACCACCTGGTCAATGTTCTTTTTCACGCCTTGAATGCCGTTGTACTGAATATGGTGCTCCGCCGGATGACCAATGCGGTATGGCTGAGCCTGATCGTATCGCTTCTTTTTAGCGTACACCCGCTGAATATCGAATCGGTGGTGTGGATCTCCGAACGCAAAAACGTATTGAGCACCCTGTTCTGGCTCTTGGTGATGGGGTGCTACGCGCGCTACACGAATCGCAAGTCCATCGGGGCCTATCTGGCCGCGCTGTTGTTTTTTGCCTTGGGCCTCATGGCCAAGCCGATGCTGGTCACTTTGCCATGTGTTCTGTTGCTGCTCGATTTCTGGCCCCTTGAGCGATGGCCTTCGTCTCCGCTGAACCCCGCCCGCAAGACACCGGCCACAGCAAACTATGGCCGGCTGATCGGAGAAAAAATCCCCTTTTTCGCGCTGACAGCCGCCTCATGCATCGTGACCTTCTGGGCCCAGCAGGCTGAGGGCGCCGTCAAATCGCTGGAAACCTTTCCCCTCGTCTCACGTCTCGTTAATGCACTTGTATCCTATGCCGTCTATCTGCAAAAAGTCGTCTGGCCGGATCCCCTGACGATTTTCTATCCCTTCCCGTCGCACTATCCCGGGTGGCAGATATCCGGGGCGGCCATCCTCTTGGCGATTGCGACCTATTTGGCGCTGCGCACAAGGAAACATCACCCCTACCTCCTCATGGGCTGGTTCTGGTATCTTGGCACCCTCGTCCCTGTTATCGGGATTGTGCAGGTCGGGGAGCAGGCCATGGCCGACCGCTATGCCTATATTCCCACCATCGGCGTATTCATCTCCGTTGTCTGGGGGGGCCATGCCCTCATACGCCGGAAGGGTATTAACCTTGCCGCCGCCGCAACGGCTTCGGGGCTGGCCATCGCCGCGCTGGCCTCTGTAACCTGGCATCAAACGCCGTATTGGCGAAACAGCCAAACACTTCTCCGGCATGCGATCGCGACCACCCAAGATAACCACTTGGCGCACAACAATCTGGGTGCCGACTATGCCCAGAAAGGCGAGTTCGACAAAGCCGCCCGGCACTACTACGAAGCGCTGCGTGCGAATCCGGACTACTGGAGGGCGCATTACAACCTGGGCCTGGCCATGGAGCGGATGGGCCGCCTGACCGATGCCCTGGATCACTATGACAAAATTTTGCAGCTCAACCCCGATTACGACGACGCGCATAACAAGATCGGCAGCACCCTGGCCAAGCTCGACCGCTGGGACGAAGCCCGGAAGCACTTTCGGAAGGCCGTTCAAATCAACCCGCGCAATGCGTCGGCCCACAACAATCTTGCCACGACGCTTGCTCGAGAAGGCCGCATGCAGGAGGCCCGGACGCATTTTCAGCAGGCGGTCGAAATCGATCCCTACCTGGACAGCGCAATTATTCCGCTGGCGCTGATCCACGCCCAACAGGGACGTATCGACGCGGCCCAGGCCGTTCTGGAAACAGGCCTCCAGCGGCTGCCGAACAATGCGTCGATCGCCAGCGAATTGGGCCGGTTGCATCATCAACGGGGCGAACTCGACCAGGCGGCCGATTACTACCGCAAGGTCATTGCCTTGTTACCGCGGAACGGCGAGGCCCTTAACGGGCTGGCAACGATTCACTTTCAAAAACAGGAATACGAAGAGGCCCTTCGGCTGTTTTTAAAACTATCGCAACTATTTCCCGACCATCCTGAAGCCGACTACAATATCGCCTGCGTTTATGCCCGGCAGCATCAAACCCAAAACGCCTTGCGATGGCTGCGCCAGGCTATTGAAAAAGGCTATCACAATTGGCAGCGGATAAAAAACGACCCGGACCTGGAAAGCGTGCGGCATACACCGGAATTCGAAAAGCTCCTGCGCGGGCGCTGAATGATGCGGCTGGCGCCAGCCTTGGGCGAAACCGTCCGTTGGAAAAAAACGATGTTCAAAGGCAAACGCGTCATCGTCGTCATGCCCGCCTACAACGCGGCTAGAACCCTGGGCCGAACCTATAAAGAGGTGATGGAACAGGATTTCGTTGATCGCGTCATCGTGGTCGATGACGGCAGCAATGACGAAACGGTTGCGATCGCCCGGTCGCTTGCCGGGGTCATCGTTCACGAACACCCGCGTAACATGGGCTATGGCGCCAACCAGAAGACATGCTACCGAATCGCCCTGGAAAAAGGCGGCGACATTGTCATCATGGTTCATCCGGATTATCAGTATACCCCCAAATTGATCCCCGCCATGGTTGCCCTGATCGGCAATGAACTCTATGCCTGTGTCCTGGGTTCGCGAGTTCTCGGCGGCCATGCCATCAAAGGCGGCATGCCCATCTGGAAGTATATCGCCAACCGGTTACTGACCCTGGTGGAAAACGTCCTTCTGGGTGCCAAACTCTCGGAATACCATACGGGCTTTCGCGCGTTCTCACGCGAACTGCTGGAGACATTGAACCTGGAAGTCCTGTCGGATGACTTTGTTTTCGACAACCAGATGCTGGCCGCCATCCTGTGGCGCGGCTACGGGATCGCCGAAATTAGCTGCCCCACGAAATACTTCCCTGAAGCGTCCTCCATCGACCTGCCCCGCAGCATCCAATACGGCATCGGCTGCCTGGAAACCGCGGTCCGTTTCCGGTTGGCCAAGATGCAGCGGCTTTCATCGGATTTGTTTCCCAACCCGAAACCCAAGCCGTGATTAATTTCTTTCCTGAATCCATCCACTACGCCCTCGGCATCCCGCGTTAATGGCGCAAGCATCATAATGTCAGGCAAGGGGCGCCTCAATGGAGCGAGGCGCGCAACCATCGTGGGATGGTGAGCACCCGCACGAGTTGGTGACACACCGCAACACAGGATAGCTGACGAGGAATCCCGCAACGCGGGACAACGCCGCTACCGGCATGAGGCCGATCGTCATTGGCTGGTTTGGCGACGCGCAGGAGAACACGTGGCACGTGCGCCTTCTTCTGGTTCGTTCTCTTGACGGTTTCGTAAAAAGTCCGATCCTCCCGAGGCGGATAAAAATCGGCGTTACGCTTCAGCCCTCGTTATGGCGGCGTACCGTAAGTACGCCTCATTGCTCGGGATTTGCAAACCGTATCTCCAACTTTTTACGAAACCGTCCGGAAAAAGACTTTTTACAAGCTCATCTTTTCTTACGCCTGTAAAAAAATGAACCGTAAACTTATGGATCGTCAAAAAGAAAAGCCGCCCATGGGCGGCTCAAATTTTCAAATTGTGGAAATAATCGTGATTTGGTTGACAGCAACACTATCCCAATTTCTTTCTGGCCGAATCGCGCAACCACGCCAGCCAGGGCGCAAACCCCTCCTCCGTCTTGGCCGAGGTCTCGAAGACCGGCATCCCCGGATTGATCTGCAGGATGTTTTTCGCGGCCAATTTGACGTCGAAGTCGTCCAGATAAGGCAGCAGGTCGATCTTGTTCAACAGGGCCGCGTCGCACTCGCGGAACATGAGTGGGTATTTTAAAGGCTTGTCCTCCCCCTCGGTGACGCTAAGGATCACGGCGCGTTTGTCTTCGCCGATGTCGAATTCGGCCGGGCAGACCAGGTTACCGATGTTCTCCACGATCAGGATGTCGATCGCCTCCAAGTCTATCCCGGACAGGGCCTTTTCGATCACGTGGGCGGCCAGGTGGCAGTCCC
The DNA here is from genome assembly GCA_030066135.1 of Desulfobacterales bacterium. Taxonomy (GTDB): domain Bacteria; phylum Desulfobacterota; class Desulfobacteria; order Desulfobacterales; family UBA5852; genus JABZFP01. Next base: position 3,574 of record JASJCD010000193.1, on the reverse strand, counting down.
CGCCAAACTCGTCGGTATTGATCTGAACCACGGGCGCGCCGCTAGCGGCCAACCGGTCGGCATCCGCGGTGGTGCAGATATCGCCCACAATGACGGCACAGCGATAGTCACTCATCAGATGCCGCAGGGTTTTCTCCAGCGTGGTGGTCTTACCCGACCCGGGCGAACTCATGAGGTTCAGAACGAAAATGTTATGGGCGGCGAATAGCTCACGGTTGGCCTTGGCCATGATTTCGTTGGCATCCAGCACCCGGCGCACCACCTTGATCTCCCGCGTCCCGCTGGTGCGCGTCTCCACCGGAGCGTCGCCGGCGTGGGGATGGTGATGGTCGTGACCGTCTTTGTGGTGATAGGCTTTGATCCGATTGATTCCGTCCAACAGCATGTTACGCGTCCTCTTCCGCCAGCTCCAAAGATTCGATGTCAAGCTCCCGCCCGGAGAGCAGGGTGATATCCCCGCTTTCACACGCCGTACAGGCAAAGGCCGGCTGTTCAATGGTCCATTCGTGTCGGCAGGCGTTGCAGCGGGCCTGGACCGGCAGCTCTTCGATATTGAGCTCGGCCCCTTCCAGCGGGGTTTCCCGGGCCACGACCTCGAAGCAGAACCGCAGGCTATCCGGCACGATGGCCGACAGCTTGCCCACCTTGAGGTTCACGCGGGCCACGCGGGCTCCGGCCATGTCCGCCGGGATCGATGCCTGGGCAATCTCGATAATCTGCATGGCCACACCCATTTCGTGCATGCTCGCGTCCTTTGTTTTTCCATAACAAGCTTAAAAAAACCCGCCCATAATGCGCAAAACCACCCGCATTGGCAAGGCTTTTTTGCCAGACAGGCAAGCGCCCCGTTCCAGCCCCCTGGATTCGGCCAAAAATAAAACAGGTGCCCGCCGTCCCGACCCCACCAAAATGGTGAAGGCACGGCAAACACCTGATAAGATCTTGCTATTTACGATGGGCAATCACAAGCGGCAGATTTTGGTTTCAGGCAAGGCTGCAGCCGATGGGGTACCGCAGGCGTAGCCCAAGCTACGTCGAGGACACACCATCGGCGAAAACGCCGCCTGGGACCAAAAGATGCTGTTTGTGTTTGTCCATCAGAAGACGGAGGCGCAGACCTCCCCCACCGCCCCCAAACTCTCGGAAACATGCACACCGGCCGCCTTCATGGCCGCCAGCTTGGCCTCGGCCGTACCGCTGTTGCCGCTGATAATGGCACCGGCATGCCCCATGCGCCGCCCGGGAGGCGCGGTCAAACCGGCGATAAACCCCACCACCGGTTTGGTAACCTTGGCCTTGATGTATTCACAGGCGTCCTCTTCGGCCGAGCCCCCGATCTCGCCCACCATAACGATACCTTTTGTTTCGGGATCGCCCTGGAAGGCTTCCAGGCAGTCGATGAAATTGGTGCCGTTGACCGGGTCGCCGCCGATGCCGATGCCGGTGGTCTGGCCGATGCCCTGCATCGTCAACTGGTGGACGACCTCGTAAGTCAGGGTGCCGGAACGGGAGACCACACCGACGGGCCCGCCGGGTTTGTGGATCGGTCCGGGCATGATCCCGACCTTGGCCACGCCGGGGGTGATGATGCCGGGACAATTGGGGCCGATCAGGCGGCAAGGCTTGTCCTTGAGATAATTCTTGACCCGCATCATGTCCATGACCGGAATGCCTTCGGTGATGGCCACGATCAGCTCCACGCCGCCGTCGGCCGCCTCCATGATGGCATCGGCCGCAAAGGGCGGCGGCACGAAGATCATGCTGCAGTTGGCGCCGGTTTCCTGGACTGCCGTCTTGACGGTATTGTACACTGGAATATCGTCCATGGACTGGCCGCCCTTGCCCGGTGTAACGCCGGCCACCACGGGCGTGCCGTAGGCCACGCACTGGCGGGTGTGAAATTGGCCTTCCTTGCCGGTGATGCCCTGAACCAGGACTTTGGTATTTTCATCGACGAATACGCTCACGTTTTAATCCTCGCAGAATTGAAAGGTTTTATTGGTGTCCATTCCCCTGACCGTGAAAAACGATTGGCTCGATGGAACGCAAAGCGATCCCGGACAGCTGGCGTTCAGCTGACCATCGCGGCAACCTTGCCGGCCGCATCCTTCAGATCTACGGCCGTGGTCAGGTCAAGGCCCGATTCGGCCAGAATCCGGCGGCCCTCCTCCACGTTGGTGCCTTCCATGCGGACCACGACGGGCACATTCAGACCGGTCTTGCGGGCCGCCTCGACCACGCCCTCGGCCAGCACGTCACAGCGCAGGATGCCGCCGAAGATATTGATCAGGATCCCCTTGACGTTGGGGTCGCTTAAAATGATGCGAAAACCATTCTCCACCATCTCGGCATTGGCGCCGCCCCCCACGTCGAGAAAATTGGCCGGCTCCGCCCCGGCCTGCTTGATGATGTCCATGGTGGCCATGGCCAGTCCGGCGCCGTTGACCATGTTGCCCACGTTGCCCCCGCCGCCCAGGTTGATGTAGTTCAGGTTAAACTTGGAGGCTTCCAGCTCGAGGGGATCCTCCTCGTCCGTATCGCGGTAGGCCAGAATGTCCTTGTGGCGGAAAAGGGCGTTGCCGTCGAAATCCATCTTGGCATCCAGAGCGATGACCTCGTCTTCGGCCGTGAGCACCAGCGGGTTGATCTCCACCAGCGAGCAGTCGTATTGGGCAAAGAGGCGGTAAAGGCTGCTCAGCAGCTGAGTGAATGATTTCATGGCCGCAGGCGGGATGTTGAGGCCGAAAGCCACCTCGCGCAGGTGATAGCCCTGCAGGCCGGCCAGCGGATCGACCAAGACCTTGATGATCTTCTCGGGGGTCTCCTCGGCCACGGCTTCGATGTCCATGCCGCCGGCCTCACTGGCCATGATGATGTTCTTCGCCGTGGCGCGGTCGGGCAGGATGCTGAGATAAAGCTCCTTGGCGATATTGAGCCCCTGTTCCACCAGGACCTTGCCCACCCGGCGACCTTCGGGGCCGGTCTGGTGCGTCACCAGGTTCATGCCGATGATCTCACCGGCAAAGGTTTCGACTTCCTGGGCGGACTGGGCCAGCTTGACGCCGCCGCCCTTGCCCCGGCCGCCGGCATGGATCTGGGCCTTGACCACCACGGGGTAGCCCCCCAGCCCGCCGGCCACTTCGCAGGCTTCAGCGGCCGTGAACGCCACCCCGCCCTCGGGGACCTTGACGTTGAATTGACGGAAAAGTTCTTTGGCCTGGTATTCGTGGATCTTCATGACTTTTCTCCTGGAAAGTCTTCGTATCGGCAGACGGCGGAAAGCGCCGCCGAGGAAAACGGCCGAAGGGTATACCGCAATCGGCAGGCGGCGGCATGCCGCCGCCCGCCATCAGGGTGCTAATCAGCCAATGACGGCCAGCACGGCGTTTTTGGCGACCGAATCACCGCTGCCGAAATGGATCGCCTTGATGGTGCCGCCCACCGGCGCCGGCAAGGCGTTCTCCATTTTCATGGCTTCGAGGATCAACACCGTTTCACCCTTCTCGACGCTGTCGCCGACTTCTTTTTCATACTTCACGATCATGCCCGGCATGGGGGCGGTCAGCGGGGTGCC
>JASJCD010000192.1 GCA_030066135.1 Desulfobacterales bacterium | reverse complement strand
TAATACTTCCGTTGCATCGGGGAAAAAGGGCACAAATCTGGGATGACCGTAGTTGGTGGCCTCCATGCGTTTGAATCCTGCCAGAATCAAACCTTCCAGGTATTTGACCTTGGTGTCGGTATCAATAATGGTCTCCAAGGACTGCAGACCGTCTCTGATACTGATATCGCTTAGTTCTACCCTTTTGCCCGTAAATTGATCTTTGGCAATATAAACATCAGTCATTTTAGTTTCCCCCGGTTTGATATTAAATGATCACGAATTAGGGTTGTCAATGTAGAAGACCACAGCCGGCTTTATGATCAACGCCAAGCAGGGATGCCCTTGACCCAAAACGGGTTCGCGCAATCGGCTTAAAACCTGAAATTGCCGAAAGACGGGTCGCCAATTCCCTTGAGCAGACTGACCTCGAAGGCCATGGCCAGCCAGTCGCGCATTTCGCTGAACTTCAGCACGCGATCGCTGAGCAGGCGGGCCCCGCAGTAGAACGGATGGGCTTCACCGTCGTACTTGTTGATCATCTTTTCGCTGAAGGCCTGTTTCTCCTCTTCACTCATGGGATTGCCCCGGGCCTTGCGTTTGCGTTCCTCGATGGAGAGCAGGACCCCGGCGGCGCTGCGCCCGCTCATGACCGAGGTTCGCGACCGCATGGTGTGAAAGAGGAAATGGGGCCGATAGGCCCGGCCGCACATGCCGTAGTTGGCCGCCCCGTTATCCGGACCGAGGACCAGTTGAATCCGCGGCACCTGGGCGCAGGAGACGGCCCGCACCATGTCGGAACCGTATTTGCCGATGCCCATGTGTTCGGATTCGGAGCCCACCATGTAGCCCGGTGAGCTCTGGATGAAGAGCAGCGGAATCTTCTCCTGGCTGCAGCGCACGATCCACTCGGTGGCCTTGCGGGCCGCTTCAACGAAAATAATCCCCACGCTGTTGGAGGCGATAACACCCACCGGCAGACCCTGGATGCGCATCTTGCCGGCCACGATATTATCCCCGCGCCCCGGGGCGTAGTCCCGTTTGTACTCGGAAAACATGCTGTCGTCGGCCAGGCACTGCAGGACGGCGCGCATGTCGATGCCCTGGTGGATGGCGGCGGGCAGCAGATCGTAAATCTGCTCGGGTGACACACTGGGCGGACGGGCCTCGAAACGCTGAATCTGGACCTGCCGGGGTTTCTCGAGACACAGGATCTCCCGCACCCGGGCGATGGCCTCGTCCTGGGTGGTGCAGAAATGATCGGCCCCGCCGGAAACCTGGGTGTGCACGCGGGCCCCTCCGAGGTCCTCGGCCGAAATCTCCTCACCCGTGGCCATCTTGACCAATGGCGGGCCGCCCAGGAAGGAATAGGCTTTCTGGTCGATCATCACGGACTGGCAGGCCATGAAGACGATATAGGCCCCACCGGCCGTGTTACCGCCGGTGCTCAGGGTGATCTGCTTGAGCCCCTGGGCCGACATGCGGGCCATGTTGTAGAACATGGATCCGAAATGCTGGTCGTCCGGAAAGACGTCGGCCTGCATGGGCAGAAAGGCCCCGCCGCTGTCGGCGATGTAGACGCAGTTCAGCCCGCAACGCTCGGCTATGGCCTGGGCGCGCATGTGCTTCTTCAGGGTGATGGGGAAATAGGTGCCGGCCTTGACCCGGCTGTCATTGGCAAAAATCATGGTCCAGTTGTTATGAATTTTGCCGATGCCCGTCACGAGACCGCCACAGGGCACGTCCTCCACCCCGGGGTAGTCCATCCCAAAACCGGCGATACGGCTCAATTCATAGAATTCCGTGCCGGGATCGATCAGCATGCTGATCAGCTCGCGCACCGAACGCTTGCCTTGAGCGGCCAGGCGGTCCACCGCTTTCTGCCCGCCGGGCCACATGGCCAGCTGCGCCAGCTGATCGAGACGCTGTTCTTCGCTCAGCCAGAAGGAACGGTTTTCGGCGTGCGGGGCATCGCCGGCAGGTGCGACGGATGCAGTGGTTGAAGCAGTCATGGCTGTCATTCTCCCTTGTAGACAGGTTTGCGCTTTTCACGAAAGGCGGCCAGGCCCTCCAGCCGATCCTTGGTCGGAATCGTGAGCCAGTAGGCATTGGATTCGATGGCCAGCCCGGTGTGCAGGTCCGTCTCCAGCCCCCGGTTGATGGCATACTTGGCCTGCGCGATGGCGATGGGGCCCGTTTCGCAGATCTCGGCGGCCATGGCCTGGCAGGCGTCCAACAGCGCTTCCGGGGCGCAGACCTGATTGACCAGCCCGATGGCCAGGGCGTCCTCGGCCGACACCCGTTTGCCTGTGAAGATGAGCTCCTTGGCCTTGCCCCGCCCCACCAGACGCGGCAGGCGCTGGGTGCCGCCGGCCCCCGGGATGATGGCCAGACGGGTCTCGGTCAACCCCATGCTGGCACTGGCCGCCGCCAGACGAATGTCGCAGGCCAGGGCCAGCTCGGTCCCGCCGCCCAGGGCGATACCGTTGACGGCGGCGATGACCGGCTTGTTCAGGTCCTCGATCGTGGTAAACAGATTGCGAATGGTGAAGATGAACTCTTTGACCTGAACCGGCGAAAGGCCGGCGCGCTCCTTGAGATCCGCCCCGGCACAGAAAGCCTTTTCGCCGGCACCGGTGATGATCACCACGCGCACGTCGCTGCGAAACCGCAGCGTTTCAATAGCCCCTGCCAGCGCCCGCAGCATTTCGAAATTAAAGGCGTTCATCACCGCGGGACGGTTCAGGGTCAGCTGGACCACACCGTTTTTTTCTTCCATCAACAAGACGTCTTCAGCCATCGCCTCCCCCTTTAAAATTAATGCCCCTCAGCAGCCGATGTAGCGGCTGATCACCAGACGCTGCACTTCGGACGTGCCCTCGCCGATATCGAGCAGTTTCTGGTCGCGGTAGAAGCGCTCAACGTTGTATTCCTTCATCAGGCCGTACCCGCCGTGGATCTGCACGGCGTGGTTGGCCACCCGCCCCATCAGCTCGGAGCAGTAGAGCTTGCCCATGGCCGCCTCCTTGGCGAAGGGTCTTTTCTGATCCCTGAGCCAACAGGCTTTGTAAAGCAGATTGCGGCCGCACTCGATTTCCAGGGCGCAGTCGGCCAGCTTGAAGGCCACCGCCTGGAACTTGGAAATGGGCTGTCCGAACTGCTCACGCGAATTGGCGTACTTGAGGGCGGCCTCATAGGCTCCCTGGGCCCCGCCCAGTCCCATGGCACCGATCGACAGGCGCCCACCGTCCAGGGTCTGAAGCATCTGGTGAAAACCGTCGCCAATATTGCCCAGCACGTTGGCCGCCGGAATGCGGACATCGTCGAAATAGAGCTCGGCCGTATCGGAAGCGCGCCACATCATCTTCTGGTGCATCTGGACGGCCTTGAAGCCCGGGGTGCCGTGCTCCACCAGAAAACAGGTGTATTCCGGCCGGCCGCTGTCCCGGGTGCCGGTCACGGCCTGGACGGTCACCCCCATGGACATTTCGCAGGCCGCGTTGGTGATGAAAATCTTGGAGCCGTTGAGGATCCAATCGCTGCCATCCCTGATCGCCGTGGTCTTGCTGCCGCCCGCGTCGCTGCCGGCGGTGGGTTCGGTCAACCCAAAGCCCCATAGCCCCTCGCCCCGGCAAAGGGCTGGCAGGTATTTGCGTTTCTGTTCTTCGGTGCCAAAGTAGTAAATAGGCCCGATGCCCAGCGAATTGCCGGCCGCGATCGTGGCCGCCTGGGAGCCGTCCACCCGGGCGATTTCCTCAACGGCGATGATATAGGCCAGGTAGTCCATCTGCTGACCTTCATAGGCCTCGGAAACGAACATACCGAACAACCCGATTTCGCCCATCTTGCGCGTCAATTGGGGAGAGAAACTTTCCTTCTCGTCGAGTTCAATGGCAACCGGTGCGATCTCCTTTTCGGCAAAATGGCGCACCTCCTTGCGAATCATTTCCTGTTCCCGGTTTAGATCGAAGTCCACCGTGACCTCCTTTTGATAGGCGCATATGCCGGTTTCGACTTTTTTATCAGGGGATCATTGTTCGGCCGGATGTCGGCCCTCAACCAGCGGTGGCCACCGCCACCGCCGCCAGATCACCGGCCCTGAGCCCCCGCAAAACAAAATTTTTGTAGATATCGGCAATCGCATCCACCGGCATGCGCCCGCGGGGTTTGAACCAGATGGCGCCGGCATTGCACAGGGTCAGAATGGCATAGGAGAGGATCTTGACATCGGCAGCGCTGAAGACCCCCTCCTCGATGCCTTCCCGGATGATCGCCTGAAAAATCTGCTCGTATTCATCGCGTTTCTGGACGATCTCCTGGTAATGCTCCGGCGTCAGGCCGCGCAACTCGCTGTTGGCAATGAATGTCTCTTTCTGCTTGTTGAGGTGGAAGCGTACATGACTGCGCACGGCTGCGCCCATGCGGTCTCCGATATCAACCAGCCCCTCCAGGTTGGCACGCAGGTAGGCGGTCAACTCTTCCATGGTGACCTGCTGGATATGAAAGAGGATATTCTCCTTGCTGGGGTAATGGTAGTAAATGCTGGCCTTCTGGATGCCGCACTGATGGGCGATCTCACTTATGCTGGTGGCGAAATAGCCCTTGCGATGAAAGAGATCGACGGCCACATCGGTTATTGTTGCTTTCATGGAAGGCATCGCACACCCCTGATTAGAGCATATTCCCATATCCTACCTACCGGCCGGTAGGTAGTTGTTCGATATATAGCGACAACCCTTTCGCGTTGTCAAGCCTAAAAAGGACGCATCACGCCCCGGGCGCGCCGGCACCTGCGGGCGGCGGCCGGGCAACATGGCCGCCTGTCCGGGTGTTGTCGGCTCGCCAGGCATGGCGGGTCCGAAAGAACGCCATGGTGGTTCAGCGGGTCGACATTGCAGCCATCGGGAAAATTCAATTGACAAGGCGCCGATGGAGCGGTATTTTCCGACTGAGCGCTCGCTCGGATTTTTTGCACCCTATTCAGGTTGCACGCAATTAAATGATCTACAGGAGCTGAATGGCATGCGCAGCGCCCCCCGACAAGCCATCCGGGACATCCCCACCCAGGTCAAGAATCAGGATTTGGTGCAGCGCCGACGGCGCCAGATCGTCGACGCCGCGGTCGAGCTCTTCATCGACAACGGTTTCCACAAGACCACGACCCGGCAGATCGCGGCGGCGGCGGGTTTCTCCATCGGTTCGCTCTATGAATATGTCGCCAGCAAGGAAGACATTCTCTATCTGGTCTGCGACGCTATTCACGCTGAAATGGAAACCGGCATGGCCGATGCCATGCGGCGCGTCTCGCAGGAAGGCAACCCGCTGGCGGAAGTCATCCGGGCCTATCTGATGGTCTGTGACCACATGAACGACCATATCTTACTGATCTACCAGGAAACCCAGTCCCTGCCCCACAAATGGCGGCAGGTGGTACTGGAAAGCGAGGTGCGCATCACCGGGCTTTTTACACGTGCCCTGGCAAAACTCATGGCCGACGGAAAAATTCCACTCCTGTCGGAGGCCGCCATGGATCTCGTGGCGCACAACATCGCGGTGATCGGTCACATGTGGACTTTCCGCCGCTGGTTTCTGGCGCGTCATTACACCATCGACGATTATATCCGGCACCAAACAGCCTTTATTCTGAACATGTGCCATACCCAGGAACCCGCGCCGACAGGGCGCGCCTAAACCATGACCAGGCGGGGCCCGCGTGCCCATTCCCAACGGCGAGATCGCGGCCGGTTCTTGTTGCGGCCGGCGATTCCTGAGCGATGCAAGGAGGGTATATGACAGCCGAAGCGGAAGTATACCGACCCCAGAACAGCGTTCGCGTCGTTACGGCGACATCGCTTTTCGACGGCCATGACGCATCCATCAACATCTTCCGGCGTATCCTGCAGGCCACCGGTGTGGAGGTCATTCACCTGGGCCACAACCGCTCCGTCAAGGAAATCGTGGACGCCGCCGTGGAGGAGGATGCCCAGGGCATCGCGGTTTCAAGCTACCAGGGCGGCCATGTGGAGTATTTCAAGTACATGATCGATCTCTTAAAGGAGGCAGGTGCGCCGCACGTGCGCGTGTTCGGCGGGGGGGGCGGCGTCATCGTGCCGGAGGAGATCCGCGAACTCGAGGCCTACGGAGTGGCCAAGATCTACTCCCCCGAGGACGGGGCGCGTCTGGGGCTTCAGGGCATCATCAACAACATGGTGCGGACCATGGACTTTGCGCGCGACACCGGTGCCGAATTCGATTTCAGTCGGCTGAAGACCGACAATAAAACCATGGTGGCCAACCTGATCACGAGCGTGGAGCAGGCCCATGCCCAGCAAAACGGCCACCTGGCCAGGCTGCGGTCAGAAATGCAGACCCGCCAGCCCGATCGGCGCATCCCCGTGGTGGGCATCACCGGCACCGGCGGCTCCGGCAAATCCTCGCTCACCGACGAGTTGATCCAGCGCCTGCTGCTCGACTTCAAGGACCTCCGCGTCGCCATCATCAGCGCCGATCCCTCGCGGCGCAAGACGGGCGGCGCCCTGCTGGGCGACCGCATCCGCATGAATGCCATCGGCAGCCCGCGGGTCTATATGCGCTCCCTGGCCACCCGTCGGTCCCACACCGAAATACCCGAGGCCCTGGCCGATATCATCCAGGTGGCCAAGACGGCCGGATTCGATCTGGTCATCGCCGAAACCGCCGGCATCGGTCAGGGCGACTCCCTGATCGTCGACCTGGTGGACGTTTCCGTCTACGTCATGACGGCCGAGTTCGGGGCGGCCTCCCAGCTCGAGAAGATCGACATGCTTGACTATGCCGATATTACCGTGGTCAACAAATTCGAAAAGCGCGGGGGGGAAGATGCGGTTCGCGATGTGCGCAAGCAGGTGCAGCGCAACCGCAATGCCTTCGAGAAGGCGCCGGAGGAAATGCCCGTCTACGGCACCATCGCCTCCAAGTTCAACGACGACGGCGTGACCGCCCTGTACCACGGACTCCTGGATACGATCGCGGCCAAAACCGGGGAGACGTTGGCCTCCAACCTGCCCCGCACGGACGTGCGCATGTCGTCGTCCAAAACCATTATTATTCCGCCGGAGCGCACCCGCTACCTGGCCGAAATTGCCGACACCTTGCGACGCTATCATACCCGCACGGAAGAGCAGGCCGATGCCCTGCGCCGGGTCTGGCACCTGGAGGAAGCCGCCGGCGTACTTGCGGCCGGTCAATCCGAAGATGAAGCGGCCACGCGGCCCGGGCCGCTTAAAGATGAAATCGACCAGGCCCGACAGGCGCTGGCTTCTGAGACGCAAACGCTGATCGACGCATGGCGGCAAACCCGGCAAGCTTATCAGCAGGATGAACTGGTCTACCAGGTGCGCGACCGCGAGATCCGGGTGCCGCTCTTCACCGAGTCCCTCTGCCGCCGGAAGATCCCCAAAATCGCCCTGCCCCGCTTCAAGGATCCCGGCGAGATCTATACCTGGCTGCGCCGGGAGAATCTGCCCGGTCACTTCCCTTACACGGCCGGTGTTTTTCCCCTCAAACGGGTGGGGGAAGATCCCACCCGCATGTTTGCCGGCGAAGGCGACCCCCAGCGGACCAACAACCGCTTCAAACTGCTTTCCGCCGAAAGCGAGGCCAAACGACTGTCCACGGCCTTCGATTCGGTGACCCTCTATGGCTATGATCCCGATCTGCGGCCGGACATCTACGGCAAGGTGGGCACGTCGGGCGTCAGCGTCTGCACCCTGGACGACGTTAAAGTGCTCTACGACGGCTTCGAGCTCTGCGCTCCCTCCACCTCGGTATCCATGACGATCAACGGACCGGCGCCCATCATCCTGGCCATGTTCCTCAACACGGCCATCGACCAGCAGGTCGATCGTTACCGCCAGGAAAACGGCCGGGAACCCGATCCGGAGGCCTACGACCGGATCCGGGCCGATGTCCTTGCCAATGTGCGCGGCACGGTGCAGGCCGACATTCTCAAGGAAGACCAGGGCCAGAACACCTGCATCTTCTCCATCGACTTCGCCCTCAAGATGATGGGCGACATCCAGGAATACTTTATCGACCACAACGTGCGCAATTTCTACTCGGTGTCCATCTCCGGCTACCATATCGCCGAAGCCGGCGCCAACCCCATCTCCCAGCTGGCGTTCACCCTGGCCAACGGGTTCACCTACCTGGAATACTATCTCTCCCGCGGCATGCCGCTGGATCATTTCGGGCCCAACCTCTCCTTCTTTTTCTCCAACGGCATGGATCCGGAATACACCGTCATCGGGCGCGTGGCGCGGCGCATCTGGTCCGTGGCCCTGCGGGAGAAGTACGGCGCCTCGGCCCGCTCCCAGATGCTCAAATACCACATCCAGACTTCGGGCCGCTCCCTGCACAGCCAGGACATTCAGTTCAACGACATCCGCACCACCCTGCAGGCCCTGTGTGCGGTCTACGACAACTGCAACAGCCTGCACACCAATGCCTTTGACGAGGCCATCACCACCCCGTCCAAGGAATCGGTGCGCCGCGCGCTGGCGATCCAGATGATCATCAACCGCGAGTGGGGCCTGGCAAAAAATGAAAACCCCCAGCAGGGCAGCTTTATTGTGGATGAACTCACCGACCTGGTGGAGGAGGCCGTCCTGATGGAGTTCGACCGCATCACCGAGCGCGGCGGCGTGCTGGGCGCCATGGAAACAGGCTACCAGCGCGGCCAGATCCAGGAAGAATCCATCTACTACGAAACCCTGAAGCACACCGGCGCCATGCCCATCATCGGGGTCAACACCTTCCGGGATCCGGATGCCCATGAGGATGAACTGTCCGAAAGCGTCGAACTCGCCCGGGCCACCGAGGATGAAAAGCAGTCGCAGCTGAAACGCCTGGCCGATTTCCAGGCCCGGCATGGTGACGAGGCGCCCACCGCTCTCGTGCGTCTGCAGCAGGCCGCCCTTTCAGGGGACAATATCTTCGCGGAGCTCATGGAGGCGGTCAAAACCTGCTCCCTG
>JASJCD010000191.1 GCA_030066135.1 Desulfobacterales bacterium | reverse complement strand
TGTTGGTGGGCCGTGAAGGAATCGAACCTTCAACCTACTGATTAAGAGTCAGTTGCTCTGCCTAGTTGAGCTAACGGCCCTGACGATCCCCGTCTTGAAGACCGACGAAGCTGTGTAGCAGCTTTGTGTGGGGTTGTCAAACTTTTTCTACTGTTTCAACGCCGATCTGATTTACGTGGAATCTCCGGCGTTTCGCTTCATGCGACGCAGACGCTGGCGCTCCCGACGCCATTGCTTGGATTTTTTCGATCCCGGTTTTGGGGCCTGAGGATTAGGGCCCAGATGATCCCAATCAACGGTATAGCTGCCCGCTGACTGCGAGGGTGAGGCTTTCGGCGGCACATCCTTTTCCGTCTGCAGCGCGCGCCTCGGTTTGGGTGGTGCTGGCAGCCGGCAGTAGTCGGCTGGAATGCGGGCGGTCAGATAGATGGTTTCACCAAAGCGTTCGAACTGAACACCGGCGTTTTGTGCGGCGGTGGTTTGAACGGTTACGACCAGCGGTTCGGCATCGCGACGGCGCCCGACCCGGCGGGCCATATCGATATCCTCGAAAAGCACCACCCGGGATGGGTGTATCTGCGGGGTGAGTCCGTTGACTACCACCGCCTGGTAGCCCTTGCGCCGAATACAGGTGAAGAGCTGTTTGGGTACCCTGCCGGCTGGTATTATCACGGGCAGGTTTTCCCGCTGGCTGGCCCGAATCCGTTTGTCCGCCATTTCAATACCGGCACCGGGCAATCGGTAGGGCAGCGTCTCCAGATGGGCAGGTCGCACATGGGGCCATTTTTCCTCCTGCAGCACCTTGATGACTTCCTTGACCGCGAAAAAGCCATCGTCATCGGGCACCAGACCGAATTCGTCCGGCCGGCGGCCGAGGATGTAGGTGAGCAGCCGGGCCAGTTTTAAATCTTTTTTCATGGTTGTGGTTCGCCGCTAAAAGGATTTCGGCCGCACGGGGCGGCGTCATTCCCAACACGCTGGGTTTGCGGGCCGCTACGGCAGGACGCTACCGTTATTGGCGGGCACCGATGGCCTCGTTCTTGGGCTTTAGTTGAAATCGCTCACCTTGACCGGACAAGATGTATTTGTTAATTTTTTCTGATGGTTCGAATGCCCGTTCATACCACAATGGACTGTGCGGGCACAATTGGACGGCCTGGCGTCACTGGCGCATTGGCTCATGCCCGGTCGAATGGTCCGTGCCGGCAGGCCGTCGGCAGCAATACCGTGGCCGCCGGGTCAGTGATTTCATATGCAGGGTACGCTCCCATGGGCTGGCAGATTGACTTCGCGGCAGCGGCCATGCCGAGAAACGTTAAAATGAAAGGTTGGCTTAGATGACCAATATGCAATCCCAGGCGCTGTTTGAACGCGCCCTGAATATCATCCCCGGCGGCGTCAACAGTCCGGTCAGAGCCTGCAAATCTGTCGGAACCACCCCGCTGTTCATCGACCGTGCCGAAGGCAGCCGCATTTGGGATGCCGACGGCCGTGAATATATTGACTATGTCGGATCCTGGGGCCCCATGATTCTGGGACATCGCCACCCGGACGTCATCCAGGCGGTCAGTCGTGTACTGGAGCGCGGCACCAGTTTTGGCGCGCCCACCGATCTTGAATTGGAACTGGCCGATCTTGTTATCGCGGCGGTTCCGTCCATTGAAAAAGTGCGTATGGTCAATTCCGGCACCGAGGCCACCATGAGCGCCATACGCCTGGCGCGGGGCTGTACGGGGCGCAATGTCATTATCAAATTCGATGGCTGCTACCATGGGCACGCCGATATGCTCCTGGTGGATGCCGGTTCCGGTGTGGCCACGCTGAACATCCCCGGAAGCCCTGGTGTGCCCGACGCGGTTGTCCAGCACACCCTTTCTCTGCCCTACAACGATATTGAAGCCGTAAAAGCGGTCTTTGAAGACAGGGGGTCTGAGGTGGCCTGCGTTATCGTCGAACCGGTGGCCGGCAACATGGGGATGGTGCCCCCCCGGGACGGCTTTCTCGAGGCCCTGCGCGAGATGACGGCCAAATCGGGCGGCCTGCTGATTTTCGACGAAGTCATGAGCGGTTTCCGGGTGGCTTACGGCGGGGCCCAGGAGCGCTACGGCATTCGCCCGGATATCACCTGTTTCGGGAAAATCATCGGTGCCGGCCTGCCGGTGGGCGCCTATGGCGGACGGGATGATGTCATGTCATGTGTAGCACCGGAGGGCGCCATTTATCAAGCCGGCACGCTTTCCGGCAATCCCCTGGCCATGGCGGCGGGCATCGCCGCGCTCAAAGCGCTCAAGCGCCCGGGGGTATACGACAGCCTGGAGATCCTCTCGCAGCGGCTGGCCGATGGCCTGGCCGAGGCGGCTGCCCAGGCCCGTATACCGGCGGTCTTCAATCGTGTCGGTTCCATGCTGGGGATGTTCTTCACGGATCGCCCGGTGAATAATTTTGAAGATGCCAAAACTTGCGATCTGGAGCGTTTTGCGCTGTACTATCAGAAAATGCTGGCGGAAGGTGTCTACCTGGCCCCTTCGCAGTTCGAAGCGGGTTTCGTTTCCACGGCCCATACCGAAGCCGATATTGACGGCACCATTGCCGCGGCCGCGAAGGTGCTTAACACTATGACACGCTAGATGGTTGCGCCGACTCAACCCGTTCCGTTTTAGCAGATGCGATTTAACAGGCCACTTCCCGTATGTGTCCGCCCCGTTTGTCGGCCTTGGCTGTATATTTTCCCCATTTTGGGCGGTTAACGCGCCGTCGCGCGCGGGCCGCTGCAGACACCTATGGCTGTCCGAAAAACGATGGAGTAAGATCCGATGCGCCTGCCCGGCTGGCCTAAAAAGATATCGTTGGAAGCGCGCAACCTTTACTATCGCCTCATTCTGGTGTTTGCCATCTTTTTCCTGACGCCCCTGGCCGGCTTCGGGTATTTCGCCCATAAATACAATCTGCTGGCCGACCGTTTAACCCTGTATTTTCTTCTGGGGTTCCTTGTGTTTTCACTTCTGGGGTTTTTTCTGCTGCGCAAACTTTACGATCAGATCCACAGCGTTGCCCATGATGTCACCAACAAGGTCATCACCGGTTTTCATGTGGATCAACTCGCAACCAGCTCCAATGAATTGAGCACCATCGTTCAATCCGTCAACGCCATTGAGAACCAGTTCAGCAAAACCCTTTTTCAACTGGAAAAGAAGGCTTCCGAGATCTCGATTCTCAAGGAACTCTCCGAGCTGTGCTACGTCACCTTTGACGCCGAGGAGATCCTTTACGTCACCCTTGAAAGGGCGCTCGTGCTGACCAAATCCGATATCGGCTCGGTGCTGGTGATTGAAAAAGCAGACAACAAATATTTCACCGTCAAGGCCAGCATCGGCTTGGGTGAGCATGTCAAAATCGGTGACCGTATCGCCTTTGAAACCAGCATCGCCAAATATGCCGTAATCAATAAATCACCGCTGGTGGTGGCGGACGTGGAGCGCGACAGTCGATTCGGCCGCGCCAACCTCGCCCATTACGGCACCAAGTCCTTTGTCTGTATGCCCATCAAAACCAGCAAGGCCATCGTGGGCGTGCTCACCATTTCCCGGCGCGACGGCGCGCGCACCTACACCCACGACGATGTCGAAGCCCTGACACCGCTTCTGAGCAATGCGGCGTTCACCTATGAAAACCTGCGCCTGCTGCGGGAAAACGAACGCAACAATCTGCAACTCAGGGCCATCGATAAGATTTTCCGGATCATCAATTCCAGTTTCAAGGACACGGAGCTGCTGCACGCCATTTTAGGCGAGATGCAGTCGGTCATGCCTTTTGATCTGGCCACCGTTATCACCATGGACGCCAATCGTCCCGGTAATCTCGTGATATTCGATCTGCTCGCTGCCAAAACCGTTCCCGTTGCCCGCGGGCATTCGTTCCGCATGGCCGACACCCTGTTCGAACGCGTGATTCGTCAGGATAGCCAAATCAGCATCAACAACGTCAAGCAGCTGGGCAGCCAGCTGGAGCGTAAAATCATATGCCCCGAGGCCAAGCAGTGTGGCATACTGACACCCCTGCGGATGGAAGGGACCGTCAAGGGGGTTTTGACCCTCACCGGTAGCAGCCGCAATCTTTTCAATGAGCGCAAAGAACTGATCGACTGGATGGCCAACACACTTTCCTTTGCCATTGAACGCAACAGCCTTTCGGCGGCCGTCTACAAACGCGACCGCGAGTTGGGCAGCATCAAACAGATCGGCAATGCCCTGGCATCGTCCACTTTCGATATGAAACAAGTGCTCAAGTATACGATGGACATGATCCGGGTGATCATGAATGTCGAGGCCGGCTCGCTGCTTTTTCTCAAGGGGGAGGAGCTTAAATTCGCGGTGGCTTTCAATACGCGCGTCAAGTCCAGCATGGGGCACTCCATAAAGCTCGGACAGGGCATCGCCGGTTACGTGGCCGCCAAGGGGCGTTCGATCATCGTCAACGATACCACACGCTCGCCCCATTTTTTCGCCGGCGTGGATAAATCCACCGGCTTTCGCACCCGCTCCGCCCTCTGCGTGCCCATGATTTCCAAAGGGCGCGTGATCGGAGTCATCGAAGTGCTGAATAAAATCAACGGAGATTTTACGGCCGGGGATGAAGATCTTTTGCAGAGTATTTCCTCTTCGGTGAGCATCGCCATTGAGAATGCCCGCTTGTACCGTGAAACCGTGTCCATGGCCGAGCACGAACGCAGCATCCGCCGCATGTTTCAGAAATTCGTACCCAAAGCCGTGCTGGATCGCATTCTCTTCGGGTCCGAATCCGAGAAAACCGTTATCGAGGAACTGCGGACGCTGACCCTGCTTAACCTCGATATTCGCGGGTTTTCGATTTTGTCCAAAGATGTTGGCCCCCAGAAGACCGTATCACTGCTGAACCGTTTCTTCTCCGTGATGGGCGATCTCGTTTTCAAGCATCAGGGCATTGTGGACAAGTATCTGGGTGACGGGTTTCTGGCGATTTTCGGGGCACCCGTGGCCAGCACCATGGACGCCGACAATGCCCTCAATGCTGCGCTGGAGATGCGCCGGGCCCTCGAAATCATCAACCGCCAGTTCAAGCGCGAAATGGGCTACCAGATCAAGATCGGTATCAGTATCCTCACAGGCGAAGTTGTGGTGGGCAACATCGGATTTGACAAGAAAATGGACTACACGGTTATCGGCGATGCCGTCAACGCGGTCTTCCGCCTTCAGGACTTGACGAAATTTTACCCCAACGGGATTCTGCTGGGTGAAACCACGCGCCGCGCCTGCCGATCTTCCTTTAAAATGACGGCGATCGATGCCACCCTCGGTGATTTGAAGCTTTACGAACTTTTTGGCGAAGCCAAACAACAGCCGACGACCGGCGCCAAGCTGGTGGAACTGGCCAAGTTGCCGTAGTTGGCGACAAGGAAACCATGGAACCCGACTACCCCGAATCACTCAAAGGGCAGTTCCTGATGGCCATGCCCGCGCTTCTGGATCCCAATTTCCATCAGACCGTGGTCTGCATTTCAGAGCATACCCGCGACGGGGCCGTCGGCATCGTGATCAACCGTGTGCATGCGGCGCTGACGGCCGCGGCCATCTATGACGAACTCAAAATGGATCACCAGCCGGAAATGGGCCAGGTCCCCATCCATCTTGGGGGCCCGGTTCACGCGAGTGAACTCTTTCTGCTGCACGGACCGCCCTTTGACGAGAACGTAAGCCTGCGGGTGACACCATCCCTGGCGATGAGTACAACCCGCGATGTGCTGCAGCGCATTGCCTGGGGCAAAGGCGCGGCGGCCTATCTTATCGCGCTGGGCTGCGCGGGCTGGGGGCCGGGGCAACTTGAAGAAGAAATCCGGCAGAATGCCTGGCTGACCAGTGATATCGACGAGCAAATTCTTTTTGAGACCCCCGTGGACAAACGTTGGGAGGCGGCTTTGGGCAAACTGGGAATCGATCCGGCGCTTTTAATGGACGCGGCCGGGCATGCTTGAAGAAACCGGACGGGGCATGGGGACGGAGGGATGGACGGCCTTATTTTTTTTTCCTGGCGGCGGCGGGCTTGTTCTTGGGCTTTTTTTTCTTTAGACAAACCTTATCCTTGCGGACAAAGGCGCACAACTTGGGATTGTAGTATTCTTTGCAATTCAGCGGATTGTACAGAGGGCATTCAGGATGCTTTTCAGACATAGAGACCATTCCCCCGGAACTTCGGATTATTTCTGTATTCCATTCCCCCTGATAACATAAAAACATTGATTTTACAAGGTCTTATGTTTTATTGCCGGTTCTAAAAGAGGGCCTGCCGCCTATCGCTTCGAAGGTGCAAATCATTTTGACAATCAATTTAAGACATTGTAAGCATTAGCCCCATCATCGGGCGGGCGCGACCTCAAGGCCTGGTGCCTTCCGGACTATTTTCGAGCGGACCTGTGAAGACGAACGCAAATCTGGTGCTGATGTTAGCGAAGCGATGAAAAACGATTTTAAAGGCATTAAAACCGAACTGCTGGCGCTGGTGGAAGAATTTCAAGCCCTATTGGACGCGGCGCACAAACAGGCCGGGATGGTGGAAGCCGCGATCGACAAGAACCGCGCCGCCTGCGAGACGATCACCCGGCAACTGGCTGAGAATACCCTTCGCATCGCGGCCGTGGGGCCTATCAAATCCGGTAAAAGTTCTTTCGTCAATGCGATCCTGGGGGGCGATTATCTGAAACGCGGCGCCGGTGTGGTTACGTCTTTCGTCACCCGGGTGAGATGCGGCACGGGATTGAACGCGCAGCTGGTCTTCAAAACCTGGGCCGAAATAAATGACGATATCGAACAAGCGCTGGTCCTGTTCCCGACCCTGGACTGGCACACCGCCAAGGGGCAGTTCGATATCCGCAGCGAAACGGAGCGGGCCGCCCTGGTCAAAGCGCTCGAAGCGCTGGCCCCCGAGCAACTCGTCTCACAGGACGCCCGCAATGCCAACAGCGTGCTGCTGTCATCCTACCTGAACGGCTACGAACGCGTAAAGACCCTCATCGACGACGAACCGGCTCTCATCCGCTATAACGAAGCGCGATTTTCCGAGCACCGCGATTTTGCCGGCAATGACGATCTGGCCGTCTATCTCAAGGATATCCAGCTCGAGATCTGCAGCCCGCATCTGGACCGCCATGTAGAGATGGCCGACTGCCAAGGCAGTGATTCGCCCAATCCCCTGCACCTGGCCATGATCCAGGACTATCTCCTCGAAACGCATTTCATCGTCTACGTGATCAGCAGCCGCACCGGTCTGCGGCGTGCCGATATCCGCTTTCTCTCCATCATCAAGAAGATGGGCATCCTGGACAACATCCTGTTCGTATTCAATGTCGATTTCAGCGAGCATGATGCCTTGGAAGACCTCCAGGAACTGCAACGCAAGGTCCGGGAAGAGCTGGCGATCCTGAGGCCCGATCCCGAAATTTATACTTTTTCGGTACTCCTCGACCTGTTTCGCAGCGGGGCCGACAACTTGTCGGACAAGGATCGTCTAAGACTTGAGCAATGGTGTGCGGATAAAGACCTGTTGAATTATTCGGACCACGAGAGCCAGCGATTCCGGAACGATCTGCAGAAAAAGATGATGAATGAGTCAGCCGTTTTGCTGCTGCAAAACCATATGGCGCGCCTCCTGGTAATGTGCGCCGACATGAGCAAGCTGCTCAAGATGAAACAGGAACTCTTGCAGGCCGATGAGAGCCGGGCCGCCGATATCGTCCAACGCATCGGCGCCAATCGCCAGCGCATGGCGCAGATTCGTTCGGTGATAAAAAACACGCTGGACGGCGGTATCCACAAACTGCGCAAAGAAATGCGTACCGATGTGGATCGCTTTTTCGACCCGCACTCCACGGACATCATGCGGCGGATGACCGACTTTATCCGCAGCTATAATGTTCCGGCCTGGCAGGAGCACCTCGACAACCTGGCCACCTCCGGCTTCGCCAATACGCTCTACAACGTCTACCAGGAATTCAAGCAGGCGCTGGACGGTTTCATTGCCGAAACGATCAATCCCGAAATCTTCCGTTTTATACGCGACCGGGAGCGGCGCCTGGTGGAGTATCTCCACGCGGTGGCAGAACCATACAGTGCCATGGTGGAAGAGGCCATTGCGGAATTTCAGGGCACGGCGGACAACTTGGGCATCGATTCGGCCTCGGGGAGCATTCCCGCGCGGTCGTTCCTGCCCGGCATCGAGGTTATTCGACAAACCTCACGGCTGCAACTGCCGCCGGCCAACGCGGCCATGCGCTATTCCGCCAAGGTTAAAACCGAAGCGATCATGCGGCTGGGTGCCTATAAATTTCTGCGCGCTTTTCGGAAATTGTTGCGTAAACCGGTAGACACGGACCAAGGGGAGGAGATACAGGCCCTCAAGGACGGTGTGGCGCGGATGAAAAAAGAAACCGAACGCTCACTGTTGTTTCACTTCAAGGACTACCGCGAAAACATCAAGTTTGGATATATCTTCAAAATGGTGGAGTCGGCTTCCGTGCAGATTGCGGATGGGCTGCTGGAGAGATTCGAGACCTATGAGAGCGATCTGGCCCAGATGGTGGCCCTGATCGATGAGAGCCAATCGGTCAAGGCCCAGCAGGAGGTGTCGTTCCGGGAAATCGAAGCCAGTGCCGATCACCTTTATCATCGCAGTCTGAATTTGCGGGACCGGGTGCTCGAAGCCTGAAGTCGATTGATTCCAGGCTGCCACCCTTCGCGCAGACCGGCTGCGGGTAGCGATCGACCGCATGGGAAGTGACCTGCCGCTAACCCCAGGGAGGTGCGTGCATGGTGACCAGGAAGCCCCGCAAGATCGCAGTGGCCAACGAAAAGGGCGGCGTCGGCAAGACGGCGACCATCATCAACCTCGGTGCCGCCTTGAGCCTGGCGGGCCGCAAAGTCCTCGTCATCGATATGGATCCCCAGTTCAACGCCACATTGGGCC
>JASJCD010000190.1 GCA_030066135.1 Desulfobacterales bacterium | reverse complement strand
GGCTTCCGAATTCCTGGCGCGTCTGGCCGTCGGTCTGGTGGAAGACGGGGCCACGGTGCACCTGGGTCTGGGCACGGCTTCCCAGGCTGTAGCCCGCGCGCTGAGCGCCAAGAACGACCTCGGGATCCACACCGAAATTCTCACCGACGATATTCTCGATCTGGCTTTTCAGGGCGTCGTCACCAATAAATACAAGGGGATCAACCATGGCAAACTGGTGGCCGGCAGCGCCATCGGAACGAACGCCCTCTACGAGGCCCTGAACGACAACCCGGCCGTCGAATTCCGCCCCTCCGACTATGTGAACCATCCGGCCGTCATCGGACGCCACCACCAGATGACTTCCATCTGCGTGGCCCGCACCATCGATCTGACCGGCCAGGTGCTGGCCGACGCCCTGCCCCAGAACCATTTCTCAGGGGTGACCGGCATGCTCGACTTCGTCATGGGGGCCTACATGGCCCGCGGCGGACGATCGATCATCCTGGTGCCGGCCCTGAGCCGCGACGGCCATAGCAGCCGCATCATCACCAAACTGGAAACCGGCTCGGTGGTAATACCAAGGGGCTATGTTTCCTATGTCGTGAGCGAATTCGGGGTCGTCAACCTGCTTGGAAAGAACATGGAAGAACGGGCCATGGCCATAATCAGCCTGGCACACCCGGATCATCGCGAAGTGCTTTTCAACCAGGCCAAAGAAGAAGGGTTGATCGACCGGCGCCGAACCCTGAAGGAATCCCTCTTCGGCATCTATCCCCAGCGCATGGAGGAAAGCCGTATCTACGATGGCCGCAAAGTTGTCTACCGCCCGGCCAAGCCAAGCGACAACCGCATGATCCAGGAGCATTTTTACCAGATGGACGTCAGGGACGTGGAAATGCGGTTCTTTAATCTGCGCCGGCATTTCTACCGGGACGAAATGGAAGACATGTCCCAGGTGGACTATGTCAAAAACCTTTCCATTGTGGCCGTGACCGGCGAGATCGGTTTCGAGCGCATCGTGGGGCTGGGGGGTTATTTTCTGGAACACGGCACCACCGCCGAACTGGCCTTTTCGGTTGCCAAGGACTGGCAGGGCCGCGGCATCGGCAGTGTCATACTAAAAAAACTAGCCGAAGCCGCGCGCGAGAACGGCATTTCCACCCTGATCGCCTACACCTTGCCAAACAACCGGGGCATGATCAAAATGTTCAAGAAGCTGCCTTATGAGACGCAAACCACATTCGATGGGGATACGTTGGTGCTGACCTGCCAAATGGCCGAACCGGAGCAGGGAGCTGGCCTGAGCTCCTGAAAAACACCCCGCATACCAACCCGCGACAGGCGTTGCCCTGATCCAGCTTGTGGGGTCCAACCGGAGGAACGCTATGACCAAATCGAAGCACAACTGGAATATTCACCGCGTGGGCATCGTCTCCACCCGGCTGGCGGGGACGGACGGCGTATCTCTGGAAGCCGAAAAATGGGCGGATATTCTGCGCGAACTGGGATTCACCTGCTATTATTTCGCCGGTGAACTGGATCGGCCGGAAGAGCTTTCCTACCTTGTGCCCGAGGCGCACTTTACCCACCCTGAGATCCGCGCCATCAGCGCGCTTTCCTGGGGCGTGCAGACCCGCGACCGGTCTCTGACGGGGCGCATTCACGCCATGACCAACCTGCTCAAGGACCACCTCTACCGCTTCATGGAAAAGTTCGACATCGGCCTGCTGATTCCCCAGAACGCGCTGACCATCCCCATGAACATCCCCCTGGGACTGGCCCTGACCCACTTTATCGCCGAAACCGGCATTCCCACCACGGCCCACCACCACGATTTCTACTGGGAACGCGACCGCTTCGCCGTCAACGCGGTCATGGACTATCTCAACATGGCCTTCCCGCCGAATCTGCCCACGATCAACCACGTGGTGATCAATTCGTTCGCCGAAGAACAGGTCAACTTCCGGGTGGGCATTTCCGCCGAAATCATCCCCAACATCATGGATTTCGAAAACCCGCCGCCGCCACCGGACGACTACACGACGGACATCCGTGAGGCGCTGGGCCTGAAGGCGGACGAACTGCTGATTCTCCAGCCCACCCGGGTGGTCCAGCGCAAGGGGATCGAGCACGCCATCGAGTTCGTCAAGCTCCTGGGGCTCAAGGCCAAGCTCGTGATCTCGCATGCCTCGGGTGACGAGGGCTGGGACTACCAGAAACGGCTGGAGGAGTACTCCACCCTCATGGGGGTGGATACCATCTTCGTGGACGAGATCATCGATGAGAAACGCGGGACAACCCCGGACGGTCGCAAGATCTATACCCTGGAAGATGTCTATCCCTACGCCGATCTGGTCACCTACCCTTCCACGGTCGAGGGTTTCGGCAACGCCTTCCTGGAGGCCATCTATTTCAAACGCCCGATCGTGGTGAACGCCTATTCGATCTATCTCAAGGACATCAAACCCAAGGGCTTCGACGTGATCGAGCTGAACGGCTACGTCACCCCGGAGGCCGTCGAGGAGGCGCGCAAGGTGCTGTCCGATCCCGAGCGCCGCCAGCAAATGGTCGCGCACAACTACCAGCTGGGCCTGCAGTATTTCTCTTACGCGCCCTTGAAGCGCCGGATCCGGCATGCCATGGCCTTGTGGGAAGAAGATCATCGCGGCGCCTGATGCGCATACTGACGACCGGCGCAAGGTGAGCATAAACCGCGCGCATTCGCCGGCCCGGCCGAAGCCGCAAGGAGAAAACAAATGGATGCGATACAAAACGTCAAAGATTCACTGGTTGAAATCTATGGCCCGGACAAAGGACAGGAAGCCTGGGGTCGTATCGCCCCGCTGATCGAGAAAGCCCCGCATCAGGAAAGCCGTGGGCAGGGGTTCTTTTCCGAAAAGGACGTGGTCCTCATCACCTACGGCGACTCGATCCGGCGGGAAGGCCAGGCCCCGCTGCAGACCCTGCACGCCTTTGCCCGTGAATACCTGCAGGACGTGATTTCCGCAGTTCATTTCCTGCCCTTTTTCCCCTGGTCCTCGGACGACGGGTTTTCGGTCAAGGACTTCATGACCATCGACCCGCAACTGGGCCACTGGGAGGACGTGGCGCGTTTCGGTCGCGATTTCGATCTCATGTTCGACTATGTCGTCAACCATGTCTCGGCCCAGAGCCAGTGGTTCCGGGACTATCTGGCGGACAAACCGGGTTTTGCCGACCTGGCCATCGAAATGGACCCCACGCTCGATCTGTCCATGGTCACCCGGCCCAGGGCCCTGCCCCTGCTGACCGCGTTCAAGAAGGACAGCGGGACGCCGGTGCATGTATGGACAACGTTCAGCGAGGACCAGATCGACCTCAACTACCGCAGCCTGGACGTGCTGGTCAAAATGCTCGAGGCCCTTCTCATGTATGTCGAACAGGGGGCGCGCATCGTGCGCATGGACGCCATCGCCTACCTGTGGAAGGAGATCGGCACCACCTGCATCCACCTCCCCCAGACCCACGCCATGGTCAAACTCTTCCGGGCCGTCTTCGACGTCGTGGCGCCGGACGCCATCATCATTACCGAGACCAACGTGCCCCACGCCGAGAACATCAGCTATTTCGGCAACGGCCGCGACGAAGCCCAGATGATCTACAACTTCACCCTCCCGCCCATGCTTTTCCACGCCTTCGTCACCGGTGACACGACCGAACTCTCCAACTGGGCCCGGGGTCTGACACTTGAATCTCCGGACACCACTTTCTTCAACTTCACCGCCTCCCACGACGGTATCGGCGTGCGTCCGCTTGAGGGCATCCTGCCGCCCGAGGCGGTCGACAAGACCCTGGCCGACGCCGTCAAGGCCAACGGCGGGCAGATCTCCTACAAGAACAACCCGGACGGCAGCCAAAGCCCGTATGAGCTCAACATCACCTACGTGGACGCCATGCGGGTCCCCGGAAGCGAGGACGACCCCCGGCACCCGGCGCGCTTTCTGGCATCCCAGTCCATCCAGTACGCCCTTCCCGGCGTGCCGGCCACCTACGTGCACAGCCTGCTGGGCTCCCGCAACTGGTATGCGGGTCTGGAGCAGACCGGCCGTGCCCGCACCATCAACCGTGAAAAATTGGACATCGACACCCTGACGGCCGATCTTAAAAACCCCGACAGTTTTCGCGCGCGTGTGTTCGGCCCTTACACCCGGATGATCCGCACGCGCACCCAGCAGCCGGCCTTTCATCCCAATGCGGACTTCGAGATCCTGGATCTCGGTCCGAGGGCCTTCGGCATCAAACGGTCCGCTACTGCCCAGACCCTCTGGGCCGTCACCAACATTACACCGCAGCCCGTGGGCATTGACCTGTCGGCCGGCGGAGCGGCCGGGAAGATGAACGATCTGATCTCGGGCACCACTGTGGACGCCGCATCCTTCGAACTGGCGCCCTACCAGTTCATATGGCTCACCAACTGAATCCGCGACGCCAGGCCCCAAGTCGAGGCCGCGCCGCACGACTATCAATCAGTGTATACGGGGGAGAAAATGGCCACGGTTCAAGATCTCATGGTAAAAGCGCAGAGCGGCTTCAATCAGCTGGATATACCGGCGCCCATCGTCGCGGCCGCTCTGGAATCCCTCGAGAGCTGGCTCGGGGACGACGTCTTCGAAGCCTACCGCCCGCAGCTCGAGCACCTGATCGACGCCGGGGCCTGGGATTTCCTGCTGGATGCCTTCTACCAGGTAATTCCCTTCGGGACCGGTGGTCGACGAGGCCTGGTGGGCATCGGCCCCAACCGCATCAACCCCTGGACCATCCAGTCGTCAGCCCAGGGGCATGCCCAGTACCTGATCAAGACCTACGGCGAGGAAGCCCGGCAACGGGGTGTCGTCCTGACGTGGGATGTGCGGGTCTTCACGCAGCAGGCCCCCTACAGCCCTGATCTCCCCAACCCGATCATGAATCTGGACGGGCGCCAGCTGGCCGAAGCGGCCGCCGTGGTCTACGCGGCCAACGGGATAAAGGTCTATATGTACGAGGCCGTGCGCAGCACGCCGCAGCTCTCCTTCACCATCCGGCACCTTAAGGCCATCTCCGGGGACATGTTCAGCGCCAGCCACAACCTGCCCACGGACAACGGCAAGAAAGTCTACGACCAGTATGGTGGCCAGCTGATTCCACCCCACGATCAGATTCTCGTGGATGAAGTCACCCAGCAGGTCGAGCGCATCAAGCGCATGCCATTCGACGATGCCTGCACCCAGGGACGGGTAGCATTTGTCGGTGAAGACATCGACCGCATCTACCAGGACACGGTGGCCGCGCTGTCCTTGAGCAACGCCCGTGACATCAAGATCGTCTATGCCCCACTGCACGGCACCGGCCTGACCTCGGTCTATCCCGTTCTGCAAAAATTGGGGTTTGATGTCGCCCTGGATCCCCGCAGCGCCAACCTCAGCGGCGCCTTTGAAAACGTCACTTTCAACATCCCCAACCCCGAGGTGCAGCAGTCCTTCGACACCGCCCTGCCCTACGCGCGTGAAACCGCCGCCGATCTCGTCATCAGTACCGATCCGGATGCCGACCGCATGGGTGTGATGGTAAACCACCACGGTGGCTGGGAATTCTTGAACGGTAATGAAATCGGTATCCTGCTCACCCACTACGGGATCACCAAAATGAAAGCGGCCGGAGGTCTCGAGACAGGTGGTGTGGTCATTAAAACGGATGTGACCACATCGCTCATCGCCGCCATGGCCGAAGCCTTAGGCGTGGACTGCATCGGCGATCTGCTG
The DNA here is from genome assembly GCA_030066135.1 of Desulfobacterales bacterium. Lineage (GTDB taxonomy): Bacteria > Desulfobacterota > Desulfobacteria > Desulfobacterales > UBA5852 > JABZFP01. The sequence goes on along the minus strand of JASJCD010000190.1, from coordinate 3,117 downwards.
GTGGGATTCAAATACATCGGCGAGGAAATGAACAAGCTGGATGCCGGGGGAAGGATGGCAGACTTCGTGCTGGGCACCGAAGAAAGCCACGGTTTCCTCATGGGCAACTACGCCCGGGACAAGGATGCCGCCGGGGCTGCCATCTGGATCGCCGAGCACGCCGCCGAGCTCAAACGGGAGGGACACTCCCTGCTGGACCAGCTCAACCACATTTATGCCACCTACGGCTACTGCCACAACCACCTGACCGAAATCCGGCTGCTGGGCGCCAAAGGGATGGAGCAGATCCGCAAGATCATGGATCACCTGCGCGAAGAAGACATTACCACCGTCGGTGATTTCAATGTCGCTCGGCAGATCGACCGCTGGCAGGGTTCGCCCCAGCCGCATCTTTCGCGCACCGACACATCGTCACGCAACGTTCTCGTCTTCTATCTCGAAAGCCCCGAAGACATCCAAAGCCTGCGCATCACGGTACGGCCCTCGGGGACCGAGCCCAAGGTCAAGATGTATTTCGAAATCCTGGGTCGGCCCTGCGACCCCGGCCAGCTGGCACAATCCCGGGAAGCCATCGTGGCGCTCTGCGACCGGCTGGAAAAGCAGCTCATGCAGTATTGCTACGGCATTCTGGGCGTGGACTTTCCCGAGCGCGGCTTCCTGCTCTTCTGGCAGCTGCCCCTGGACACCAAGTTGCAGTATTTCGAAATCGAAGAAGCGATCGCCGCCCTGAAAACCGTGGACGCGCCAGCCGAACGCCGCATGGCCCTGGAAGACCTGCTCGCGTTCCTGGGCGCCAACCCGATCCAGAAGATCGACCCGGCCTTCAAGGCCCGCTACGGACAGGGCGTAATGGGATATCTGGACTTGGCTAAATGACCTTACGGCAGGGTCGTCGGGTTTGTGCGTAAATTGTAGATGGGAGCAAAACTGAGGGAAAAGGGGGCCGAGGATTCGAGGGTTCAAGTGGCTTCACAGAAAGTTTCTGGATATGTTGAGCGCCTTAACCCTTTGTCATGAGACAGGGAGTTGCGTCCATCTTTCGGTATCGGGGTCGGAATCGGGATCGGGATCGAATACCGACCCAATGCTAATTTTAATCGAGACCCGATACCGATAGCGATACCGACCCCGAAAATCTAATACAACGCAGCCTGTATATTGCTTCCCTGTAGACGCAATAAGAGGGAAAAGGGGCCGAGTGGATGGGCACCTAAACGTCGGCTATGACGTGCGTCTCATCCCATTGCCCCGCGCCGAGCATCGGGAATACGGACGGAAAAAGCGCATCGGCTGTCCGAGCGAAGCGAGTTCCGATGCGCTCCGGCCGGATGATTAACTGAATGATGAAACAAGCATCATGCCGTCAGGCAAGGCGCAATGCGAGGTGAGGCGCGCAGCAATCGTTCGATTGTGAGCACCCGAGCGAACATTGGACTCACCGATATCTTTGTAAGCAGATGAGGAATCCCGCAGCGCGGGGGAACGCCGCATGGCGGCATGAGGCGCCGATTCATCGTTCGGTTTGGCGACGCGCAGGAGAAGCGGGGCACGGGCGCCTTCTTTTGGTTCGTTTTCTTGCGCGCGCAAGAAAATGAACAATAAAATAGAAGATCAGTTTAAAAGCCCGTATCAATTAATTTTCTGCGCCATAAAACAACCGCGAACTAAAAAAAAGAATTAAATCATGGAAAAACTTAAAAGTATCAACCCCACTCAAACCCAAAGCTGGCAGGCCCTCCAAAACCACTTCGCATCCATGCAGCCGGTCCACATGCGCGACCTCTTCGCCGCTGATCCGCAGCGCTTCGAGAAGTTCTCCCTGCGATTCGAAGACATTCTTGTGGATTACAGCAAGAATCGCATCGACGCTGAAACCGTGGGACTCCTCCTCGACCTGGCTCGCGAAGTCGACCTTGCGGACGGGATCGCCAAGATGTTCGCCGGGGCCCGAATCAACGTCACCGAGAACCGGGCCGTGCTCCACACGGCCCTTCGCAACCGCACCGGCGACCCCGTCATGGTGGACGGCCGGGATGCGATGACCGACGTCATTGCGGTACGGGGTCAGATGGAAACCTTTGTCCAGCGTCTGCATTCCGGCGAGTGGACCGGTTATACCGGACGGACCATCACCGATATCGTCAACATCGGCATCGGCGGCTCCGACCTGGGGCCGGTGATGGTGACCGAATGCCTCCGCCCTTACACCCGGGAAGGACTGCGGACCCATTTCGTCTCCAATATCGACGGCACCCACATGGCCGAATGCCTGCGACGGATCGATCCCGAGACCACGCTGTTCATCATCGCCTCCAAGACGTTCACCACCCAGGAAACCATGACCAATGCCCAGACGGCCCGCCAGTGGTTTCTGGACACGGCCGGCTCCGAAGATCATATCGCCCGGCATTTCGTGGCCCTTTCCACCAATACGGCGGCCGTGAACGAATTCGGCATCGATCCCCAAAACATGTTTGTCTTCTGGGATTGGGTCGGGGGGCGCTATTCCCTCTGGTCGGCGATCGGACTTTCCATTGCGGCCCAGATCGGCTTCGATCACTTTGACGAACTGCTGGCTGGAGCCCACGCCATGGACCGCCATTTCCGGGAGACGCCGTTGGAAAGGAACATCCCTGTGGTTTTGGCCCTGATCGGCATCTGGTACAATAATTTCTTCGGGTCCGAAACGGAAGTCATCCTGCCCTATGATCAGTATATGCACCGCTTCCCGGCCTATTTTCAACAGGGTAATATGGAAAGCAACGGGAAGCGTGCCGGTCGCGACGGCGCGTTGGTCGACTACCAGACCGGTCCGGTCATCTGGGGGGAACCCGGCACCAACGGCCAGCACGCCTTTTACCAGCTCATCCACCAGGGCACCAAACTGATTCCCGCCGATTTTCTGGCCCCGGCTGTGAGCCACAACCCCGTCGGCCGCCACCACGACATCCTGCTTTCCAATTTCTTCGCCCAGACCGAAGCGCTGATGAACGGCCAAACCCCTGAAGAGGTACGCGAGGCCCTGGCGCAGGCCGGTAAAAACGAGGCCGAAATCGCCGCCCTACTGCCCCACAAGGTGTTTCCGGGCAACCGGCCCACCAATTCGATTCTATTCCG
>JASJCD010000189.1 GCA_030066135.1 Desulfobacterales bacterium | reverse complement strand
ATGCCGACTTCACTGTTACCGTCACTGAATCGCAACAGCCGCGCTCTGGTCGTCAGGCCCATGACCGGCGGGCCGCACCAGAAAATCTAAGGACAACCGGCATCATATAGTTTCCGTCAATGATTGTCATTAAAAAGACGGCCTCAAGTCGACGCCCTGGCAAATGGCTATTGACAAATACGCACGGGGACGTTTAATTAAAACCGGTTGGTATTTTTTATATCTTTTCAAGGTGGGCCAATGGCTGACAAAGGCGAACGCACCCGTCAGAGAATCGTTGCAGAGGCCTTGCCGTTGTTTTCCGTAAAAGGCTATTTCAACACTTCGATCAGCGATATTCTGTCCGCGACGCAACTCACCAAAGGCGGTCTCTACTGTCACTTCCAGAGCAAGGAAGATATCTGGTATGCCGTCTATGACGAGGCCGTTCGCATATGGCGCCACACGGTTTTCCGTGATCTGCGCGCAGTGAGCGATCCGCTCGAGCGTATCCAGAAAACATGCGATAATGTTCTGATCCGTTATCTAGAGGGTGAAATCTTCGACGGTGGCTGTTTTTTTGTTAACATGCTGGTCGAACTCTCGGGTCAGTCCGCCGCCATGAGCCGGCACATTCTCAAGGGATTTGTCGGTTTTGCCAAACTCTTCCAGAACTGGCTCAAGGAGGCCGATTACAATGGTCAGCTGCGCATGGGGCTGGACTTCAAGGAAGTGGCCAATTTTATCGTCATCACCCTCAACGGCGCGGCCACCCTTTTCGCCGCCAGCCGCGACAGTGAGATCCTGGGCCGTACCCGCCGACAGTTGCAGACCTATCTGGTGCTGCTACGCAAAGATGCCTGAATCAAAAAAATTGGATTCATTATAATACCGACCGGTCTTATTTAATGGAGGCAATATGGATTATCTAAACCTTTTGGCAGGACGAACGGAACGCATGCAAGTCAATGCGATCCGGGAAATTCTTAAAGTGGCCTCCCAGCCCGGCATCATATCCCTGGCCGGGGGAATACCCGCCCCGGAAAGCTTTCCGCTCGAACTGATTGCTGAACTCAATGGCCGGGTTCTGGCCAAATATGCCGCGGACGCCTTTCAGTACGGGCTGACCGAGGGATTCCCACCGCTGCGCGCTGCGCTGGCCGAACGCCTTTCGTCCCGGGACATTCAGACGCAACCCGGTGATGTTCTGATTGCCAGCGGATCCCAGGGTGTTCTGGACGCCATCGGCAAGGCCCTGGTTTCACCTGGAGATCGGATTGCCGTTGAATCGCCGACCTATTTGGGCGCCCTGCAGGCCTTTACCCCCTATGAACCGGATTATATATCGCTCGCCTGCGATGAAGGCGGTTTGATACCGGATTCGCTGGAAGCAGCCCTTACCCGACATGCCACCAAGTTCATCTACCTGGTGCCCAATTTTCAAAACCCCACCGGCCGCACACTCTCAATGAACCGCCGCCGGGCCGTGGCCAGCATTATCCGGAAATACGGCGCCCTTCTGGTCGAAGACGACCCCTACGGCGATCTGCGCTACGAAGGCACGGCCCTGCCGCCCCTGAAATCGCTGGCGCCGGACAACGTGATCTACATTGGCACCCTTTCCAAGGTTTTTGCCCCGGGCTTGCGTCTGGGCTACTGCGTCGCCCCGACCGCCATTCGAAACTGGCTGGTGCTCGTCAAACAGGGTGTGGATCTGCACACCGGTACCTACAGCCAGGCCCTGGCGGCCGAATACATGGCCGGCGGTTATCTGGACCGTCACCTGCCCCGGATCATCGAACTTTACCGGCCCCGCAAAGAGGCCATCCTCGATGCCCTGGCGCGGTCATTCCCTGATGATTTCCGCTGGTCGCAGCCCGAAGGGGGGATGTTCGTCTGGGTCGAGGGCCCCGCAGGGATGGATATGCAAAAGCTTTATGCCGATGCCGTTCGATACGGCGTGGCCTACGTGCCGGGCCAGTTCTTCTTCGTCGATCAGGATGCGGGCCGCCACACCATGCGCCTGAATTTCACCCTGGCGGACGGTCCCACACTGGCGCGAGCCATCGACCTTCTGGCCGAAGTCATCCGGCACCACGGGTGATCAGGATAGGGCGGATAAGCGACTAGCCCACTGACAGGCTTAAGCACATACAAGACCAACGCTATCAAAGCCCTCGGCACGACCGGATTGCAACCACGGTTTTATGGGGAGATATCTCCGCGCAAGCTGCCGGCTGTTATTGACCCCTGCGAGGGGCTAGATTGCGCCTCAGGGCCTCGCCAAGGCGGGATCTCACATCTTTTCTTTTGTTGGAGGCGTTCGTCAAACCGCAGTGATCTGGCGACCGCAGGCACGATTCCAGGGGACTTAGGGGCAAGCATCAGATCGCCGGGCAAGGCGCGGCTTGAAGCGTGAAGCGGAACAACCGACGGGTTGTGAACACGCCCGCGAGAGCAGCAACGCTGCATGGTGGCCTTAGGCGTCGCTCCTCAGTTCACTTGGCGGCTACGTCGAGGACGGGCAGGAGGCGAGAACGCCGCCGGTGACCGCAAAATGCACGAAACCAACGCATGGTGGTAAATCGAGGATCCTGTGAGGGGGTAGATTCCGGTTTCTGGCAAGGCCGCAGTGACCTGGCGACCGCAGGCGTAGCTTACGCTACGTCGAGGACAGGCAGGAAGCGAGAACAACGCCGGGGACCGAAAGATGTCCAAATAAAGGATACGAGACCCGTTTGAAGGGTAGATTTCGGTTTCCGGCAAGGCCGCAGCCGACCTGACCGCCGCAGGCGTAGCTTACGCTACGTCGAGGACGGGCAGGAGGCGAGAACGCCGCCGGGGGCCGAAAGATGCCCAAATAAAGGATACGAGACCCGTTTGAGGGGGTAGATTTCGGTTTCCGGCAAGGCCGCAGCCGATCTGACCGCCGCAGGCGTAGCTTACGCTACGTCGAGGACGGGCAGGAGGCGAGAACGCCGCCGGGGGCCGAAAGATGCCCCCGAACCAAAACCACGAGACCCGTTTGAGGGGGTAGATTTCGGTTTCCGGCAAGGCCGCAGCCGATCTGACCGCCGCAGGCGTAGCTTACGCTACGTCGAGGACGGGCAGGAAGCGAGAACACCGCCGGGGACCGAAAGATGCCCCCTCAAACGGGTCTCGTCGGGTTAGGGGGCCTTGAAGGGGAGCAGTATCCTCCCCGTGGCCACATCAAGGTTTTTCCAGGTCTGGCGAAGCCCCACCCGCGCCAGCGCAAGCTGGCTCGTGGCCTGATTGAGGTCCCGCTGAGCCTCGTTGAGCCGCACCAGGGATGCCTGCCCGGCATTGAATTCCTTGTCCACCAGATCCCGGTTGCGCTTGACCAGCTCGGCGTTGTTCTGCTGCAGGAGCAGCTCGCGCTGGGCCGTCTCCACGTTGGCGATGGCTTCGCGCACCTCGGAGGCCACCGAGATGCGCGTGGCGTCCAGATTGTCTTCGGCTTCGTTTTTTTGGAATTTGGCTTCGGCCAGGCGGGCCCGGCGCTCACCACCGGTGAACAGCGGATAGTTTAAAAACAAGCCCACCGTGCTGCCAATATCGTCTTTTTCATAACTCGGTGAATTATCCTGCTCACCATCCACGGAAGCCCGGAATTCGACCTCGGGCCAATATTGCGACCGGGCGATACCCACGCCGGCCTCCGCCTGGTTGACGATTGACTGATCCCGCACGATATCGGTACGATTGTCGAGGGCGTATACGATGTTCTCCGTATCGGCCGGGGCCGCCAGGTCTTTTTCGGTTTCCGGCTGAAGGGCGGAGAGTTTCAGGGTTGGCGGCAGACCGGCGTCCGGTATGCCCATCAGCGCGGCCAGACCGATCATGGCCAGCCGATAGTCACGTTCAAAACCGTTGCGGGCCGAGCGGGCCGCATTGACCTGCACCTCAAAATTGAGCACGTCGCTGAGAGAACCCGTGCCCACCCGCATGCGCGCCCGGGCCTCATCCAGCTGGCGGGTGTTGAATTCTTCGTCGGCATCGGCAATGGCAATGTTCTCCATGGCCAGTTGGGCCACATAATAATTGTCGGCGATGGCCGAAAGCAGCAGTCGCCGCGCCTCCATCAGCGAGGCCAGGTTCTCCTCTTCACCGAAGCGCGCCCTGGCGTTGTCGTAATGGCGGCGAAATCCGTCGAATACGGTCCAGGTGGTAATCATCTCGACCCGGTAGATATTGGTGGAATCATCGTCACTCCCGGTCCTGATTGTTGCGCCACCGGTAATGACCCGTTCCTTTCTTTTATTGTTGGAGATTTCCTCACGCCGATACGAACCTTCAGCCCCCAGCGTCGGCCAATAGGCCGCCTGGGCCTGGCGCACGCGTGCGCGGGCCTGATTAACCCTTTCGGAAGCGGCCATCAGATCGGGGTTCTGCAGCAACCCGATGCGCTGGGACGTTTCCAGATCGAGGACCTCGATGGTATCCAGGTTGATACCGGCGCTTTTGGTGTCAAGCGGCGTATCTCCGGCGGCATTTGCCGCAACCGTTAATCCGAACACCAGCAATCCTGCCAGCGTTGTTTTCCCTAAAAGCTTTAAATTATGCATGCCATCGCTTCCATGTGGTGATAGAACGTATTCAATTCAGACGGGTCAGCATCGCCTTCTCAGCGGCGGATGCGAATTCGCCATCGAGCGCATCACGGGGTTGGCGCCGGGTGGCGGGCTCCACCTGCTCCCGGGTGGGCCATTGCTTGTGACGCAGTTTATACACCAGTCGGCGCATATCGTTCAAGATGACAAGCAGGCTCGGAATCAGCACCAGGGTCAGCACGGTGGCAAAGGCCACGCCGGCCGCCAGCGCCAGCGCCATGGGGATCAGAAACTTGGCTTGCAGGTCGGTTTCGAGGATCATGGGCGCCAAGCCGCCGACCGTGCTGAACGAAGTCAGGATGATGGCCCGAAAACGGCGGCGGCCGCCATTGATGATGGCCTCGAAGAAGCGCATCCTGAGGGCCAGATTTTCGTTGATCCGCTCAATCAGCACGATGGCGTCGTTGACCACCACGCCGGTGAGAGCGACCATGCCGAAGATGCTCATCAGCGACAGATCGTAGCCAAACACAAAATGGCCGACCACCGCACCGATAATGCCGAAGGGCACGGTGAACAATATAACGAAGGGCTGGGCGTAGGAACGGAAAATGGTGGCCACGATGATAAAAATCCCCAGCACCGCTAGAGGAAAGCCCACCTTGAGACTGGCGAAGGATTCCCCCATTTTTTTCTTCTCGCCCTTTTGCGCCACCAGCAAGCCGGGATATTGGCGTTCGATCTGGGGAAAGAAGTTGGCCGCCAGTTCGTTGAAGATCTCGTTGGCGTTGGCCTTGCTGGTGTCCACGTCGGCGCTGACGGCCACCCGTCGCATGCCGTCCGTGCGGGTAATGGTGGAATAGCCCGGCGTGAATTCGACATCGGCCACCGACAGCAGGGGCACTTCGCGGCCTTTCGGCGTGCGGATACGGATATTCTCTATATCGGAGACCCGGCGGCGCTCATCCGCGGTGTAGCGCACTTTGACGCGAATATCATCCCGTCCGCGCTGCAGCCGCAAGGCTTCGTCGCCATAAAATCCCGCATAGACCTGGTGGGCCAGATCGTCCACCGTGAGCCCCAGGACGCGGGCTTCCGGCTTGAGCCGCAGCCGCATCTCGTTTTTTCCGGGCGAAAAATCCGATCGAATTTGGTACACCCCATCAAACTTGCGCAGCTCCTGCATGAGGGCGTCCGCAGCCGCCAGAATCGTGGGCATCTTACGACCCTGAATCCAGATCTCGATGGGGGCCCCCGGGGGACCGGCTTCCATTCCGGCAAACGTCAGGGATTTTACGCCGGGAATGTTGCCGACGACTTTTTCCCAGGCCACCATCAGATCCTGGGAGTGGACACCACGGTCTTCCGAATCCAGCAAAATGGCCTGCACGGCCCCGAAATGGGGGCCGCTCTTGGGCCAATCCTCCAAGGTCTGCCCCACCAGGGCCAGGCGGTGTTTCACCAGAGGATCCCCCGTCTTGGTGGGATATTGTTTTTCCAGTTCGAGCAGGGCCTCCTCCACCTGACGCACGGCGCTGCGGGTCACGTCGGGAGGGGTGCCGTTGGGGTATTCCACCGTGGCGGTCATGACGAACCCATCCAGTTCGGGAAACACCTCGAATTTGAGAATCCCCCCCATGAGCAGCCCCACGGAAACCATCAGGATACTCACCGCGGAGCAAAGGGATACGTAACGCCAGTTGAGCGTCATGCTCAGAAAAGGCGTATAGACCCGGTCGACAAACCATTCCATGCCGCGACTGGTGGTCCGCTGCACCACTTCCAGGCGGCGAAACAGTTTGTCCGATTTGGTGGGTACCCGGTTCGGATCCGGTAGATGACTGAGATGGGCCGGGAGCAGAAACAGACATTCCACCAGGGAAACCGCCAGGCAGGCGATCACGACCATGGGCAGAATGGCGATGAATTTACCCATGATCCCGGTGATATAGGCCAATGGAAGAAACGCCACGACCGATGTAACCACGGCGGCGACCACCGGCAGCCCCACCTCGTGAACCCCGTCCACAGCGGCCTGCAGCGGTGGCTTGCCGGCTTTGCGGTGGAAATAAATGGCCTCACCGACAATGATGGCGTCGTCCACCACGATCCCCAGCACCATGATGAACCCGAAGAGCGATATCATATTGATGGTGCCCCCGATGGCCCAGATAATGGCCAGGGCACCCGCGATGGAAACGGGGATCCCCATTCCGCCCCAGAAGCTGAGCCGGACGTTTAAAAACATCCACAGAAGTAAAAATACGATCATCAACCCGATGATGCCGTTTTTGAGCAGCAGATTGATGCGCGCCCGCAGCATGTCGGTGTTGTCGTAGAGGATTTTGAGATGGGCGCCCGGCGGAATTTGCTGCCCCTTCTGGGTCACATAGCGTTGGACCGCCTTGGAGATGACCAGCGCGTCTTCTTCCTTGGTCTTATAGACGACCAGGGTTACCGAGGGCACGCCGTTGATGGTGGCCTGGATGGGGTCTTCGGTAAAACCGTCCACGATGCGCGCCAGTCGGTCGAGGGTGATGATCTCCCCCTCGGGCTTGGCCAGAACGACGATCGAAGCCAGTTCTTTGCCGGTATACTTGCGGCCCATGGTACGCACCCGGATCTCTTCGCCCTGGGTGCGGATCGTGCCGCCGGCCAGGTTGAGATTGCTGCGACGTACCGCCGCCGTGACCTGGTCGAAGTTCAGGCCGTATTCGCGCAGGCGCTGTTCGCTGACCTCGATGGCGATTTCGTACTCACGCGTCCCGAATACCCCCACCTGGGAAATCTCGGGCAATTGCTGCAGATCGTCTTTGACCTCTTCGGCCCACTCCTTGAGACGACGCTCGTTCATGTCGCCCGACAGGTAGAGCAGGATGACCGGATCTTTGAGCATCAATTCGCTGATCACGGGTTCTTCGGCATCGACCGGAAAAGTGGAAATCGCATCCACCTTGCTGCGCACGTCGGCCAGCACCTTGGCGACGTCGTAGTTTTCCCGGACTTCGATAGTGGCGGAAGCCTCGTTTTCCCTGCTGTTGGTGGTGTATTGCTTGATGCCCTCCTCGGCTTCGATGGCCTCCTCGATCTTACGGCTGATCCCCTCTTCCACTTCTTCCGGATCGGCACCGGGATAAGGGACGGAGATCGTAATCATATCCAGCGAAAACTCGGGAAAGGTCTCCCGGATCATGGACATGGCGGCCAGGCCGCCAACCAGAAAAATCATCACCAGCACGATGTTGGCGAAAACGGTATTGCGGGCAAATGCAGCCAGAAGCGACTTCATGATCGTCCTGTTTCCGAAATGGGGGTAAGGCGCATGGGTTCCAATCCTGTGGGGCTATGAAGCGCTTGGACGCTTTGCATCCCGGGCCGGTTCCGTCCGTCGGATTTTAACCAGACTGTTTTCGAGGGGATCGACCAAACGCGTCACGATGACCTGCTCACCGGCCTTCAATCCGCGGTCCACAAAAGCCTGCTCACCCTGGATGCGCGCCACCCGTACCCCGATCGTTTTAAGCCGATGGTCGCGGACCACATACACCGTGTTTTCAAAGCTTACGGCCCAGCGCGGCAGCGCGAATACCGCGGGCATAATCTTGCCGGGAATTTCCACGCGGCAAAACATCCCCTCCACCAGAGGAATCCGCGCGGGTGCACCGGTTATGGCCTCGGCCGCGCTGATCCGCACGGCCACCGTCACCGTACGGGTTTCCTTGTTGAATTCCACCACCCGGTGCAGGGTTCCCTGCCAGTGTTGACCTTCCAAGGCTTCGGTCCATTTAATCGTGCAGACCACCGGTTCCAACTCACCGAACCAGGCGCCGCCGGATGATGGAGCGTCCGTTTTAAAACGCAGCCACTGGCGTGCATCCCGACTGTCAATGGGAATATGGATCTCCAGGATGGAATCATCGGCCAGTGTGACGGCGGCAATGCCCGTCTGAACATACTGTCCCTGCTCGATGGCCACACTGCGCACGCGTCCTGTGAAAGGGGCCATCACCGCGCAACGTTCGAGCCGAATGGCGGCAATCGCCTGACGCGCCTGCGCGGCCTTGAGGCTGTTCTGGGCCTCACGGATCTGGATCGGATACAGGGTCACGGCCTGATCCATCTGATCGGCCAGATC
>JASJCD010000188.1 GCA_030066135.1 Desulfobacterales bacterium | reverse complement strand
CCCGATCCCTATCTGGTCCTCGGTCAGCGGGAGTGGTCGGCAACGGTCCAAGCCGTGCGCCTCTGCGATCCGGATTCCCTGGAGAAGCGCCCCGAATCGGGGTTTCGGGTCGGGAAGACGCTTGCGGCCGAGGCGTTTCGCCTGGTGAACTGGAACATGTTAAAGGCACGCCGGGCCGGCTGGGAGCAAGATTTCCAACGGCTTGTCCGGGAGGCTGATGTGGTCCTCCTGCAGGAAGCCCTGCTGACCGAACAGGTGCTCGAAGTGCTCCGGCACTCGCAGCTCAACTGGAGCCTGGCCACGGCTTTCCGGTATCGCGGGGCCGAAGCGGGGGTCTTGACGGCGGGTCGCACTGTGCTGCAGGGCGTTTGCATGCAGCGATTCCGGGAGCCTGTGGTGAACACCCCCAAGACCAGCCTTTTGGCCCGGTTTCCCCTTTCCAACGGCGACCAGCTTGTGATCGTCAATCTGCACGCCATCAATTTCACCACGGACACGATTCTTTTCCGCGCGTCCTGGCAGGAACTGGAAACTATTCTGAAACCCTATGACGGCCCCCTCATCGTGGCCGGCGATTTCAACACCTGGAATGCCGATCGCCAGGCCATCGTGGTGAACGCCACCCGGCGCCTGGGGCTCCAGCCCGTGCGTTTCCCCGTGGACAAGCGCACCCGGGTCTTCGACCGGGCTATCGATCATGTCTACTACCGCGGCCTGCGGGTCCAGGAAGCCACCGTAGACGTGGTAGACACTTCGGATCACAACCCCATGCGGGTCACATTCAGGCTAGCGGATCGGCCTGCAGCCTAAAATGTCAAGTGCGGATGGCAGCCCCTGTTTTGACGTGATAGCGCGTGGGGTTCTGCACCCCCTAAGAATTTTCGTATTTTTGCGGATCCGGCGGCGGCGGGCAGTACTGGAAAGCTTTGCGCCGGTAGGTATATGAGGCGCCCAGGCGTCCTTTCCAGCCCGGGTCCGGGCGGACGATCCGGCGCAGGATGTGGGGCAGCCGGTAGGTTTGGCGCACGGCCCAGTAATACCCGTTTTGCAGTTCGGCGGATGTCATCCGGTTGGGGTGGATGACGCTGTGACAAATGTCGTAATGGGCCCAGTTACGGTCGTGGATGCGACCTTCCGCGTCCATCTTGGCGTACAGCGCCGTTCCCGGCAGGGGGGTGAGAATATTGTAAAGGGGGATGTCGATCCGGGTGGCGTCTACAAATTCGACGGTTCGCCGGAAAACACCCAGGTCGTCATCGTCCATTCCGAAAATGAAACTGCCCATGATGGTGATACCGCGGCGGTGGAGCTGGCGGACATCTTCACGGTAGCGATCCGGTTGGTTGAATCGCTTGCGGATGGATGCCAAGGCGCCCGCGGAAATGCTTTCGAACCCGATAAAGGCGTAGCGCCCCCCGGCAGCCGCATACAGGTCCATCAACTCCGGGTCCCGGGCCATGGTAATGGCGGCCTGGGCGCCCCAGGTGATCCCCAGCGGTATCAGGGCTTCGAAAAGTTCTTTGGCGTAATCCGGCTTGGCGATCAGGTTGTCGTCCAGAAACATCCAGCGCCGGCCGGGCTGGCGCCGGATTTCGTCGACGACCTCCGCCACTGGGCGCGAGCGGAAGCTGCGGCCGAAGAACTTGGTGACGGCACAGTATTCGCAATCGAACGGACAGCCCCGGGTAGCCTGGAGGGTGTTGAGCACGGCGTACATGTCCTGATCGAGCAGATCGCGGCGCGGGATGGCCATGGCCCGCATGTCGATGAAATTTTCGTTGCGGTAAATTTCCTGGCGGGGCCCGCCGTCGGCACATTCGGCCAGAATAATGGGCCAAAGGGTTTCGGCCTCGCCCACCACGACGATGTCGGCATGGCGGCGGGCTTCCTCCGGAAGGGCCGAAGCATGGTAGCCTCCGATCACCACCGGCTTTCCCGCCGCGCGGAAACGGTCGGCCATGGCATAGACGTGGGGGATTTCGCAGGTCATGCCGGTAAACCCCACCAGGTCCCAGTCGTTCTCGTAATCGGGTTCACTCAGGCGGGCGTCGTGGATGACGACTTCGTGTTCGGGCGGGGCGAGGGCCGCCAGCGTGGTCAGTGTGATCCGGGCGAAACCGGCCTTGCCGCTGCGCGATATCTGGCCCATGAACCCGCTGGATTTGGGTTGAACGAGTAAAATCTTCAATGGGTTGATCCTGTTGTCTTCTCGATTTGGCTTAATGGCCACATTTATGGATATCCCATGCGTCTTGGGGGCGCAACCTTTTGGCACTTGTCCGTTGATTTCGGCGTGTCTTCCCTTCCCGCGGCCTTTAATACCGCCTTTAGAAGCCGTTGTAAGCGCCTTCTTCTTGTCTACCTGGTGCCGGTACCAGTTATCGTAACGGTATTTTTTTGGTGGCGGTACACGCGATTTTACCCCGCGTGCCAGGATGGATGTCGCGCTGGTAGGCATTCTACCCGTCACAGCAGAAAGCTAAACAAGGGAAAAAATCTCCGGTAAATGATCAGCTGAATCGATGGCGAAAGGAGCTTTAGTAAGACCGACCGTGGTGGATGCCCGACCCAATCCGGAGCTCCGTTTGAATCGGTCCACTGAGGGGCGCCAGGCATTGGTCGGACCATGGAATAAAGCTTGCTATTGTGCACGCAATGGCATATTTAGCCCCAACTCAATCAAACCCGCCGTATCCAGCCGGGAAGTTTTTCTCTGAAGGAAAAAATCAGTATTCTGTATGGCCTCCTCCAGTTTGAGACGTTGAGAATTTTCACGAAAGGAGGATGGCACGATGAGCAATGGTACCGTAAAGTGGTTCAATGACCAAAAAGGGTTCGGTTTCATCGAGCAGGAAGACGGTCCGGATGTGTTTGTGCACCATTCGGCAATCAATGCAACCGGTTTCAAGTCTCTGAGTGAAGGTGACCGGGTGACCTTCGATATCGTTGAAGGCGCCAAAGGGCTTGCCGCCAACAATGTCACGGTAGTCTAGTTCGTGAAGAGCTGGGGCGCTCCTTCCCCTAAAGGGGAGGGGACGCCCCTTTTTTCATTCCGGAGACACGCAAGTGCCCATCGAAAGGACCGTACCGTGAATATCTACATCGGCAATCTCGCTTACTCCGTCAGCGGGGAAGATTTGCAGACCATGTTCACTGATTTCGGCGAGGTGCAGGAAGCCAAGGTCATCATGGACCGGCGCACCAATCAGTCCAAGGGTTTCGGGTTCGTCGAAATGCCCAGCAACTCGGAAGCGGATCAGGCCATCAAAGCCTTGAACGGCAAATTCATCGCGGGACGCAATATCAAGGTCAAGCCAGCTGACTCGGGGCGCAAAAAGAAACGGCGCTCCTCTTACCGGCGCAGGTTTTAACGGACTTGCTCACCATCACCTCGATATCGCCGATGTACGGTATGGCGTAAAATGAGAAGAACGTCATGGGCCGTCAGGAAAACCAATTTATAGATTTCTTCTACACGCGCTACCCGGGCCGGGTTGCAATCGGTGTGGCTTATGCGCAGGATATGCTCGAGGTTTTTCCGATTGTCATCGATGACGATCAGGGGAACATACTTGGTATTGTCGCCATGGCGGCCATGACGAACGATGACATCACTTCCGTGCATATTTTCCATTTCAGCGTCTTTGAGCAGAAAAATGGAAACGGCACCAAAATGCTTGAAATCCTCTGCCGCGAGGCCGATAAACAGAACGTGATTTTGAGCCTGAGCCCCATCCCTTCACCCAATGGGGAAGATCACCAGATCAGCAGCCGCGAGCTCATCGACTGGTACCACCGGTTCGGTTTCCGCGGTGAGACGCTCCTTAACCGACGACCCCGGCCAAGCCGCTAGCCTATCAGCCGGTCTTATTGACGGTTTCGCAAAAAGCCCGGTAACGGCGTAACGCGTATCCCTCATCATGGCGGCATACCTTAAGTACACCTCCATTTCTCAGGATGCGTAAACCCTATCGCAGGCATTTTACCAAACCGCCTGTAAAATGACTTTTCAGGACGCCATCTTTTTATGGTGATTTTTTCTGCGGTCGGGGAAAATCGTCGAATATATCTTCCATGGCCCACGTGGCCAGCTCTTCGGCGGTGACCCAGCGCGCGCCGCGCCGGAAGAAATTGCGGATGCCGCCCAGGTTTTCACTCAAGGCCTGTTGGGTGTAGTCATAAAAGGCCGACCACAGGACGCGTTCGCTGCGGCAGTCGATGAGATAGAGGTCAAATGCCACCGATGAAGGCGATTCCGAGGCCGCGCCGCCACCGGTACGCTCGCGAAAGCGGTAGACGTGCCCGACCATAACGGCGTCGGCCCCCAGCCGCTGGCCGGTTCGGGCGAACAGCCTGCGCTGGGGCCAGTCACGCCCCTGGTGTTCAAAAAAGCCATCCATTATGGCGCCGGCATCGCGGGAGGGAACGATGTCAAAGGATGTGTCCCGGCGAACATGGGATACCAGCCGGCCGGTCAGGAATTGGTCGGCCCGGGCCGCAACCGGTCCGGTAACAAAGGCCCGCCCGGTAATCGGGCTGCGAACGCTTGTTCCGGAACCATGCAGGGCGGCCATATTCTCATAGGGCAAAATGGTCACTTTCTGGATCGCATCCAGGGTTCCCTGTTTATTGACAACGGGGCCCTGGGTAGCACAGGCGCCCAGCAGGAAAACGACCAGCGCCAAACCGGCAAGGCGCAGGATCCCCCGGTTATTGATTTTCATGTTCTCCTCCAGTAGTCGGGTGGCTGCAATCGGAATGATGGTTAGATCGAAACTCCTGATGATCAGGGTGGTGGCGTCGCGCCGAACTCCCGGAGGGCGGCGAAGTCCCCAACCGTTTTGTTTGGAATCAATTTTATAGCATGCCTGCGAGGGCCATGTCACGGATTTGCTTTACGGGCCCCGGTTCTTCCGGGCTGACGGTGTGTACGCCGCGCGCGCGATTTTCTAAAAATTCCACCTTGTGATGACCTTTCGGGAAGCAGTGGAACCCATTCAAAAAAAATGTTCCAACCCGTTCCAGGGCGAAGCGGCAATAAGACCAACCTGCGATTTTGGCAGGCCATGATAGCACGGGACGGGCCGACGCGAAGCAGGTGCCCAGCCGGCACCGGCAGGCGACACAAGGCCGGGTTTGAGCCCGCTAGGGGGGGCGGATGGGGAGCACAGGCCTGCCCCGATTTTTTTCCATCGAATGGGCGGCCGCATCGCAGGCCATACGGCTGCGTCAGGGGAGGTGTTTGAAACCCACTTCCAGAATGGTCAAATCATCCTGCAGCCGAATTTCATTGGAAAACAGGAGTAATTGTTCTTCGAGGCGGTGCATATTCAGTGGCGTGGCGGGGTAGTCGAGCTGTTTCAGAACGGCGATCAGGCCTTCGATGCCAAGTTGCTCCTGACGGGCGTTGTCGATTTCAAAGGCCCCGTCCGTGACAAAAAGGAACGCATCGCCGGAGGTGATCGCCAGAGTCGTTTCTTCGTAGTCGATTTCTTCCGCCACCCCGAAGGGTAGCCCGATGGATGTCTGCAGTGCATGGGCCCCATTCGCACGGCAGAGAATGGGCGGCGGCCCTCCGGCGCTGGTCAGGCGCATGGTCTGGGCTTTGAGATCGATCAATCCGCATACGGCACAGGCAAACGAAACGTCACCGCCGAAAACTTCGGCCAGATCGCGGTTGACGGTCGCGGCGAAATCGGCGGGCTGGCGCATGAGCGGGTAGTAGCGATCCCAGAGGGTCTTCAGGTGCATCATGTAAAGGGCCGGTGCCGTGCCGTGGCCCTCGAGATCGGCCAGAAGGAAACCGTACTGGTCGGCGCCCAGTTTTTCCACGGCATAATAGTCGCCGCCGACGAGGTCGAAGGGCATGTAGAAGGCGGCGAATTTCAAGCGGTCGTCTTTGGGCAACACCTCGGTCAACAGATTTTTCTGGATAAGCCGGGCACGTTTCAGGTCCCCCATTTGTGGTCGTAAATCACGGAAACTTTCGACCCCCCCGACGATTTCCCCATTCGCGCCGAAAAGAGGGGCGGCCGTGATCTGCATGGGGATCCGCTGGCCGTCCTTGCCGCGGGCATAGGCGATGATCGGCAGCGCGGTGACCGTGCCGGTGATCATGCTGCGGTGCAGCGGGCAGTGCTCCTTGCCGCACAGGCGATGGCCATCCTTGTCCACGTGGGCCAGAACGTCATCGGTGCAGCGTCGGCCGATGACATCCTTAGCCGACCATCCCGTGATGCGCTCGGCAGAGGCATTCCAATAGGTAATCCGGCGGTCGCGGTCGCAGACATAGACCCCGTCGCTAAGGCAGTTCAGAATGACCTCGTAGGGTACGGTCGGAGCGGGCATCGTTACTCCCTCTTACAAAGGTTGGCTGGCCTTCAATTGGCTGTCGCCGAGCGGATTCGGGGCAGCGGTTCTCATCCTTAGTGCAAACCGATGCACATGTAAACCACCGTCCTTTGCTGATGTACGGTTTCATACCCGGATCCAGATTTGGCTGATTGGCGCATAGCGGAGGTCTATCCTTGCCCCGCATAAATTTCTATATTTTTAGAAATATGGTTGACTATGCATGGCGGATGCCTTAGAATGCACACTATGAAAATGGACAACGACACCGCTGCAAATCTGATGAGCCAGCTGGGCAACCCGACGCGCCTCAAGATCGTGCGCGAACTGGTGCGGGCCGGGCGCAGCGGCATGCCCGTGGGGGAAATTCAACGTCGCCTGGGCGTGCCCCACTCCACGCTCTCGCATCATATCCGCCTGCTCTGCAGCGTTGACCTGGTGCGCCAGGTGCGGGAGGGCACGGTGCTGCGCTGCTTTGTGGACTACACTAAAATCGACGGCATCGTTCAGTTTCTGACCCGGGAATGCTGTGCCTATGAAACGGAGCAGGTGATCAGCTAGGTCAAAATTTTTTTTAAACGTTATTTCTATAGTTCTAAAAATTTAAAAGGAGAGACGGTGATGAAAACCCTTGCTTCTCGTCTTCCCCGACCGTCGGTGCCATCGGGATGGATGCCGATTCTGGGTGACCGGGTTTTATGGGCCCTCATGGCCGGTATTTTTTTGGTGGGCCTGCTGGATTCTGATCAGGTCGGCCCCAGTCTTGTGTTCATGCGCAAGGCCCTGGTGGGCATGGCGCCTTTTTTCGCGCTGGCCGTGGCCTTTGCCGCCTATGCCAAGGCCAGTGGTCTCGACCAGACCCTGGCGCGGGTTTTTTCGGGCAAACCCTGGGTGACCATCCTGGCCGCGGCCGCTACGGGGGCCCTGTCGCCTTTCTGCTCCTGCGGTGTCATTCCGGTGATGGCGGCCATGCTGCGGGCCGGCGTGCCCCTGGCACCGGTGATGGCTTTCTGCATTGCCTCGCCGGTCATGGATCCAGAGATGTTCATCATTACCGCCGCCGGGATCAGTACGGAATTTGCCGTGGTCAAAACCTTTACGGCCTTCGGCATCGGTCTGTTGGCCGGGTTTACGATCTACGGGTTGCAACGGGCCGGCCTGCTGCAGCAGGCCTTGCGACCGAGCCTCGAAACGACCGGCTGCTGCAGCGGCGGTGCCAAGAAAGAGGCGGCCGCAACGGTGGCCTGGCGCTTTTGGGGATCGCCACCGCGTCGCGAGATCTTCTCCCGTGAGGTCATGAGCACCGGCTGGTTTCTGGGCAAATGGCTGACCGTGGCTTTTTTCCTGGAAAGCCTGATGGTGGCCTATATCCCGCCGGAATGGATCACCCGCCTCGTGGGCGGGGAGAACTGGATGGCGATACCCCTGGCGGCCCTGGTGGGTATTCCGGCCTATATGAATGGCTTTGCCGCCGTACCCCTGGTGGGAGGACTCATGCAGATGGGCATGTCACCGGGCGCGGGCCTGGCTTTCATGACCGCCGGAGCGGTATCCTCCATCCCGGCCGCCCTGGCCGTTTATGCCCTGGTGCGCCGACCGGTTTTCCTACTTTACATCCTGATGGGTTTTGTTGGATCGGTACTTGCCGGCCTGGCTTACACTCTCTATGGCTAAACGGGATGGCATCGCGGTACCCCGGATGGGCGCCGATTGGCCGGATCATCGGTGCCCTGATTGAAGCATAACCCGCCACTACATGGACAGAATCAAGTGACCGAACAAAACGCCCAAAAGATATTGATGCTTCTGGCCCGGGAATGGGCGCTCAAGGGGCCACCGGGCATTCTGGACATCAGCGAGATCGTAGCCGCCCTTGCGCTGGCGCCCAGCGACATTCTGGCGACCATCAAGGATCTCTTCGCGCGCGGCCTCGTGGACATGAACAGCCTCAGAACCAGCGTATTCCTGACGCCTGAAGGCTATGCGGCCGTGTCGGCCCAGGATGCCGGTGATAGGTAGCCGGCATTAATACCATAATAAAAACGATTAGTTTTGATTTATTCTCCCCCCATCTCTGGTGGAGGAACCGGTGAGGTTCCACCGATCCGGAGTGTTTTTCTTAAATGGTTTCTTCATTTTCTGTCACGTGACAGAAAACGAAGCAAAAGAGCACGCCCGTGCCCCGCTTTCCCCTGCGCGTCAAAGTAACGAACGGGTCTCGCGGGAACTCGCTTCGCTCAAACAGGCCCGCGAGCCTAATCCGT
>JASJCD010000187.1 GCA_030066135.1 Desulfobacterales bacterium | reverse complement strand
CTGATCCGTTGAATGGTTTGGCGGATATAGGCGGGATCGGCAATTTCGACGTCGATGGCCTTCTGGGGGCAGCGGTCGGCACAGCGACCGCAGCCGCGGCATTCCGGTCCGATGCGGGCCCGGCCAACTTCGATCCTGAGGGCCCCGGCATTATGGTTACGGGCTCTAAGCGACGGGTCGGCACGGGCACGGCCTGCTGGGAGGCCAACTTGCCTGGGCGGTGGCGGTGGCGGAGGCCGGCAGCGGCCGCCTTTTTGGCGCTGCGACTACTTTGGCCTCGGCCCGTATCCGCGAGGCTGAAAGCCGGGGACCCGGCGACCACCGTCCGGACTCATGAAGTGCGTCCGGTCAGGCGCTTGATGCGCATCAAGTCGGTGGCGAAGGGGGTATCAGGTGGTCTTTCAGAAGCGTTCGATCAATTTGTCGATAAGGTAGGTGCTTTCGCGCAAGGCCTGACGGCTGAAAGGATCAAACCATTCGGCGATCCGGCGGAAGTGTTTTTCGAAGGCATCCTTGTCGGCCTTGGCGATCATCTCCAGGTTGGACTGGGCACAGTCAAGATATTCCTTGAGCAGGGCCCGGCGTTCGGGGGAGGCGAAGATGATTTCGGAATACAGGCCGGCATCCTGGGCAAAAAGCCTTCCCACCATGCCGAACTCCAGTCGGTAGATCGGGCTGGAATACTCGAGGGCTTCGTCCATGCGGATACGCTTTTCGTAGAGAAAGCGGCCGAAGATAAAAGTGGCGAAATGTCGCAGGGCCTGTACAATTCCCATGATGTCATCGTGATCGGTAGCCCGGGTTTTAAGGACGATCGCGCCCCAGTCCGCGAACTGATCCAGGAGCCACTGGCAGGCGGCCGGTTCGCGACCCGGGGTGGCCACGATTACCTGTTTGTCCATGGAGGTGGTGGCTGGTCCGAACAGGGGGTGCAATCCGATAACGGGCCCCGGGTGGCATGCCAGCATGGCTTCCAGCGGGGCTTGTTTGACGCTGGTAACGTCGGCCAGCACACATTTTTCAGGCAGGTGCGGCCCCAGGCGGCGGGCCACCTCGGGTGTGCTGTCGATGGGCACGCTCAGGATGGCCAGGTCCACGTCCCGGCACAGCGCCCCGGCCTGCGGCCAGTCTTCACAATCCAGGCAGCGCATGCGGTAACCGGCCTCCCCGAACCACTTCACGAGGTAGCGCCCCATGGCGCCGCAGCCGCCGATCACCAGTACGGTGGCGCCGGGGCGGATCCCCCGCCGTGCCAACTGCGCGGTCTGCTCGACGCGCGATTGGCGCAGGATACGCCGGAAAATATCTTCCAGATAGTCGGCGTCCAGCCCCACGGCCCGCCCGATGCGGCGCTTCTCCGAAATCAGGTTTTCTTCCCTGGCCGGATGGTAGACAGACAGGCCATGGGCTTTTTTCAACTGCAACACTTTTTCGACCTGCTCCTGGCGCTCTTTCAGGAGGGCCACCATGTCATGATCGATGGCGTCGATGGCACGGCGCAACTGATCCAACTGATCGTCGACGTCGCGGGGCAAGGCTTGATCTTCGGAATGCATAGCCGGTTTTCTTCTTTCTTGGAGGTCAGCCCCGGGGCCTGTAGCGCGCGCCCAGGGCGGGGGTGTATTCGGAAAGGGTTGCATTGGGCGGTGCGTCCACCAGGTGCGGCGCTTTGAGATAGGCATATACCCTCAGCCGTTCGGCGGTCTCATTGCCGCGGGGCACGACGTCGATCGACCGGCGGTGGTAGCCGTCGGGCGCCGCGGTGCGCTCCAAGCGGTCCAGCGTCGCGAGCGTCCGGTGGCCGACGTCGTAGACTTCGCCCTGCACCCGCCGGCCTACGCCCGGTGAATCCACGAGGCAGGGCGAGCAGCGCTCACCGGAGAGCACCAGCGGAAAGGCGGATACCGTGCGGAACGCCCCGACCAGGCGTGCCGCACCGAGAAAACGGGTGTGATTGGGAAATCCTTTTTTCAATGTACCGTAAACGAATACGAGTGATCCCATAGCGATCCCTGTCGGACGATCTTTGCGGCCTTCTTCACCGGGCGGTTGCCAGGCGGTGAAATCATCCCCATCATGCCAGGCATGTGGGACGTACCGATGGCAGGCACTCTATCCATCGGCGGCCCAATAATCAATAGCGCGTATCACCTATACGTCAGGTGCTTCGGGCGGTTTTCTCCCGGCGGGATGCAACGCGTGTCCATTCATTGTGCTCAGGATTCCTGAAAACCGGTTCAACACGCTTCCCATGGGCTGTGTGCCGCGTTTAAATGCCTTCGTACGCCAGCAGGAGAAGCTTATTCAAAATGCGTTTCAGCCAACTGACATAGCACCATGCCCCTCAGCGTCATCAATCCTTATGATCAGAGCGTCTACCGGGAATTACCGTATGACCAGCCCGCGGTGCGCGATCGGAAAATCCAGTTCGCGGCGCAAACCTTCCGCCAGTGGCGCCGTGTTGCCCTGGCAGAACGCCTCGACCTCATCCGCCGGGGGCTCGATTATTTCGTGCGCCACCGGGAGACCATTGCGGCCGAGATTACCGCCCAGATGGGCAAGCCTATCCGGGAGGCCCGTAATGAGTTCAATGGATTTTTCGAGCGCGCCGAGCACATGCTGGATGCTGCCCCCGAGGCGCTGGCCACCAACGTATTGCCGCCGGCACCGGGGTTGGATCGGCGCATCCTCCACGAGCCCCTGGGCGTGGTCTTCGATATTGCCGCCTGGAACTACCCCCTTCTGATCGCCGTCAATGTGGTGGTGCCGGCGCTGGCGGCCGGCAATACCGTTCTATTGAAGCACAGTGCCAAAACACCCCTTTGCGGACGCCATTTCGAAAAGGCCTTTCAACATTATCCCGGTCTGGTGACCCACCTGATACTGGATCACGCGGATACGGCCGAGGTGGTGGGGGATCCGCGCGTGGCCCACGTGGTCTTCACCGGATCGGTGGAGGGCGGTCACCGTATCCAAAGCGCTGCCAGCGGCCGCTTCATCGATATCGGTCTGGAACTGGGGGGCAAGGATCCCGCATATGTTGCCGCCGACGCCGATCTGGACTTCACGGTGGCCCCAATCGTGGAAGGTGCCTGTTACAACGCGGGGCAGTCCTGCTGCGCGGTGGAACGTGCCTATGTCCACCGCGATCGGTATGAGGCTTTTCTCGAACGGGCACGCGATGCCATGGCGGCTTTCCGGCCGGGGGATCCGATGAATCCGGACACTACGCTGGGACCGCTGGCCGACCGCAAGGCCCTGGAGCGGCTGGAAGCACAAGTTCAGGATGCCGTCCATCGCGGGGCGCGTCTGCTGACCGGCGGAAAGCGGGTGGACGGCGGGCGCGGCAACTTTTTCCCCCCCACATTGCTGGCGGATGTGCCCAACGCCGCGGCCGTGATGCAGGCGGAGAGTTTCGGGCCGATTCTGCCCGTGCAACCCGTGGCCGACGACCGTGAAGCCCTGCTGCGCATGAACGATTCCCGCTACGGCCTGACCGCCTCGGTCTGGACCGCCAAGCACGAGCGGGCCGCGTGGCTGGCTGCCCGCCTGGAGGCGGGAACAGTCTACCAGAATCGATGCGACTACCTCGATCCCGGACTGCCCTGGTCGGCTGTCAAGGACAGCGGTCGGGGAATCAGCCTCTCCTCTTACGGCTATTACCACCTGACACGGACCAAAAGCCTCAACTTTCGTGAAAATGCATGACCATGCCAGCCCTGATCTTTTTTAAGGTCATGTGCCGGTCCGTGATCGTCGCCCACAGGGCCGTCCGGTCGAACCATCACAGCCGCATTGACAAAGCAGCTCCCCGGACTGCACTATTGTCCAGCAACCGTCTGTGCCGAATGCTTACCACACACTGCCAACCGCCGGTTTCGTTTTGACCGTAAGTGCTACCTCTCCCGCCAGACGGTTGAAACCATTCACCATCGCATTGAATTGCGATAATTATCTTGGGAGAAGACCGATGCCCGGCTGCAAACAGACCATAACTGCCATGATTATCGCGTTGGCGCTGATGGCCATGCCGGCCAGCCAGCCGCCATTGGTTTCGAATGTCAGGGCCGATGGCGTTTCAGCCCTGCCCTGGAGGCTCCAGGGCATGCAGGCCTGGGGGCGGGACAACGTGGCCGTCGACTACGGTGCCCGTGGGCTCTGGAGCTACAACGGGGGCTGGGTGCAACTGTCGCGCCTGGATCCTGAGAACATGGTTTCCTGGGGTGAAGGCAACCTGGCGGTTGATTTCGGGGTCCACGGCCTGTGGACATATGACGGCCGGTCCTGGTTGAAGATATCGCGCTGACCGGCACGCCCGGCAATGAGAAGATCGGGCTTAGAAGGTATGCCGGATGGGCTTTAGGGTAGTGGGCTGCGTGTGGTGTCCATTACCACCTGCGGTGCTGCCTAGCGGACAAAACGCCCATCCGATCAACCCGGCAACAGCCAGAGCCATACCCCAGCGACACCGACCATCACGGTGACGATCATGTGGTGGAAGACTTTATCGCGGTGCATTGGAGATTTCCTTTAGCCAGCTATAGATTTCGCTCAGGTCATAGCCGCAGGAGCCGTCCGCGCGGCACACCTGATCGGGGAAGAGCCCCTCACGTTCGAGACGCTCGAGATGTGTTGCCTCAATTTCCAGCATCGCGCTGGTCAGCGGGATCGAAATAACACGTTTCTTCAGGCGCAATGCCTGGCCCAACTGTTTTGCCAGAATGCGTCGCTGCCGATTATTCATAGGGGACCTCAATATTTCAGCCTAAGATTCAACCCGCTCCCGGTCGTGCGGAAAATTGCCCGCAAGACGGCCCGGCATCCGGCCGCATTAAATCTTCCGCCTGATCGCAGGAAGGGCCGCGGGATAGCGATCGAGGCCGCAGGGCGGCGTCAATCGGTGTCAATGCTGTACAGGAAAAATTTCAGCAACAACTTAAGAATCTCGGCTGCGCATTGCTTGACAATTTGCGCCAATTATTTGATTCTTCGGGCGCCGGCCGGCAGAGGGGGCGAAACGCCTGAACGCTGCCGCGATCCGGCGATCCTGATGGGCGCTGCGCTTAAAACCAGACCAACGATGCTGGAGGACTGCCATGACGCCGACCAATCTCCTGGCTCCCAAGGGAATTCTTTGGAAGATCATCGAAAGTTACGGGTATGATCCCACGGACGTCTTCGACCGCGTCGGCCTGACCCGCGATATGCTTCTGAAGCAGGGGACCCGCATCCCGATGAAAACCCTCGATCACCTGTGGTCGGAGGCTACGGCCCTGATCAAGGACCCCTGCCTGGGGCTGCGGGCGGCCGAATTCTGGCACCCCTCGCATTTCAATGCCCTGGGCTACGCCTGGCTGGCCAGCTCGACCCTGCGCGAAGCCCTGAGCCGCATGGAACGCTATATCCAGATCCTTTCCGAAGACCTCGACATTCGTCTGGAAGACACCGCCGAAGGGCTTTGCTTTACCCTGTCGGACTCGCTGGAGCACGAGGTGCGCATGGACTTCGGCATGGCCGTGGTCATGGCCATGTGCCGCATCAATTTCGGTCCCAACCTGAAACCGGTGGCCGTAAGATTCATCCATCCCGAACCCGCCTGCGGGGATCGATACTTCGCCTTTTTCAAGGGGCCGGTCTACTTCGAAGCGGACAGCGACAGCCTGACCCTGGACACCAAGGACGTGGATGAGCCGCTGACCGGGGGCAATCCTCACCTGGCGGATATCAACGACCGCATCATCATTCGATACCTCGCGGCCCTGAACAACGACGACATCATTCATAGGGCCCAGACGGCGATTATCGATTTCCTGCCTTCAGGGTTGGTCTCGGATGAAAAGGTGGCCCGGCGGCTCAACATGAGCGTCCGCAGCCTGCAGCGCAAACTCCAGCAATGCGGGACGTCGTTTCGCAAGCTGCTTGACCGGACGCGCGAGGAACTGGCGCGTCAATACATCTGCGACAATGCCGTCGATCTGACCGAAATCGCCTTCCTGCTCGGGTTCTCCGAGCACAGCGCCTTTTCCCGGGCCTTCAAACGCTGGACCGGCGAGACACCCCGCGACATGCGCCGGGCGATCTGCTTCTGATCCCGTCTGTGGACTGAAACCGGTCCTTTGACCCCCTATTTGAATTTCCTGAGAATGGTCGGCGAATGCCGATGCGGTGGGGCCTGCAACTAAAAAACGGCAAGCCATTCCCCAGGGGCCGCTGGAACCTGCTCCGAAGACCAAATCCCAATGGAGAATGACTTGCCGGTTATGGGGGGAATTTACAGCAGAACCGAAAGCGCGGCTCGACCCTGTCGGCCAAAATTTTGACCGCCTGCGCCAGGGCCGCGACGTCCTGCTCAGGCTTCAGACGGCAATCCGCTGACCGTTCTGGGGATCGAACAGGTGCAGGCGGGCGGGATCCACCGACAGGGGGAGACTTGTGGCCGCATCGAAATGGTGCACGTCCGGAAGACGGAGGGTCAAAGCGACTTTGCCGCCACCCAGGCGGCCGTACACCAGCGTATCGGCCCCCAGAATTTCGACATGGTCCACCGCCAGCGTCAGCAGCGCCTCTCCGGCCGCCATCACCTCGAAGTGCTCGGGCCGGATGCCCAGGACGACCTCGCGGTCGACAATGCCCTCCGGGGCCGGTCCGGCCAGCGCCAGGTTTATGCCGCCGGGGAGATTGACCCCGCGGCCGTCGGGGCTGATGCGCGCCTCTATGAAATTCATGGCAGGGGAGCCGATGAATCCGGCCACAAAACGGGTGGCCGGCCGTGAGTAGACCTCCAGGGGCGAGCCGATCTGGGCGGCCCGGCCCTCGTCCATAACGATCAGACGGTCCCCCAGCGTCATGGCCTCCACCTGGTCGTGGGTCACATAGATGCTGGTGATCTTGAGGTCCTCATGCAGTTTGCGGATTTCCAGTCGCATCTGAACACGCAGTTTGGCATCGAGGTTGCTCAGGGGCTCATCGAACAGGAACACCTTGGGCTCGCGCACGATGCAGCGCCCCATGGCCACGCGCTGGCGCTGCCCCCCGGAGAGCTGCCGGGGTTTGCGCTCCAGGAACGCGGTCAGCTCCAGGATTTCGGCGGCGTTCATGACCCTCTTTTCTATTTCGCTCTTGGGCATGCGGCGGATCTTGAGACCGTAGGCCATGTTGTTGAAGACGCTCATGTGGGGGTAGAGGGCGTAGTTCTGGAACACCATGGCCACGTCGCGCTCGGAAGGTTCCATGGTGTTCACGACACGGCCGTCGATGGCCACCTCGCCGCCGGTGATCTTCTCCAGGCCGGCGACCATCCGCAGGAGGGTCGATTTGCCGCAACCCGAGGGTCCCAGGATGACAATGAATTCGCCGTCGGCGATGTCGCAGCTGATGCCGTGAATGACTTCGTTTTTGCCGAACGATTTGGTGACGTTTTTGAGGTTCACTTCCGCCATGCGGGGACTCCTATTTCTCGGTTTCGGTCATGCCGCGCACGAACTGCTTCTGCATGAAAATCACGATGAGTACGGGGGGGATCATGGCCAGAATGGTGGAGGCCATGATGATCTGCCACTCGGCCTGGCCCTCGCCGACGTCGAGCATGCGCTTGATGCCGATCAACAGCGTGTAGTAGCTCTCGTCGCCGGTAATCAGAAGCGGCCAGAGGTACTGGTTCCAGCCGTAGATGAACAGGATGACGAAAAGGGCGGCGATGGACGTGCGGGACATGGGCAGCAGGATGTCCCAGAAAAAACGCAGGGGCCCCCCGCCGTCGATGCGCACCGATTCGCACAGTTCGTCCGGGACGATCAAAAAGAACTGCCGGAAGAGAAACGTGGCCGTGGCCGAGGCGATCAGCGGCAGGATCAGACCGGTATAGGAGTCCAGCAGCTTGAGGTTGGCCGCCACTTCATAGGTTGGCAGAATACGGACCTCCACCGGCAGCATCAGGGTGATGAAGATCATCCAGAAAAAGAACATGCGGAAGCGAAATTTGAAGTAGACGATGGCGAAAGCCGCCAGCAGGGAAATGGATATCTTCCCGACCGTAATGCCCAGGGCCATGATCAGGCTGTTGAGCATCATGGTGCCCACCGTGGCGCCCACGTCGCGGGGGCCAGCCGACAAGGCCCTGGTATAGTTCTCTACAAAATGGCCACCCGGCAAGAGTGGAAAGGATGAAGTTATCTTGTCTAGTGGGTGTGTTGAAGCAACGAACGCAATATAGATTGGAAAAGCAATAATCAAGATCCCTACAATCAGAGATATATGAGTAAACAAATTTAACCAGGGTCTTTGTTCAACCATAAATCATTCCTTTAATAGTGGACCTTGCGTTCGATGTAACGGAATTGAATTACCGTTAAAGCTATTACAAAAATCATTAGAACAACAGACTGAGCTGCTGAACTACCCAGGTCTAATCCTAAAAATCCGTCGTGATAAACTTTATAGACCATGATATTCGTTGCCTGGCTTGGACCCCCTTCAGTTATTGCATGAATCACACCGAAGGTGTCAAAAAAGGCATATACAATATTCATGACGATTAAGAAAAATACAGTGGGGGACAATAGTGGAAAAGTAATCGTCCAAAACCGTTTGATCGGTGATGCGCCATCAATAGCTGCGGCTT
>JASJCD010000186.1 GCA_030066135.1 Desulfobacterales bacterium | reverse complement strand
GCGGAAACGGCCCAGGGCGGCGGCATCCTGCGGGTCAAACCAGACCTTGTTGGTGACATGCACGGGATCACGCAAAGCGGCATCCAGCATCATATCCAGCGTAATCAGCATGGCTTGCGCTCCGGAGGATCGCACCGGCACACCCTGTCCAGCCTCCAGCAGGCCGGCCTCGGCCTGGTCTGACGGCAGGCGGCTGAGCGCTATATCGACCGAAATATCGACTTTCCAGTTTTTGGCGCGGTAGCCAAGATGCTTCCAGGCCACACGCCGTGGATCGATCAAGGCGCGCGTATCCGCTTGGGGGTCACCACCGGCAAGGGCGCTGCCGGGCAGCACCAGAATCATGATGCTCAACAGCAGCGCGATCGCCAGGCGGTGCATCCATTCTCCGGAACGGCATCCGGAACGTATGGCAGTCCATATCGGCATCGGTGCAATCCCTTCAGGCATGGCTGTCGCCGCCCCAGCCCCAGAATCGGTAGTAAAGACGGCGCGCCGCCCGAAAATCTTCGGGGTTTATCCGGTTGCCCGCGCTCGGACCATCCGGAACAGGCGTTTCCAGATAGGGAAGATAATCCGCATCCCTGCCGCCGCATGCTTCATAGAGCTCGCGCTGGAGCTGAATGGCGTTTTCACCGATCTGCATGAGCGCCGCGCAGCTGTAATCAAAGCCGGTGGCAGCGTTGACCATGGTGACGATGTCTTCGAGGGCCAGGATATTGCCCGGCCCGAAGATGAAAAGACACAGGCTCAAGGTGTCCATGGCCGCGAAATAAATCTGGGTGGCGCGGTAGACTTGGACCTTGGCCCGGTCCAGGGCGGCCGGCTCGGAGGTGGCGCTGAGGCCAAACATTTCGAGGTCGCCTGGGCTGGCGGCGATCCAGTCGTGCTCGGCTTTCATGTGATCGCCGGGATTGGGGCCGTGCAGGTAGCCGAAACCGATGCCGGGCTTCACGCGCGGCATATGCGCCGGCAGCCCCATGCCGTTGGCGAAGCGCAGATGCCGGTCGGCCGCCGGTCCCAGGGCCTGGCGGCAGGCGGCGATACCGTCGGCCAGCAGACTCCCGGCCCGGCCCTCGCGATGGGCCATCATGCGGATGAGTTCGACCACCTTTTCGGCCTGGCCGAACCGGATCTCGTAGCCCAGCACGTCCGCGTCCAGGTCTCCGTTCTCGAAACCGTCCATCAAATAGGCGATGAGCGCCCCGGTGGAAATGGTGTCCAGTCCCAGGCGGTTGCACAGATCGGTAGCCGCCATCCCCGGGGCCAGATGCCGCAGTCCCAGGTTGGGACCCAGCAGGGCCATGCTCTCGTATTCGGGCAGGGGGGCACGGTCTTCGCCTTTGGCCATTTTCTTGCAACCCAGGTAGCACCCTTTGCAGGGGGTGCGCCGGCCCACGGTATCGGCCCCGATGCGTTCGTGTTCGATGGCCGCTTCGAAATCCACATCGTCCATCCGGGCCTGTCCGAAGTTTTTTACCGGCAGATTGCCAATGTCCTGATTCAGCATCAACAGGCCATAGGTACCGTAAGTGCGCAAAACCCCCAGGAAACTGTGCGGGTTTTTTTCGAAGCTTTCAAGAAAGGTCCTGGCGCCGGTTGTATTGACGGCCCGCACGCCGGCCTCGTCCTTGAAGACCACGGCGCGATCCCCGCCGACGCAGATGGCCTTCAGCCCCTTGGCGCCCATCACGGCCCCCAATCCGCCGCGACCGGCATAGTGATCCGGCTCGAACATGATATTGGCGTGCGCCACCCGGTTTTCGCCCGCCGGTCCGATGCTGGCGATAGATCCGCGTGCGCCCTTCGCGGCGGTCAACGCCGCGTAGACTTCGCTTCGGTCCCGCCCCCACAGGTGGGCGGCATCATCAAAACGCACCCGGTCATTGCGGATGTTCAAGACCACAGGGGCGGCGGATCTACCGGTGATCACCAGGGCATCGTAGCCAGCCCGTTTGAGGTCCGGGCCAAACTCGCCGCCGCCCTGGGAGGTATAGATCCCCGGTGTCTCCGGCGAGCGCGACACCACGTTGACCCGCGTCGATCCGCAAACCCGTGCGCCGGCCAGGGGTCCGGTGGCAAATACGATGGGATTGCCGGGGGCCAGCGGCGCCGGCGGCGTTTCACCGGCCAGCGCCTCCTTGAAAAGCCTGGCCGCCAGAAAGGCGCCTCCCAGATACTGGTGGTAGAAATCGCGGTCCCTGGTGATCACCTCGACGTGGCGCCTGCCGAGATCGATTTTGAGAATGCGGCCTGTGAATCCATGCATGGCACTTCTCCTGATCAGCGCGGAAAAAGCTCCGCGGCATCAACCGATATGTCCCCGGACGGCATCTCTGAAAAGGGTCGTGAGATTCGCCTTCGTCAGCCGCACCGGGTTGCCGCCGACCGAGGGATCGACCACGGCCATTGAGGCCAGTTGGGCGATATGCGCTTCGGTGACACCGAGCGCGGCCAGGTCCTGGGGAATACCAATCTCTTTCCGCAGGTCCAGAACCCATTCGAGGACGGCTTTGAAAGACGGGGCGGGCAGATCGAGATAGCGCGCCAGGGCGGTCATCTTCTCCTCTATGGCCGGACGATTGAAAACCAGCACGTAGGGCATGACCACGGCATTGGTCAGCCCGTGGTGGGTGTCGAGCACGGCGCCGCACGGATGGCTCAGGGCGTGCATGGCGCCCAGGCCTTTCTGAAATGCGGCGGCCCCCATGGTGGCGGCCGCCAGCATGTGGGCCCGGGCCGTAATGTTATCCCCCTGGCGGCAGGCGGTCGGCAACCATTCCCGGATGAGACGCATGGCTTCCAGGGCCACGCCCTGGGCAATGGGGTGGTAAAACGGGCTGCAGAAGGCCTCCAGGTTGTGGGCCAGGGCATCCATGCCCACCGCGGCCGTGATCCCGGCCGGCAACCCTAAGGTCAGCTCCGGATCGGCGATGACCAAAGACGGCAGCATGCGGGGATGAAAGATTATCTTTTTGGTGTGGTCGCGTTCATCGGTGATCACCGCCGCACGCCCGACTTCGGACCCGGTGCCGGCGGTGGTGGGCACGGCCACCACCGGTGCCATGCCCTCGACGTTCACCCGGGTGTACCAGTCCTCGCGGTCCTCGAAGTCCCAGATGGGCCGTGTCTGACCGACCATCAGGGCCACAGCCTTGCCCACGTCCAGGGCGCTGCCGCCGCCAAAGGCGATCACCCCGTCATGCCCGCCGGCCCGAAAAGCGGCCACGCCCGCATCGACATTGGCGACCACCGGGTTGCCCTGAACCTCGGAGAAGACTTCACAGCCCAGGCCTGCGTCCCGGCAGCGTGCGACCGCGGCCGCGATCATGGGCAGGGCGGCCAGACCGGGGTCGGTCACCAGCAGCGGTCGCGCGACGCCCAATTCGCGGCAGGCATCCGGCAGTTCACGGATCCGCCCGGCCCCGAAGCGAATCGCCGTGGGGTAGTTCCAGTTGCCATTAAGTTCCATCGTTTCGCTCATCCGTGGGTTCCTCGCATTACTTTCGTTGTTTCCCTTTTATGGGCACGGCCATCACTTCTCAAGTACAGCCTCGCGAAATGAAGATTTTTTGTCCTGGGCAAGGCCGCAACAGGTTTGCGGTGAGGCGTACGAATGTACGCCGCAGCCGAAAACCTGCGGAGAACGCCGCCCAGGGCAAAAAAGACCATTTCGTTCCTGGCCTCAGATGATTTCAAAATAACGCGCCAGCTCCCAGTCGGTGATGTGCTTGCGGAATTCCCGCTCCTCCCATTCACGCGTGGCCGCATAATGATCGACGAAGGCCTCGCCGAACCAGTCGCGGGCCATTGCGGAACCCTTAAGCCGCTGCGCAGCGTCCCACAGGGTGCGGGGAAACTGCAGCGCTGCGGGAAACGCCTGGTCATAGGCATTGCCGCTGACCGGTGCCTCGAGCGCC
This sequence comes from Desulfobacterales bacterium, assembly GCA_030066135.1. GTDB lineage: Bacteria > Desulfobacterota > Desulfobacteria > Desulfobacterales > UBA5852 > JABZFP01. The sequence continues at coordinate 4,705 of JASJCD010000186.1, read as the reverse complement.
GCCTGGTTTTCGATACCCCACAGCCCCGAGGCCAGGGCGGCGGCCAACACCACATAGGGATTGGCGTCGGCCGCGGCAATCCGATATTCCAGCCGCTGGGACTTGGCACTGCCGGGAATCGCCCGCAGCGCGCAGGTGCGGTTGTCGACGCCCCAGCTGGCTTCCGTGGGTGCCCAGAATCCGGGAATCAACCGGGTGAAGCTGTTGACCGTGGGGGCGATCATGGCCAGCAATTCGGGCATCAGGCGCTGCTGGCCGGCCATGAAATGACACATGCCGGCACTCATGGCATGCTCGGCTTCGGGATCATGAAATACGGCGTGCCCCTCGGCATCCTCGAGCGACATGTGGATATGGCCGCTCTGACCGGGCCAGTCCGGGGACCACTTGGCCATGAACGTCGCCAGCAGCCCGCAGCGCTGGGCCACGACCTTGGTGAACGTCTTGAACAACGCCGCCTTGTCGGCCGCGGCCAGCCCGTGATCGACCGCAATGGCCGCTTCCAGAACCCCCGGACCGGTCTCCTCGTGCAGCCCTTCGAGACCGAAATCCATGGTTTCACAAGTGTCGAGCAGCCCGCGATAAAAGTCGCTGTGAACCGAATTGCGCAGGACCGAATAGCCGAAAAAACCCGGCGCCATGGGCTTGAGATCGCGATAGCCCTTGGTACGGATCGAATGGCTGTCTTCCTCGAAAACAAAGAACTCGTACTCGAACCCGGCCAGGGGATAAAATCCCATCCCATGGGCGCGTGCGAGCACCCGCCGCAAAACACCGCGGGGGCAGATCGCCTCGGCCGCTTCGGCAAACTCGCCCAGAAAAAACAGTTCGTTATCCTCGAAGGGAAGCTCACGGACACTTGCGGGCAGAATGCGCACGAGCGCATCCGGATAGCCGCTATGCCATCCGGTGTAAGTGACGTTGTCATAAAGCTGGTCCTGGCAGTCCCACCCCAGAACCACGTCACAAAAACCAAAACCCTTTTCGAGCGCAGACAGAAATTTGGCCCGGGACATGTATTTGCCCCGCATGATGCCATCGGCATCGAAGACACCAACCTTGACATGAGCGGGATTACGCTCGGCGATCAGATTACGAACGTCTTCGGCGGTCTGTATGTCGCGCAGATTCATATGGCGGCTCCTCTGTGACGGTGGGGGATCTGGTGATCGCCGGGGGCGTGCCCGCTGCCGGGCGTTGTCTCCCCGATATCCAGACAATGGGGCCTATCCGTATAAAACCTTGAAGATGAATGAAATATTTCCAATACCACAATCATCAAAGACAAAAAAGAGCGCCCGGTTGCCTTAGCGGCCGGGCTCGGACGGCCACGAAGAACCATCGCCGCCAAATCAATTGCAAAAAAGCGAATCGGTCTTATTGGTTTAACAATAGCGCCGGCAGGTACGCCCATGCCCCCGCAGAGACCCGCCACGAATCTGCAAATGGAGGAGAACCCATGGATTTTGCAAGTTATTACCTCGAGCTGTTCGAAATGCTCAACCAGGCCTGCAAGAAGATCGCCTCGGGCCAATATGATCAGCAGGATGCCGAGCGGCTCTTCGAACTGGCCAAGCGCGAGCGCTATCCCAGTCTGCTGGCGGATCTGGCCGAATCATTCGGTATGATGATGGTCAAGATCGAAGCCCGGGAGTTCAAAATGAAGCAGATGGTGGAAGAAATCGAGAAGGCCAAATCCAAGATGGCGGATTAAAGGTCGGGCGGCTACCAAGAACAATTCCCCGGGCCCACCATGTTCTCGCTCCCTGCTGCCAGCCGGCGGTCGCCCCTTGAATGCCTGCTGGCGGTAAGGCGCGCACGAGCAAGCATCCCTTGATGATCCTCAAACCCAAATGGCCGGGCAAAGCCCCGCGCCTCACCCGGCGGGCGCACACCGCCACAAGTCCGCGGCATGCACCTCGTTACTTTCCCCGCAGGCGTCCGACGGCGGCATTGCCGTTCAATGGCGACGGTACTAATTTTTCCCAAACAATGGGATGCTTGGCTGAACAAGGCGCAATCAATTGGCAGACCGCCAACCTTCACGGAGCACGAACCCCGCCATGAGCAATATGCAGAGCGAACTGATTCGATGCATCAGCACAGAGGACAAGCGTGTCGTGATCAGCCACATCAACAACAGGATCAACCCCGAAAACGTGATTCACGAAAACCTGCGTAATCTGATGGCGCTCACCCTGATCACCTATGCGGCCACGCCATCGCCCAATATCTGCGCCGCGGACGACCGGCGGGTCGTGGACAGTGACATTGCGGGCAGCATCGCCCAGGCCCTGATCCGGCTGCAGAAGGAACGTCTGATTCTCGGCATGATGAACGACTGTGAATTCCGGACCACCAAATTCAAGAACCTTATGACCCTCCTGCGGCTCACCAATCGCTGACCGGCAGCCGCTACATCCGAGGATACCCCCATGAGACTTCGCAGCCGATACCCGCGCACAGGAAACACCGAAGCACAGGCGGGAGCCAGGGGTCTCAAGATCTACCACAGCGATGCCTGCCGTCTGCCGCTGCCCGCCGGACATACCTTTCCCATCGACAAATACCGCTTGCTGCGGGAAAGGGTGCAGGCGGCCGGCCTGGTCGATGCGGCGCATCTGCTGGCGGGCCCGGCGGCCACCGAAGAGGATATTCTGCGGGTGCACGATCCGGATTACATCACCCGCTTGCAGCAAGGCCGTCTGTCCCGTCACGAGATGCGCCGCATCGGGTTTCCCTGGTCACCCCAACTTGTCGAGCGGGCCCGCTATTCGACGGGGTCAACCCTGGCCGCCGCCCGCAGCGCTCTGGCCGGCGGTGCTGGCATCAATCTCGGGGGCGGCACCCATCATGCTTTTCCCGATCACGGCGAGGGCTACTGTATCCTCAACGATGTGGCCATCAGCCTGCGCGCCCTTCAGGCCCGCCAAAATATTCAAACGGCGGTCGTGATCGACTGCGACGTTCATCAGGGCAACGGCACGGCCGCGATCTTCAGCGGCGATCCCAGCGTATTTACCTTTTCCATTCACGGACGCAACAATTTCCCTTATCGCAAGGTCCCCGGCGACCTGGATATCGCCCTGGAGGACGACACCGCGGATGACGAATACCTGGAACGCCTGACATCGGGTCTCGCCCGGGCCCTGGCGTCGGGACCGTTTGACCTGGCCGTCTATCTGGCCGGCGCCGACCCCTACCACCGGGACCGCTTCGGGCGCCTGGCACTGAGCCGCGCAGGACTGGCACGGCGCGACCGGCTGGTGATGGACGTCTGCCGCCAAAACGGCCTGCCGGTGGCCGTAACCATGAGCGGTGGCTATGCGCACGATACGGCCGACACGGTCGCCATTCATTTCGAAACCGTTCGTATCGTCGCGGCCACAGCCTGATCTGCACCGCGAAGGGATACGTCCCGGCCAGCAAATACTTTACCGACCGGGCGATCCTTCCGGACCGGGTAATCATCAATAATAGCTTTCAGGTGGCGGGGGTCTACCTGCCTGACGGTGAAGTGCAGCGGACTTTACGCGGCGAACGGACCCGATGGGCCCGCCGGCGGCGGGACAGGGGGCGTTGCCCCGCGCTCAGGCATTCCAGCCGCCATCCACATTGACCGTGGCCCCCGTGATGTAGGTCGCATCCGGGCCTGCCAGAAAAGCCACCACACCGGCAACTTCATTCGGCTGGCCATAACGCCCCAGGGCGGTCTGCTGTTTCATCTGGTCCGCCTTTTCACCATCTTCCGGGTTCATTTCCGTATTGATGGGCCCCGGCTGCACGGCGTTGACCAGAATGCCCCTGGGACCGAGGTCCTGGGCCCAGCTGCGGCTGAACCCGGTGACCGCGAACTTGGAGGCATTATAGAGGCTCAGGCCCGCCACTGCGGCCCGCTCCCCAAGCACACTGCTGATATTGACAATTCGGCTGCCGGCCTGCATCGCCCCGGCCGCAGCATTGGTCAGCATGAAAAGGGCCTCGACATTGATCTGCATGACACGCTTATACTCGGCCGCATCAATCTCGCCGATATGCGCCCCGCTGAAGACGCCGGCATTGTTCACCAGGACGTCGAGGCGGCCGAAATCTTCGATAAACCGGTCCACGAGCGCCGGCATGTCCTGGGGCCGGGCCGCATCGGCGTGATAAGCTTTCACCGTGGCGCCCTCGGCCGTCAGCATCTGCGTCAGCTCGGCAGCGGCCGTGTCCGATCGGCTGTAGGTAAAGCCCACGTTGGCGCCGTCATATGCCAGCCGCCGAACGATGGCCGCCCCAATGCCGCGCGACCCCCCTGTTACAAGGATATTCTGTGCTTTGAGTGGTTTGATCATGGTGGCACCTCCCGCTTGGTGGAAGTGTGACCGCGGCCGGGTTATCGGCCGGTACCGCGGTGGATCAAACTAAGGACCCCGCCGGGAGGCGTCAATAAATCCGCGCAGGACTGCCGGGCCGCCTGGCATAACCCCAAGCGTAGCGTATACAGCAGCCTTGTCCAAGCAGTGGGGCGCCCGGCATCATATTGGGCAATCATCTTGTGTAAGGGAGGCCACCCCTAATGAAATGCTATTTGATCGGTCTGTTGTTTTTCGGGATGACAGCGGGCTTCGCCATGGAAGGCAGCGGCGACCGGGCATGGATCGGCCAGCATTTTCCAGCGGCGCAACTTGTGGCCCTTCGCGACGGCGAGGCCACCTTCGCCCGC
>JASJCD010000008.1 GCA_030066135.1 Desulfobacterales bacterium | reverse complement strand
GAAGATTCGCCCGAGCTCTTTGCGGCCGACATGGTGAAGGCCGGTCTGGGGCTCAACCACCCCGAGCTGGTCAGGATCGTGGCCGAGAACGCGGCCGCCACCATCGAATGGACGCGGACGGAGCTGGGCGTGCGCTACCTCGATCAGGTGGATCGCTTCGGCGGCCACGCGGTGGCGCGCAGCGTTACCACGCGCAGCCACTCGGGGGTGGATATCATCAAGGCGCAGGTGGCCCGGTTGGCCGGTTTGGGTATACAAGTGCACACCCAGTGCCGGTTTACGGGCTTTGTTGCCGATGTATACGGCGCTATCCAGGGGGTGCGCATCCGGGAGGGCTATCGTTTCCCGGACGCCGACAGCGGAACGCCCAGGACGATCGGCGCCCGACGGGCCGTCGTTCTGGCCACCGGCGGCTTCGCCAACGATCCCCCCTTCCGGGTGGCGCAGCATCCCGGGCTGAAAGCCTCCCTGCAGACCACGAATCACCGCGGCGCCACCGCCGAGGGCCTGATCGCCGCGCTGGGTCTGCAGGCCTGTCCCGTGCACTTGTCCTGGATTCAGCTCGGTCCCTGGGGATGTGTGGATGAGAAGGGCTATGGCAAAGGGGGGCGTTTTGCATCCTACGCGCTGTTTCCCGCCGGCATCCTGGTGGACCCGGTTACGGGACAGCGAATCGTCAACGAGTGGGGCGACCGCCGCGAGCGCGCCGAAGCAATGATGCAGACCGGGCATGCCTGTGTCGGCGTCGTCGATGCGCGCGGGGCGTTAAAAGATGCTGAAAGCCTGCAGTACTGCCTCAAAAGCGGCAAAGTCCGGGCGTTCGACAGGTTGGAAGACCTGGCGGCGGCTTACGACATGCCGGGGCCGGCACTCCTGGAAACGGTGGCGGCCTACAATCGCGCCATTGCCGCTGGGCAGCCGGACGCCTTCGGCAAAAAGCTAGGCCCTGAAGCCACTGCGGTGACCACACCGCCTTTTTACGCCATTCGCCTCTACCCCAAGGTGCATTACACCCCCGGTGGTGTGCGCATCGATCCCCAGGCGCGGGTGATCGATCTTCACGGCAAGCCTATCCCGCGTCTTTTTGCCGCCGGCGAGGTTACGGGCGGTGTTCACGGCGCCAGCCGCCTGGGCAGCTGTGCGCTTACCGAGTGCCTGGTATTCGGGCGGATCGCCGGGCAGGAGGCGGCCCGCCTGAACGCGCGACCGGGCGCCTGAGCGCCGGTTGTGTGCGGTCACTCCTGTGCATGCCGCCGCAGCTCGACAAAATGGGCCGCGGCCAGGGCCGCGGTACACCCGTCCCCGGCGGACACCACGATCTGGCGGGCATATTTTTCGCGCAGATCCCCGATGGCGAAGATGCCGTCGATGCCGGTCTCGCATTTTTCGTCGGTGCACACATAGCCGTCCGCGTTCAGTTTGATGCCGGCGGGCACGAGCGCGTTGTTGGGGTCGAATCCGACAAACACGAAAACGCCCTCGGTCGGAAAGTGGCGCGTCTCGCCTGTCTGGGTGTCCTCCAGCGTGACGGCCGCAACTTCTTCGCCCTCGGCGAGGATGGCCGACACCGTCGTATTCCAGAGGATCTCGATCTTGGGGTCGGCGAACAGGCGCTCCTGCAGAATCATGCTGGCACGCAGTTTGTCACGGCGGTGAATCAGGTAAACCTTGCTGGCCAGTTTGGCCAGGTAGAGACTTTCTTCGGCGGCGCTGTCGCCGCCGCCGACCACCACCACGCTCTTGTTGCGAAAGAAGAAACCGTCGCAGACCGCACAGTAGCTGACCCCCTTGCCGTATAGTTCATCCTCCCCCGGAACCGCAAGCTTGCGCGGGCTGCCGCCGGTGGCCAGGATGATCGCGTGGGCCCGGATGGTTTCGCCGTCCGCCAGGCGGACCGTGTGGTTCTCGAGGCCGGGTACCAGTTCGACCACTTCCTGGGATACGATTTCGAGGTTGTAGTCCTGGGCGTGCTGGAGGAATTTCTGCCCGAGTTCGGCGCCGCTCAGGCTGCCCAGGGCCGGGTAGTTCTCCACTTCGTCCGATAGTACGATCTGTCCGCCGGTTACCGCCTTTTCGATCAGAACGGTACGCATCGAGGCCCTCAGGGCATAGATCCCGGCCGACAATCCCCCCGGTCCGCCGCCGATGATGATACAGTCGTAAAATTCGCGATTGGCCATTTTGTCCTGCCTTGCTGAGCGTGATCGGAATCAGCGGCCAACACCCGTAATAGGGCGGCCTGCTTCTGTCCGTGGATTAGCTGTTTAACTTTACCTGCATAATCCTAATCACGAAATGCCATTTTGCATGTTGCCGCAGGACGATTCCGGCCGTGTCTGCTTTCAGACCGAATGGGCGGTCCGATGGGATGGATCGGTCGGACGGCGATCATCACAGGCTGGCAAAAAGCTGCGGCAGGCGCATCAGGAGATTCAGATCACCCTCCGCCGTGTAGCGTCCTTCCATGAAAGCGGTCTGGCCGTCGATTTCTCCCCGGGATATCCCCATCCAGACGGCAGCCGGTGAGCGGATGATCAGGTCGGGTTTGGAAGCCGGGCCGTCGTTGAAGCGCGCCTTACCCTTGGCGATGTGGATGTGCGCCGTGAAATCTTCATCACCATTTACTTCGAACTGGTAGACGGCCTCGAGGTCGCCGGCCGCGGCGGTGTTCAAATGCCCGGGCATGAATTGCAGGAGGGTGTGCAGATTGTGGGGCCGTGTACCGGTAGCGGTCGACTTTGGTTGCTGCGGCGCCGGATCCGGTTGCCGCATGCTGTCCAGCCAGGCCTGGCGCATTGCCGGATCCACATTGACGGGGGCGGTGTCCTGACCGACGTAGGCGCCAAACCGCTCATAGAGCCCGCGCGTTTCCCAATGGCGGTGATCGGCGGCCATGAAATGACGGTTTTCATACACCAGGTGACCCATGAAACGCCAGAATTGGAGATCCCGGTCCGTGGCCGGATAGCGCTCCCCGCGCTCGAGGGCCCGGGCCAGATCCGCGGCCAGGTCAGCCGCGCGAGCCTCGACAGCCGTTTTGCCCACGAACTGCCCCGGGGCTGCCGAAATGGCGGTCAGGGCGCCGATGCCGTAAGCACCGAAGGTGCGCATGACATGCTGCAGGTAGCCGGCCGTATCTGTTTCGCCGCTCCCGGCGGAAACGCAGACCGCCAGGCCCGGCTTCCAGGCGTCTTGGGGCTTGTGGCCGAAAGCGAGGGAACGGTCGATAAACGTTTTCATCTGGGCGGTGACGTGGAAGAAATAGACGGGCGAGGCCAGCACCAGGGCGTCGGCGGCCATGACCTTGCGGATGAGGGTTTTAAAATCGTCGCGGATCCAGCAGGCGCCTTTTTCGAGACAACTGCCGCAACCATTACAGTAGCGGATCTGGTGCTGGCTCAGGAAGTGCTCCTCGAAGGCGATCCCCTGGCGTTCAAAATGGGGGCGCAGCATGGCGGTCATCTGGGATGTGTTGCCCACCCCCACCTTGGGCGAGCCGTTGATGCAAATGATCCTGGGCGTTGCGGTCATGGCGGTTTCCTCCTTGGCATGATGTCTTATCTGTTTGGGATCAAACTTTACATTGTCAAGATAGGAGGTTCTTACAACAGCTTTCTTGACATTGTCAAGATTATTCGTCATATAGTCGCCATGACGGATGCAACCACGCATATAAAAGATCGGAGGGGGCGTAAGGTGAAGGCCAGCGGCCGGCGGCCGGGCGGGTACCACCACGGCGATTTACGCGCGGCCCTGATACGCTCGGCCGTGGCGATTGTCGCCCAGGAAGGCATCGGCGGCCTGACCCTGCGCAAGACCGCGCGTCATGCGGGCGTCAGCCACGCCGCCCCGGCCCATCATTTCAAGGATATGCGCGGGCTGCTGGCGGCTGTGGCCGAAGAGGGATTTCGCCAGATGGCGGCGATGATGGCGGCGGCCCAGCAGGCGGTGGCGGCGGATGACCCCCTTATGCGGTTCAAGGCTCTGGGCAAGGCCTATATCGAATTCGCCCTGACCCACGTGGCCCATTTCAAGGTGATGTTTCACCTGGCGGTGGCGGATAAGAAGGCTTACCCCGATCTGCATGCGGCCGGTGACCAAACCTTTGGCATGCTGGTCACGGCCGTGGAGGACTGTCAATCGGTCGGGCTGCTGGCCGATGGCGAATCCCGCACCCAGGCCCTGTTTGCCTGGTCGTGCGTCCACGGCCTCTCCACGCTGGCGGTGGATGACCAGCTAAGAGAAAAGGCGCTGCCTGCCGGGCCGGATGAGCTGGCGGAAGCCATGACGGACCACATCTATTTCGGATTGCATCGCGTCTGAGGTCCATCCCGACATTATGATTTTCTGAAATGCGGTATGCGCTGCGGCCCGGCATCTGCGCGTTGGCCGCCACGCCCATACCGTTTCCATACACCCATACCGAAAGCGCCACGCCCATGCGACGCAAGCATTGTGAAATTACGGACCCGGCCGAACTCGAACGCATCCTGGCGGCTGCCACCATCGGCCGGATGGCCACCGTCGGCCCGGACGGCTACCCTTACATCACCCCGGTCAACTTTGTTTTCGATCGGGGCTGCATCTATTTCCACTGCGCATTGAAGGGCGAGAAGCTGGATAATATCGCCCGCGATACCCGCGTGTGCTTCGAAGTGGATATTCCGCTGGCCTATATCGACCTGGGCCTCAATGCGGAAGGCGGGGCCTGCAAACTGCACCAGTTCTACCACTGCGTGGTCATCCGTGGCGAAGCCCGGTTGCTGCCGGACGGGGAAAGGAAAGCGGCGGCGTTGAATGCCCTGGTGGCCAAACATGAACCCGGCCGTACGTTTACGCCGGTGGATGCGGCCATGCCGGCCTGCAAAGCCTGTGCGGTCGTAGAAATCAAACCGCGCCGTATGACGGGCAAGGGCGATCTGGCCCAGAACAAGTCAGAGGAAGAACGCCTGGCCATCGCCCGCCATCTAAAAAAGCGCGCCCAGGGCCGTGATCACGAAACCATTGCGGCCATGGGATTCGATCCGGATAAGATCTGACAGGTGTCACCCGAGCGCACCGTGGCGGCGGCCTCAGCCCTGAACCTCGCCCAAACAGACCTATAAAATTCACCAGACCGTACAGCGCTTTTTACGCCGATCGGGTTGGGCGGTCTGCTGGCGGAAGTGGCCGATCGGGTCGATGGCCTTTAGGCGCACGCGCCATTCAGGAATGGGGCAGGGCCAGATCCGCGAGATCTTTGCCCAACTGCCGGGCGAGTTCGACCGCCCGGCTGCCCAGATGGTCCGGTTCGGTGCAGTGGGGCAGGACATAGGTCCCGAAGATGCGGCTCTGGCCGTAGGCGGCCAACCGGGCAAACATTTCCCGAACGAGGTCGGCGTTGCCGGCGATCGGACCGCCGCAGGTCACCAGCAGGGCGAGCGGCTTACCCTGCAGACGGGAGGCGAACTGGTCGGTGCCGTAGCCTGTGACGAAACAGTAGTGGCGGTCGATCAGTGCTTTCATCTGGGCGCTGAATCCCCAGGCGTAGAGGGGGGTGGCGTAAACCACGGCATCGGCGACCACGATCTGCTCCAGAATCTCGGGGCCGTCGTCCGCCTGTACGCAGGTGCCAGGCTGCCCCCTGGCCTGGCAGGCATTGCACCCCAGGCAGCCGTTGAGGTCGCGTTGGGCCAGGTCGATGCGTGTGACTGCATAATGCGCGCCGACCAGCGCCTCGAACGCCGCCAGTACCGTGGCGGTGTTGCCCTTAGGCCGCGGGCTTCCCAGTATGGTCAGGACATTCATGCTGATACTGCTCCTCATTGGTGGTGACGCGGCGTTCGTATGATCAGTTCGCCGGCAGCATTGAGTTCCTGCAGCACCCGAGCGATTTCTTCGGCGCCGTCATGGATCCGGCGCGTGCATTCCTCTGCCGCGGGCGATCCGTGGTAGGCCATGGCCTGTTCAAGATCGGTAAAATCCACACCGGTCATCTCACGGCAGTCATGGCCCCCGATCCGTCGATTGATGCGGCGGATCATCTCCTGGGCCGGCTGGACAACCGGCAGGAGGCCATCCAGCCCGTCGGTGATCTCTTCTCTGCCCGCCACCAGCCCCAGAACGATGATGCCGCCGGCATGGATGCCGCAGGTCAGGGAACTGAACATGCCGGCCGTGAAGGCCGTGGCCGCCCGCAGCACCATGGGTTCGCGACGCTCAAAGACATCCAGGAAAGCCGCCACGATCGACTGGGTGCAGCTGGCGGCGCTGGCCTTGTAGGCCTGGGCGGCTCGGGCCACATCGCTGATCCACTGGTCTCCCTCTGGAATTGTAATACGCCCGGCAGGGGGTTCAAGCTTGCCCATGGTTGGCTCCTTTTTTTATCGTCGCACCAGGCGTGCATGGACGGACGTCCGGCGATATTATGCGGCTTTGCGTGCGCTTACCTGGAGGCTCACGATCGAGCGGCCGATGTCGGCCGCTGCGGCCGGGGTCAGCCGTGTTTCCTTCAATATGGATGCCACCAGCGGGTCCTGGGTTGGCAGGTCTTCCGCCCAGACGGTCTCGCTGCAGACGGTCACTTCCTGGAAACCAGCCGCACGCAGCATGGCCAGGTAGTCGTCCCGCAGCACGGCACCGGCCACACAGCCCACGTAGGCCGAAACCGAATCGCGCAGGGTGTCCGGAAGGGGCTTTAAGAGGACGATGTCGGAAATCATCAACCGGCCGCCCGGGCGCAGGGTCCGCAGTGCTTCGGCAAACACCCGGGGTTTGTCCGGCGACAGGTTGATCACGCAGTTGGATATGACGACGTCCACCGACGCATCCGCCACCGGCAGATGCTCGATCTCCCCCAGTCGGAAGGATACATTCGAATAGCCGCCCGCCTCGGCGTTGCGGCGGGCCTTGTCGAGCATCTCGGGGGTCATGTCGACCCCGATGACCCGGCCCTCGGGGCCCACCGCCCGGGCGGCCAGAAAACAGTCGAAACCGGCGCCGGCACCGAGGTCGAGAACGGTCTGGCCCGCTTCGAGGGCCGCCAGTGCCACCGGGTTGCCGCAGCCCAGACCGAGATTGGCGCCTTCGGGCACACTCGCAATCTGTTCGTCCGAATAGCCCCGGGCTTTGGATTCCAGCCGGGCGCCGGCATCGTCGCCGCAACCGCACGCGGATGTTTCCGGGCGGCCGCAGCAGGAACCCTGACCCAAGGCCACCTGGCCGTATTGATCGCGAACCATTTTGCGTATGGGGCTGAAATTGTCCGACGTCATGTTGCCTCCTTGGTTTGGTGTCCGTCCGTCGTGACTGGAGGGACAATATTTTAAATTTTCGAAAAGTATCGAATTATTAGCCCAAAAATTTTTTCCCTTAGAAAGAGAAAAAACCCCGCAGCTGCTCGACCACACCGGGATCGATCCAGCACTCGATCTTCTGCCCCCGACGGCGGGTCTGGATCAACCCGGCCTGGCGCAGTTCTTTTATATGATGTGAAACGGTCGAGGGCACAATGTCGAGCTCGCGGCCCAGATCGCCGACGCAGGCCGTTTCGCAGGCATCGATGATGCTGACCGTTCCCGGTTTGCAGCAGCTGGCCAGGCGCTGGAAGATTTTCAGCCGGTTGGGATTGGAAAGGGCCTTGAAAACCTCGGCAAACCGCTCAAGTTTAGTACTTTTATTATTCGACATATGTCAAACTATAGAACTATCGATGCGATTGTCAAGGTTTAAATTTAGTTTTGATCTAAACCCGCCACCACAGGGGGAGGCCTCGGTGGGGTTTGCCGATGCGGGAAATATTATTTCTTGGTGTGTTCATTTTCTTCCACGTGGAAGAAAACGAACCAAAAGAAGACGCCCGTGCCCCGCTTTTTCCTGTGCGTCGCCACGTCGGTCGGCGCGCGCGGAAACTCGCTGCGTTCAAACAGGTCCGCGCGCTTTTCCCGCCCGACGTGTCGATGCTCGGCGCGGGGCAAAGGGATAAATACGAAAGTCCAACCGATTAATTCGCTCCCATCCGGAGGGCCACCGTATGCCTTCCGCTCTGAGGAAGAGCTTCACTCTATAGCTCCCGCCTTTGGTGGCGAACCAGGAGGCGATCCGGGATGACGTCGCGGCGGAAGACATCATCCAGCGTTTCGGCCCGGCGGATGACATCCGCCCGGGCGCCGTTGACCAGGACGGTGGCCGGACGCGGCAGGGCATTGAAATTGCTTGCCGAAACTTCCTGATAGGCCCCCATGTCCAGCAGGGCCAGGAGGTCCCCGGGTGCGACCGCCGGTACGCGGACGAAGGGCAGGATGCGGTCGGCATAACAGGAGTGGCCCACGATATCGGCCACGTGCACGGGTGGGTCATCGGTCCGGTTGGCGAAGATGAAGTGGCCGAACTGGTATTCGAAGACCCCGCCGCTCAGGAAGAAATAGGTGGTGTCGGTGAGCACCCAGTTCATGGGCAGGGGCTCGGTCTGCTGCTTGAACTGTTTGACCCTTGTCAGGTGGATGCCGGCATTGCCGTAGAGGCTGCGGCCGGGCTCGATCTGGAGTTTGACCCCCCGGGTGTCGACACCCTGGCGGTTGAGCTCGCGCCGCAGGGTGCCGGCGGCTGCCCGGGCGTAGGCCTCGATCGCGGGCGCGCGCTTCGGGCTGGGCGTTTTGGTGAACAGGCCCACGAAGCGGCGCATGAGACGATAGCGCCGGGCGGGCGGCAGCAGCTGCAGCAGGCAGGCCAGCGGCCAGGTGAGCCAGGTCTCGACCACGTCGCGTCGCAGCCCCAGCTTGTTGTGGGGGTCGCGGTGAACGGCGAAACCGCCGCCCATATCGATTTCCCAGGGGCGCCAGTCGCCCCATTCCCGGCATAGCGCAGCCACCAGGCGGGCGTACTGCCGCATCAGGCCGCGCCAGTACCACAGGCTGGGGTGATGACGTCCGGCATGGAAATGAATGCCCACCATTTCCAGATTGGGCCGCGCCAGAACCTCGCGGCCCAATTCGGGCAGATACTGGGCCGGGATGCCGGATTTGTAGGTTTGAATGCCCAGGTCGATGGACACCTTCTCCTGGGCGAAGTCGGTGGATCTCCACAGGTTGGGGAAATTGGGTTTGACACGGAAACGGATGCGGGCTTTGGTTCCCAGCTCTCCGGCGATCCGGTCGATCCGGGCGGGTTCGTCCAGGTCCTCCACCGTGATGCGCACCCCGGCCCGGAGGCATTTCGTAATCAGGGCATCCGGTTTGCCGCCGCCGTTGACCGAGATTTTATCCGGGGCCACGCCGGATTCCAGGGCGGCCTGCAGCTCGCCTTCGGAGTAGACGTCGGCCCCGGCGCCCTCGGCACTCAAGATCGCGCGTGTGGCCAGGATCCAGTTGGCTTTGATGGCCGGCAGCACGTCCACCGCGCCATCGGGCCAGGCCTCCGCAAAGGCCTGCCGGAAGCGTCGGGTGTTGCGCCGCAGCTGGTTCTCGGAAATGACAAAAAGCGGTGAGCCGAATTGCCGGACCAGTTCCACCGTGTCGCAGTCTTCGATAAACAGGTGGCCGTCTCGGGTGGCGAGGCATTCGTCGATGCGGGTCGTGGTCATGGTGGTTCCCAATGGGTTGCGGGGGATCAATCCCCTGAGCATCTGCAGGTGGCCTCCCCGGGCGTCCGGGCCCATCGGTGATTCCAACGCCTCGGTTGCCGGGTTTCGTTGGAATCCTTATATACCAGCAGGCCTGCCTGGCGCCAGCCTCGATTCCTGCATCTGCGTTCCGCTCGCGGAAGGGGCCGCGGTGGTGGCGGGCAGACAGATCCGAATCCCAATGGAGACCGAAGGGGGGCTTCGATGCATTTTATGCCCATCGTACCGAAACCCGACATTCAGGACCAGTCCCGGTCGGCCGGGGTGTTCGCGGGACCACTGCCGCGTTTCTACATGAACGATTATTCCGTGATGGGGCTGCGGGTCAACGACTGTGCCGCCACCTTCAGGCTTCTTGCGGCCCACCGCTATACCGTGTCCGATCGCCAGGGCTGCCGCGGTGTCGCCATCCAGGCCGCTGCTGAGATCCCCGAGATCATCGAGCTGCTCGCGCGCAACGGAGTGAGCGGGGAGGTGACCGATGTCGCCGAGCAGATTTACCAGGGCTGATAGGGCCGGCTCCCTGCCCGGGCGGCAGGTTGCCAAGGTTATCGAAGAGGCGCGCATGCGACTGCGGCGGACAGGCCTGAATTTTGACACCCGTGCGGAAATGCGCTATAGCCCCTGACGCCGCCCGTCTGAAGCCAATCCTGCCGTGACGATGCAAACGTCCGTACCTTTGAAACCTTGAGCCGAATGATTCCCGGAGGTCCATTCCATGACGGTCTGTGTCCAAGGCAACGTGCTGGAAGAACTGCTGAAGCTGCTCAAGCTAGAGAAAATCGAGCAGAACATTTTCCGGGGCCCCAGCCAGGATCTGGGCTTTGGCAGCGTTTTTGGGGGGCAGGTGCTGGGGCAGGCCCTGTCGGCCGCATCCCAGACCGTGAGCGCCGAGCGTCGGGCTCACAGCCTGCACGCTTATTTCATGCGCCCGGGGATAGCCACCAAGCCCATTGTCTACACCGTGGACTGCATCCGCGACGGGAAGAGTTTCACCACTCGCCGTGTGGTGGCGGTCCAGCAGGGGCGGGCCATTTTTTCGATGGCCGTTTCCTTCCAGGTCGATGAAGAGGGCTTTGACCACCAGGCCGAAGCCCCGCGCGTGCCCGGTCCCGAGGAACTGGAGCCCGACATCGCAATTGCGCGCCGGATCGCGGACCGGATTCCGACGGGTATCCGCGAAAAGATCCTCTGCGAGAAACCGATCGAAATCCGCCAGGTCAACCCCGTGGACCCCTTTGCCCCGCAGAAAATGACACCCCATAAATACGTGTGGTTCAAGGCCATCGATCGCATGCCCGACGATATCGCCGCCCACCAGTACCTGCTGGCTTACGCCTCGGACTTCAACCTTGTGGCCACCTCGCTTTACCCCCACGGCCATACCTTCTGGGAGCCGGAGATGCAGGTGGCCAGCCTGGACCATGCCATGTGGTTTCACAGGGATTTTCGCATGGACGACTGGCTGCTCTATGCCATGGAAAGTCCCAACGCCTTCAAGGCGCGGGGCTTGAGTCTCGGAAAAATTTTTACCCGCAACGGCCGGCTCGTGGCCACCGTGGCCCAGGAGGGGTTGATCCGTTATCACGGTCTCAAGTCGGAGGCTTGATGCCTGATCGTGGTTTTCCACGCCCGTCGGCATGCGAATACGTTGCGAATTTATTCGGGCACCAAGCCTTGTAGTCTAATAATCATCTTTCCAGAAAAAATCGGTTATGCCACCATCTGCCGGCACTTTTTCCCTGCGATTAAGATGAATACGTTTTTTTCCAATTAATTGCTTCCAATCGTTTGGCCTTTTCGCATACCCTCTTTGCTTCCAATAGGCATCATTGTTAGGATTTTTTATATTGGCCCTAAGATCTTTTGCATTTTTCACCTATGGCCTCCTTGCAGAACGTGTTTTGGTGAAGGGCCTATCGGTGTGACCGAACCGGGTATTTTCCTGAAAGAAGTTCTTCATTTTCTTTCGCGTGAAAGAAAACGAAGCAAAAGAAAACGCGCCCCGCTTAGCCCTGCGCGTCGTTGATAAGATCGGCGCTTGTCGGAACTCGTCCCGCCTTCAGCGGGACTCAAACAGGCCGACAAGCTTTTTCCAATCTCATCAACGATGCTCGGCGCGGGACAAAGGGAAATTTGAAGACCGCCAGCTTTAAATCTTGTTTTCATTGCGGGACGCGAATCATGTGTTGTCGTCTTCTTCATCACCTCGGTACTCGTCGTTGTTCGGATTGAGTTGATTTGCATGATTGTCCAAACTGTCCCAATAAGCCTGGTTGTTAGGATTCAGGCTGTCGCTGCGATCGTCGTTTGGTGTTCTACCCATGATCTTGTCCTCCGGAAATAGGTTTTAGCGGATTCCTATTCTTGCGCATCCAATTGCCAATTCTTCTACGCCATGGAGGCTAATTACGCACCTAATTACGGTTTGCCGTGCATCGCTTCCCTAATTTATGGCGGCGTCGGCGCGGAGTGGCGTTTTAAGCGCTTTATCCGATGTTCTTCCCGCAGTTGCTGCCATTTTGCCATCTGGTCTGCGGTTAGCACGGCGGCTAGGTCAGACCTGGTTACCTCCCACAATTTCTGCATTTCCACCCGCATCCGGCCGTTTTCCTTGCCGTAAAATCGCTCAAGCAGCGCGCGGCGCCTGGCGGATTGGTTTTGGAGAATCGGTCGGATTTGATCCACCTGGTCGTCCGTCAGGTTCAATTGCGCCTGCATGCGCGCCAGGCTCTCCTCCGGATCACCGTGGCGCGGGGCTCCTGGAGCGGCGTTGGCCGATGGGACCGGCAGCCATCCGATGGCCGCCAACCAGAGGACGAACCCGATGACGGCCAGGCCGAGCAATTCACGAACAACTTGAATCTCTGTGGATCGGGCTTTCGGTTTCATAAGGGTCTCCCAGTGAAATGATTTTATGTTGGCGGTTTCCTCTTTTTACGACGATCGACCTGTCAGAAAAGTCGACAGCAATGCTCCGGCGGTTACATAAAAAATCTCAGCGCTGCGTTCGGGGTTGTATGGGAGCGCATGTAACCTTTTCGACGATCGTACCGACTTCCATGTCAAAGCCGCCCCGCAGGCGGGGTTGGCATCGTCGGCCGATAGCGCATTCAACTTGACAAACCTTGAAGGAGTGACAGATGAATAGATCGATTTCAGGTTCAAAGTGGTCCATCATGGTGATCGCCACTGCTATTCTGATGCTGGCTGCCACGACCGGTGCCCAGTGGGTCCAAGCATTTGGGGGCGGTGGGCATGGCGGTCACGGGGGTGGGTTCGGCGGTCTCAAAATGCTCATGCAACTCGATTTGACCGATGCCCAAAAAGCCCAGATTCGAGAAATCCTACCCGTTTATCGGGCTGAAAAGGAGGCCCGCCAGGATTCCCTGCAGACCATGCGGGCCCAGATGCGGACGCTGATGGAAGCCGACCGCTTCGACGAAAACGAAGTGCGCCTGGCCTTCCGCCAGATGGCCCCGCTGATGGAGGACATGGCGGTGCTAAAGGTGCAGTTCATGCATGATATTAAATCGGTCCTCACACCGGAGCAGATCGCCCGGGTCAAGGAAAAACACCTGAATCGCGAAAATCGTCGCGGTGAACATCGCCGCGTTCGGGAATCCATGCTGGATACCTGGCTCAGCACGCCGGCCGAAAGCGTGTCCTCCCAATAGACCGGAGCGATGTCGACATCTCAGGTCCTCAATCGAAAACCGCGGCCGAAAACCATGCGCTCTCCGGTGGATCACAAGCAGGAAGACCAGGACGTGGTCGACCGGGTTCTGGGCGGCGACGTGAACGCCTTTGAACACCTGTTCACCCGATACCAGGGGCATGTCACCGCCATCGTCCGGCGGCATGTGCCCGGCGATCGGGTGGCGGAGAACGTTCAGGATGCTTTCGTACGGGCCTTCCAGTCGCTGGCCGGCTGGAAGGCCAAATCCAGCTTCCGCCGCTGGCTGGCCACCATTGCCGTGCGCACCTGTTATGATTTCTGGCGGCGGCAGTACCGCCATCGGGAAATCCCCTTGAGCCGGCTGTCGGAGGCGCACCGGGAATGGCTCGAAAACAGCCTGGCCGATCGCTCCCGGGACGATTGGGAGGCGCTGGGGCAGCAGCGCGAAGCCCGCGAGATCCTGGCCTGGGCCCTGGACCGGCTGAGCCCGAAGGACCGGATGGTGCTCGAACTGGTCTATCTCGAGGGGCTTGCCGTCAAGGAGGCTGCCGGTTTGCTGGGCTGGAGCGCGGCCAACGTAAAAGTGCGGGCCCACCGGGCCCGGAAGAAAATCAACCGGCTGTTGCTGGAATCTTAACCCGGCCAGGGGAAGTTCGCCGGTTGACAGGGAGAAGAACAGGATGGGCCCCAAACCAACCTCGGAAACAAAGCTGCAGAAGGTCCTCAAGCAGGCCTATCGCCAGCGGGCGGCCGCGCCCGCCCCGGCGGCGGATCCCCAGGCGCTGATGCGCCGTGTCCGTCACCTGGCGGCATTCGAGGCCGCATCGCCGGGGGTGTTTCTGGACCGCCTCTTCTGGCGGCTGGCCCCGGTGGCCGGCGCCCTGATAGCCGTTCTGGCCGTGGTGGCAGTCAACCTCGACTTTGCACCGGATGCGGCCTGGTCGATGCTCAGCTATGAAAACGAAGCCGCCGACATGGTGCAAATCCTGCTGCTTTAGGTGAGGCTATGAAACGCTGGAAAATTATTACCGCGATCGTACTGGTATTTATCCTGGGTGTATTGACCGGGGTCGTTGGCACCGGCATGGCGCTCAAACACGGTCCGCCTTTCGGTGCGCGCGATCCCGAAGGGCGCAAAGCCTTCATCATGAAACGGCTGGAGCGCAAGCTGGACCTGACCGCCGAGCAGAAGGTGCGGGTGGCGGCCATCGTGGACCGACGCCATCAAAAAGCGCGTGAGCAGTTCCGTCGGCACCGCCAGTCCCTGCAGACTTTTATGGCGCAGAGTTTTGCGGAAATCCGCGAGGAGCTTACACCGGCACAGCAGGTCAAACTGGATGCCTTTCAGGCCGAGCTGGAGGAGCGGTTCAGAAAGCGGGGGAGACGTTTTCATCCGCCGCCCGGGCACTGACAAAGGAACACGCCTGGCAGGTTGACACCGGCGGCAGGCATAATCATTTACTAACGTTTAAGGTTTATGGAAGTCCCATCACCATGGCCCGGAACGGTATGTGATAAGACCACGAGGAGACGGAATGGATCCCATCGGAAAACTGCCCGACAAAGACCTTTTTGACGCCGGTCCGGTATCGCGGCGCTTTCAGGCTGAAGGCCTGCAGACTTTCCTGGCTGCCTGCCGCCACGTGCACCAGATGCCCTACGGGTACAACAGCAGCAAGGACGATCCCCTGATTCTTTTCAAGGAAGGCTTCGGCACCTGCACCACGAAGCACATGGCGGTCGGCCTGCTGGCCAAGGAACTGGGGCTGCCGATCGACAAATGCATCGGGATCTACGCCATGACGGACCGCCTGGTCACCGGGGCGGATTCAATCTGCCGCGAATACGGCTTGAGGGCGATTCCGGTGGTGCACTGTTTTCTGGTCTGCGACCGCTACCGCGTAGACTTGACCGAAGGCAACCACAACGGCAAGAACGGCCCCATCGACGATTTTCTGTTCACCCGCAACGTGGCGCCTGACATCTCGCCCAAAGACGAATACCGTATCTATCGCCAGGCTCTGCAGGAGCAGATCCTCACCCGACCCGAATGGGCCGGTGTAACTTTGAAAACCGTTCTGGCCGCCCGGGAGAAGGCGTTGGCGCTACTCAAGATCAACATGCATCGCCAGCAGGCGGCGGCCTGAACTTCGAACCATTCCCCAAATTAATCAATCCAGCGCCCTAAGTTTGGCTTCGCTTTCTCGCCATTTCCCGCCGCCCTGGATCGATAATCTTAATTTACCTGTTGGCCCTGAGGGCGTCAGCAAAACCCCAGGGGACACTCTTTCTTGGATGACCGGCCGATCACCTTGCAGGCAAACCCCAAGGGTATGAAAAGCGCCAGCACGAGCAGCGCGTAAGGAAAAAAAAGGTTGACGGCTGTGAACGCGATCAGCAGACCGACAGCGATAACAATACATATATTGTTCATTGAATTTTCCTTTGTTCAGGCTAGGGTTGTCAGCGCCCGTCAAATGGGCGGTAAAAGTTATATTAACCATGACCCCTCCCAGGGGCAAATCGGTCTGCCCCGCATTCAGACCTGGCTGCGGCCTCGACCGTCCCGCACCAGGGCTTCTGCCCTGCCTGCCCGGCGTGATGCTCGCGCCCGTTGTGTTCCCAACCGCATTGGGATGGCATTGCGCTTGGGCGCAAGATGGGCCAAAGCGGGCTTCAGGCCGTGGTCTTGAAACCGTGCCGAGAAAGTGGGATTGTGTATCGGCGCGGCATGGGCCCGCCAGGTTTGCGCCCGGGTTGCAGCAGTTGGCGGGTTCGGGTGCCGCAACCCGGCAACCATGACGCTGCCGCTGAAACACAGATACCTCCAGGAGCTTTGCATGGAATGGTTCTATCGCCACAACGGGCAGGAAATCGGACCGGTCAGCGCCGGCGATCTCAAGGCGCTTTTCAAGTCCGGATCGATCGGCGCGGCTACCCAGGTTCGTCGACAAGACATGTCGGCCTGGCAGCCCCTGCAGCAATTCGTCAGGGGCGCGCCATCGCCCGATCCGGGGGCCGAGGCCTCGACGGCCCCGGCGAACGAGGCGGCACCAAGTGGGTGGACAATGCCGTCCCCTATCCCCACAGACGGGTCGACTGCGGCCACATGCTCCGAATGCGGCCGCGCCGCTGCGGCCGCCGATTTGATCCGCTTCGACGATGCCATTATCTGCAGTGACTGCAAACCGCTTTTTATCCAGAAGCTGCGCGCGGGCGTAAATGTTCGCAGCGGTCCGGTCTATGCGGGTTTCTGGGTCCGTTTCGGCGCCAAGCTTATCGATTTGCTGATTCTCGTGGGCATCAATCTGGTCACCGGTCTCGTCTTTATCCTGGCCGCGGGAGGAATGGATGGCGGCGACGCCTCGCCGGCCGACTCATTTTTACTCCAGGCCATCTATCAGGCGTTCGGCGCGGCCTACACGACCTTATTTCTGGGAAGGTTCGGGGCCACACCGGGCAAGATGGCCTGCGGCCTCCGCGTAGTGGCGGCCGACGGCCGTTCGATCAGCTATCTGCGGGCTCTGGGGCGCTATCTGGCCGAGTTTCTGAGTGGCATGCTGCTTCTGCTCGGATACATCATGGCCGCTTTCGACGGCGAGAAGCGGACCCTGCACGATCGCATATGCGCCACGCGTGTGGTGCGCGTTTAGCCGATTCAATTCCCAGGCCAAGATCCGCAGCGGCATCAAAACGGCGCTTCGGCCGCTGCTTGTTGTCCCCGAGATCTTTTGCTACCCTGAGCCCGCCGTGCCGCCGAACTGCGGCGTCACCGCCAGGACGCGCGAATAGAGAGGATCCCATGTTCACACCGGGCAGTCGCGAAGGCTATCAGGACGTCATCGACAAGATCCGCATGAAAACCACTGTTTACGGGGCGCACACCCTTATGGCGGAGTTTCGCCTGCAAGCGGGCGCCGAGCTGCCGCTGCACCGGCACCCCCACGAGCAGACGGGCTATCTCGTGGCCGGCCGCATGGAACTGACCATCGGCGCACAGACGCATGCGGTCCGGCCGGGCGACAGCTGGTGTATTCCGGGCGAGGTGGACCACGGCGCTATTGTCCTTGAAGATTCGATCGCGGTGGAGGTTTTCACACCCGTCCGCGAGGACTATCTGCCGGCCGGAGACTAACGGCCCGCCCGGCACCAATTCCTTCAGACCGATATGGAGGCCAAACCATGATCACCCTGCTGGCCTGCCCGCAGATGAGTGCGCTGGCCGCCCGCATTGCCGCTTCGCATGATCAAATCCAGACGGTGCGCATCCGCTGGGATACTTTTGCGGACGGTTTTCCGAACGTGCTGGTTGAAAACATAGAAAGCATTCGCAACCATCATCTGGCTTTCCTGGCGGCCTTCGACACCCCGGGGGATATATTCACCCAGCTGTCGGCCATCTATGAAATCCCCCGCTATGCGGTGCGCTCCTTCAAGGTGGTGCTGCCGTACTACCCCACCGGAACGATGGAGCGGGTCGACCGTGACGGCCAGATTGCCACGGCCGCCACCCTGGCCAAAATGATTTCCGGGGTGCCCATGACCCTTTCGGGACCGACGCAGGTCATTATATTCGATATACACGCCCTGCAGGAGCGCTTTTATTTTTCCGACCAGGTGATCCCCCGTCTGGAGTCCGGCGTGCCCCTGCTGCGCGATCGATTGGCGACCCTCGCAAAACCGGCAATCGCTTTCCCGGACGAAGGGGCCTGGAAGCGCTTTGGGCGCTGGTTCGAGGCATACCCGCTGATCGTATGTCACAAGCTCCGCGAGGGCCGCCAGCGGCGCATCAGCATCCGGGAAGGGGATCCGGCCGGCCGGCACGTGGTGATCGTCGACGATCTGGCCATGAGCGGCGGAACCCTGCTGGAGTGCCGACGGGCGCTTGTCGAGCAAAAGGCTGCGGCCGTAAGCGCCTATGTGACCCACGGCGTTTTCCCCGATGCAGCCTGGCAGCCGTTTCTGACCGCCGGATTCGAACATTTCTGGATTACGGATTCCGTGCCGCGCACGGCGGCCGATCTGCAGTCCCGGCCGCCTTTTGAAATTCTTTCCCTGGGCGATACGATTGCCCGCTTGTTGATGGAAGACGGGCAGGAATTATTATAGACCATGACACGCCAATCAACGCCCCCGGGCCTGATCAACAGGCTCCTACAGCAAACCCATGACCATTTCAGCTGGTTTCTGCCGGCGCGCCTCGGACGGCTCCCGGCCATCCTGCTCCGGCTTCTGTTCTCCCATGTGACCATCGAGAAAGACCAGACCGAGATCCTGCGCCGTCTCCCCCAGGATGCCGTGGTGGTCTATGTCACCAAACACAAAAGCCGCCTGGAGCGGCTTTTTTTTCACGCCTTCTACCACCGGGCCGGCCTGCCCTGCCCGGAAATCGGTTTTTTTTACCGCTCCTATTGCTTTCAGCCCCTGATCCGTCTGGGGCGTATTTTTCTGGCCCATCTGGATCTCTTGCTGCGCCGTTTCCGCCGGCCGGATCCCTTTGACGGCGGCTATCTGGCCCGGGAACTGCGAAACGGGCGCTGCGCCATGCTTTCTTTGGTGGAAAGCAATGAATTCTACCGGCGCTACGTCCAGTCCAAAACCGACCCGCTGGCATTCCTGATCGCGCTGCAGGACCAGATCGAGCGACCCATATGGCTGGTGCCCCAGCTCATATTCTATACGACCGGCCCGGTGATGACCCACAAAGCACCGTTTATGGGCTCCGACCCCAACCCGGGACTGTTGCGACGGCTGTGGAAAATGATATTCGCCCCCGAAAAAATTCTGGTGGAGATATCCGAACCGGTGAGTATCCGCGCCTTTCGGGCCGATCTGGCGGCCCGCGATGAGGGCCAGGGCCAGGCCGCGCTCGTCCTGCGCCACCAGTTGCTCGACCGCATCACGCGCCATCGCCAGAGCATTACCGGCCCGATTCTCAAACCGGCCGAAGAAATTCGCCAGCACATCCTGACCAATGACCGTCTGCAGCAGTTCATGCAATCCTACGCCCGGCGGCGCAAGAAAAGCATCCCCCAGGTGCACCGGGAGGCGCTCAAATATGTGGACGAGATTGCGGCCCGCCCCAACCCCTGGGTGGTCCAAGTGGGCCTGGGACTGGTGCACGGCCTGCTCAACGCCATGTTCGACGGGCTTTCCTTCAACAGCGAGGGTTTCAACGCCGCCCGCCGGGCTTCGCGCGAGGGGCCCCTGGTACTGATTCCCTGCCACAAGAGCCATATCGACTACCTGGTGCTGTCCTACCTGATGGGGCGCAACAACATGCCCTGCCCGCATATCTTTGCCGGCAGCAATCTGGCCTTCTGGCCGGTGGGGCCCTTTTTCCGGCGGGTGGGCGCCTTTTTCGTGCGCCGCTCGTTTTCGGGCGCTGTGTTCTACGCCAAAGTCTTCTCCGAGTACATCCGCATGCTCCTGGGGCAGGGTTTCAATATCGAAGTCTTCATCGAGGGCACCCGCAGCCGCAACGGCAAGCTGCTGCTGCCCAAGCTGGGCATGCTTTCGATCATTCTGAATGCTGTCCACCAGGGGGCGTGCGAACATCTGACCTTCGTTCCGATCTACGTCGGCTACGACCGGGTTCCCGAGGAAGGGGCCTATATCCATGAAGTCGAGGGCGGCCAGAAGGCGCCGGAGTCCTTCGGTCAGTTTTTCCGGGCCCGGCGCCTGCTCAAAAAACGTTTTGGCCGCATTTACATCAAGTTCTGCGAGCCGCTTCGCCTGCGGGACCTGGAGAATGCTTACGGGGTCCGCGTGCGCGACATGCGCAGCAAGGAACTGCGCAGCCTGACGCGTGATCTGGGCAACCGCGTCCTGCAGGCCATCGACCGCGAGACCGTGGTGACGCCGCAGGCCATCGTGGCGGCGGCCCTTCTCAACCGCCCCCACAAAATCATCAGCCAGGATCAGGTCGATGCGTATGTCGATACCTTCATGACTTACCTCGATGCGCGCCAGGTCACCCGTGCGGAAACCCTGGCCTATGACGTCGGGAACGCCGTCGACCGTATCCTGAAGCATTTCGTCCAGCAGAAGTATATCAAACCTTTCCGCACCCAGGATCGGGCGGGCGGCAATGCCCGACATTATCAGGTCAATCCGGCCAAACGCAGTGCCCTCGATTACTACAAGAATAACTGTATTGCACCGTTCGTGCCCGCCGCCCTGACCGCGATTTCGATTCTGGCGGCCGATGCCTTCCAGTTCACCTCGCGGGATCTGAGAGCCCGCTTTGAATTCCAGCAACACTTGTTTCAGAATGAATTCAGCCTGGGTGACGATGCGGTCCCGGATGCCATTGCGCGCAAAACGCTCAAAGCCTTCATGGAGGACGCCATCGTCGTCCCCCACCCCTCGCTGCCGGAGGCTTATAATCTGACCTCGGAAGGCTATCGCAAGCTCAAGTGCTTCGCCGGTTTTCTTTCGCCGCTCTTCGAGTCCTACCGGGTGGTGCTGCGGTATTTCCAGAAGACCGCCGCCGATAAGCACGAGGCGCCCCAGCGTCTCAAACAGATCCAGAGCCTGGGCGCCAAGATGTACAAGCGGCAGGAGGTCGTCTACAAAGAGGCCCTCTCCAAGATCAACTACCTCAACGCAGTGGATTACTGTCTCAAGAACGGTATACGCGGGCGGGAAGATTCGGATCCGCTGGAGGCGCATCTGGAAGGTATCCGGAAATGCATGAAGCATCTCCCCCTGTAGCGCCACCGGCCATTGACCATTCGGGACCCGTCCCATTGTCCTGGTTATAATTGCAGCGCAGCATGAAAGGAGACTTACCAATGAAGAAACTGGTGCTGATCGGTTGTGTCCTCGTGGTGGTGGTCGCCGCGATTGTCTTCTTTGGATTGTCCAACCTGGGCCCGATCATCAAAAAGGCCGTCAATACCTACGGGCCGGAGATAACCCAGACCCAGGTGCAACTGGGTGACGCCGGGGTTTCACTCTTCTCCGGCGAAGTCAAACTGAAGGATTTTCTGCTGGGCAACCCGAAGGGGTTCAAATCCCCCGACGCCATGAAGGTTGGCAGTATCTACGTCAACGTGGATGAAAAATCACTGACCGGCAACCCGATCGTTATCGACAAGATCGAAATCGTGGCGCCGGAGATCACCTATGAGCGATCCGGCCGGGGTGACAATTTCAATGCTTTGCTGCGCAATGTGAAGCAGCAGACGGGCGGCGGCAAGTCCGGCGGTGATGCTCAGAAAAAAGCCGAAACGGGTGATAGCGGCGGTAAGAAGCTGCTGATCCGGAGCATGGTCATCAAAGACGGCCGCGTGAACCTGACGGCCAATGTCCTGGCGGGCCAGACGGTCACGGCCAATCTGCCCTATATCGAACTGAAGGATGTCGGGGGCAAGAAGGAGGGCGTCACGCCGGCCAAAGCCGCCAACCTGATCCTGGCCGAGCTTTACAAGCAGGTGCAGTCTCCCGATGTGACCGCCGCCCTGGGCAAGGGGCTCGAAGAACTGGGCGTCACGGTCAAGGGGATCTCCGTAAAAGGCCTCGATGATAAAACCAAGAAGCAGGTCGAAGACGTCAAGAGCAAGGTAAAAGGACTGCTGGGCAACTAGACCCGCCCTATTCATGCCGAGCCAAACGCCCCCGCATCCTTTCCAGCGCGCCCCCCACACCACCCTGGTGCGCCTCGCACTGCCGGTGCTGGTGTCCCTGGCGGCGGAGCCCATCACCGGGGCCGTCGATACGGCTTTCGTGGCCCGGCTGGGGGCGCCGTCGCTGGCGGCCCTGGGCGTGGGCGCAACTCTGCTTTCCGGGGTTTTCTGGATCTTCAATTTTCTGGGCGTCGGCACCCAGACGGAGGTTGCCCAGCGGCTGGGCCGGCAGGCGTCCCGGGAAGCGGCCGAGATCAGCACCCTGGCCCTGACCCTGGCTTTTATCCTGGGCCTGGCGCTGTTGGTCCTGGGCTACGGGCTGATACCCGTTGCGGTCGATTTTATGGAAGCCACGGGCCGTGTCTATGAAGACGCGGTCGTCTACATGCGCATCCGTCTATGGGGCGCCCCGGCTGTAGTGGTCACCCTGGCTGCTTTCGGCATTCTGAGGGGTCGCCAGGACATGACCGCCCCGCTAGCCATCGCGGCCGGCCTCAACCTGCTTAATATCGTTCTGGATGCCCTGCTGATTTTTGGCCTGGGCCCTCTGCCGGCCATGGGCATCAGAGGCGCGGCTCTGGCCAGTGCGCTCAGCCAGTGGGTGGGGGCGGTGTGGGCCATTGTCGTGGTGCAGGCTTCCGGCGGCCTCAAATGGCGATGGGTGCCTGAACATTTGCGACGCCTGCTGCATATCGGCGGCGACATGTTTCTGCGCACCGGCCTGCTCACGGCTTTTCTGGTGCTGACCACGCGCGCAGCCACCCAGATCGGGCCCGAGGCCGGCGCCGTTCACCAGGCCATCCGCCAGGTATGGGTGCTGACGGCGCTGCTTCTGGACGCCTTTGCCATATCCGGGCAGAGTCTGGTGGGTTACTTTCTGGGCTGCGGTGATCGTCTCCAGGCCCGGCGTGTTGCCGGGCTGGTCTGTCTCTGGAGCTTCGGGGCCGGTCTCTTTCTGGCCATCGCCATGGGATTGGGCACCCACTGGGTGGCCCTTGCCATGGTGCCGGCCGCCGCGCGCCCTCTTTTTCCGGCGGCCTGGACAGTGGCCCTCATCTTTCAGCCCATCAATGCCTTTGCGTTTGCCACCGACGGGATTCACTGGGGCAGCGGTGATTTTGGCTATCTGCGCAATGCCATGCTGGGTGCTTCGGCCGCCGGGGCCCTGGCCGTTGTCCTGCTCGACACCACCCACCCGCGCGCCCTGGTGTGGCTGTGGGCGATCACCGGCGGGTGGGTGTCGCTGCGGGCCCTGTTTGGCATCCTGCGCGTGTGGCCCGGCGTGGGCCGCAGCCCTTTGGCCGCTAAGCCGGAGATCGTCAATTCCGGGTGAACCCCACCAATGGCGTCGGCTCGACTTCGCCCCGAATCCATGGTAGGCAAAACTTTACAGGCTGGCGGTGTCCCAAAGCCTGTGGTCGCCCGGCCACCGGCGACCACCCCGCGCACAAGGCGCCCCGCCGCCAAACAAATTTCCAGCGGCCGTGGTTGACCGCGGAATCGATACGACGGGAGGGAAAGAATAGAAGATGTTGATGATCGATCTCAAGGGAAAGCATGCCCTGGTTGCCGGTGTGGCGGACGATAAAGGGTATGGGTTCGCCATTGCCAAGGCGCTGATCGAGGCAGGCGCCCGGGTCAGTGTCGGTACCTGGCCGCCGACCTGGAATATATTCAAAATGCTGTTGTCCCGCGGTAAACTCGACGATTCCCGGCGTCTAAGCGATGGCACGCTTTTGACGTTTGAAAACATCTACCCGCTGGATGCCGCCTTCGACACCCTGGAGGAGGTGCCCGAAGAAATCAGGACCAACAAGCGCTACAAAGATGTCGGCGACTTCACCCTGGAGGGCTTGGTCCACAACCTGAAAAAAGACGGCGGCGAAAAGCCGCTCGACATCGTCGTGCATTCGCTGGCCAACGGTCCCGAGGTTCAGAACCCCCTCCTGGAGACCAGCCGCAGCGGCTATCTGGCGGCCGTCAACGTGAGCGCTTATTCGCTGGTGGCCATGGTGCACCGTCTGGCACCGCTGATGGCCCCGGGCGGCGCCTTTCTGGCCTTGAGCTATCTGGCCGGCCAGCGGGTCATCCCGGGATATGGCGGGGGGATGAGCTCCGCCAAAGCGGCGCTGGAAAGCGATGTGCGTGTGCTGGCGCATGAAGCCGGTCGTCGCCATCAGGTGCGGGTCAACTGCATTTCGGCCGGTCCCCTGGCTTCACGGGCGGCATCCGCCATCGGCGCCATTGACCGCATGGTGGAATATGTCGCTCAGAATGCCCCTTTGGGTGACAAGCTGACCGCCGCCGAGGTCGGCCAGACAGCCGCCTTCCTCTGCAGCCCGCTGGCCAGCGGCATCACCGGGTCGGTTGTTTATGTCGACAAAGGCTACCACGCCATGGGGATGCCGCGTGATCAATCGCTGCTGTAGTCCAGGCCGAGACGCTGCCCGGCCTGAGGACCGGGGGGAACCGCCCCAAGTGCTTTTACCTGGGCGTGAATCGTAATGCGGCCCCTGCAAAACATGCCCGGCTTGATTCGGGACGATACCCCGGTCGATTCCGACCGCTGCGGCCAATCGTGCCGATTTCACATTCGATCGGAGAAATTAGGATTTCCTTGGCGGTACACACAGGCTTCCCGCTTTACGGGAAGAAACCAACGCAATTTAAGCGATGGTCAATATCGAAAGGAGCTGCGAATGCAATTTTGTGTCATGCACCGACGGCATCTATTGACGGCAATATTGAGTACCTTACTGGTTTTAACCCTCATGGCCGGCGGAGCGGCGGCCCAGGGGGCGCCCTTCAGCGTCGAACGCCTGGTGGTCGGCACGGATGTCCAGGATCGCGAACCGGTGGGGATTACGGACGTATTCCCGGCGGGAACCGAAATTGTTTTCTGCTATCTGGAAGCCCGTGATATCAGCCAGCCCGTCAAGGTGCAGATGGTCTGGTATTTCGGTGAAGAAGAGGTGGCCCGGGTACCGCTCTCGCTGGGTGCCGGCGCCCGCTGGCGAACCTATGCCAGTAAGAAAATCGGAGACCGCCAGGGCAATTGGAAAGTATACCTGCAGGATGACGCCGACCAGGTGCTGGGATCGGTCCAGTTCGTGGTCGAGTAGCGGCTCACAATGCGTGCATTGACCGAGGGGCAGCAGAGACTGGTCATCCTGACCATTGGGGTAACATCGGCCGGGGTGGTGGCCGTGCTGGATTATCTCGCCGGCAGCCGGTTTTCACTGGCGGTCGTCCACCTGCTGCCCCTTTACTTCGTGACGCTCCAGGCCGGGCGGGGCCCGGGTATGATGCTGGCACTGGTCTGCATCGCTTTCCAGTGGGTGAGCGTTCACTACACCGGTGGACAGCATTCACCCCTGAGCGCAGCCCTCTGGTGGCATGCCTCCTGGGGGACGGTCTATCTCCTGGGCGTCATTCTGCTGGCCCGCTGGCAGCGGGCCCGATCCCGCACCCAGGCCCTCTCGCTGACAGATTTCCTGACCGGGGCCCTCAACAGCCGGGCCATTTATAACCTGGTGGAAAATGAGCACCGCAAGACCCAGCGCTTTGGCCGCCCGATGACCCTGGCTTATATCGGGATCGACAATTTCAAGGCGATCAACAGCCGTTTCGGTCACACGGTCGGGGATACCCTGCTGCGGAAAGTGGCGCGTGCCATGATGCGCTACCTGCGGGCCACCGACCGGGTGGCGCGCCTGGGCGGCGACGAGTACATCCTGCTGCTGCCCGAGACCGATCAGGACGCCGCCCGCGTGGTCATCCCCAAGCTCTGCAACCGCCTCACCGAACTGATGGCAGACAACAAATGGCCGGTGACCCTCAGCGTGGGCGTGGTCACTTTCTTTTCGGCCCCCAAAGCGCCGCGGGAGATGATCCGGGCTTCGGAGCGTTTGATGTGGGCGGTGAAGAAAGCCGGCAAGAACAATACCCGCTATGCTTCCTACCACGGATAGCCGCATATTAACGGGCGCTGCCGGCGATTACCGCCGACGGCATGCCACGCTTCGGCACGTATCAATTAGAGAGAACGGCCATGACCAAGATCGTCTACGGGGTATCCGGTGAGGGCGCAGGGCATTCCTCCCGGGCCGCGGTGGTGGCCGGCCACCTGGTTGACCTGGGGCACACCGTCAGGATCGTGACCTACGACCGGGGGCTGCGCAACCTGCAGGCACGTTTCGATGTATTCGCTACCGAGGGGCTCCACATCTGCAGCGTCGACAACAAGGTTTCCAAACGGCGCACGCTGGCGGACAATCTCCAGCGGCTGCCCCAAGGCCACCGCAAGTTGACGGCCCTCAAAGAGACGGTTTTCAAAGCGTTCGCGCCCGATGTGGTTTTTAGCGACTTTGAACCCATGACCGCCTATCTCGCCAACCACTACGATCTGCCGCTGGTGACGGTGGATAATCAGCACCGGCTGCGTTACATGGACTTTCCTTGCCCGGCCGCGCTCAAGAAAGACCGTGTGCTGACCCGCAACCTCATTCGCAGCATGATCCCCCGACCGGACGTTTCCCTGGTAACCACCTTCTTTTTTGGTGAAACCCGAAACGACCGGACGTTTCTCTTCCCGCCCATCCTGCGCCCCGAAGTCCTGGCCCTGCAACCCGGTCAGCAAGATCACATTCTGGTCTATCTTACCAGCGGGTTTGAATCGTTCGTCGAAATGCTGCGGGATTTTCCGCGCGAGCGCTTTATCGTTTACGGTCAGGGGGATGCGCGCACGGAAGCCAATTTGTGCTTCAAAAGACCCAGCCGCGAGGGTTTTCTGGCGGACCTCGCGGCCAGCAAGGCCGTGATGGCCACCGCCGGCTACACCTTGATCACCGAGTCCCTCTTCCTGCGCAAACCCTATTTGGCACTGCCCATGCGTGGCCAGTTCGAGCAGGAGATCAATGCCTTCTTCCTGGACCGGCTGGGTTTCGGCCAGGCGCTGGCAACACCCGACCCCAAGGCGATTGCCGGCTTTCTCTACCATCTGCCGGAATTCAAGGTGCGACTCGAGGGCTACCAGGCCGAAGACAACACCGCCATTCTCGACATGGTTGCGCGCCTTACGGCCGACGGCGGTGCGCTGGCCCGGCAGTACCACCACCGGCGCACCAGGGGTTGACGGGCGCCTGCCATCGGCCGGCGTCTAGCCTCCGCCATCCCCGGAGCCGGTGCGCCGGATCAGTGCGAGGAAAAGACTTTGGCCATCAGGCCGCGCGGCTTACGGGGCGGACGCGGCCGCTCATGTGGCTGGACGATGCGAAACCCCACCCGAGGACTGCGGCGCGTGGGGGCGCTCAGGCTGCGGATGGCGCAGCGGCAGTACCAGGCCTCGGAGCCCCAGTCGCCGCCGCGCAGGCACCGGGCCACGCCCTTGCGCGGGCCGCGCGGGTTTTCGCCGGGGCTGCGGGCGTAGTAGTTGCGGTCGAACCAGTCGGCGCACCACTCGTGCACATTGCCGTGCATGTCATGGAGCCCCCAGGCGTTGGGCGCCAGCTGGCCCACGGGGTGGGTCGTGCGGCCGCTGTTTTTCTGGAACCAGGCGTACTCGGCCAGCTTGGCCGTTTGGGGGCCGAAGCAGTAGGTGCTCGTGGATCCGGCCCGGGCAGCGTACTCCCACTCGGCCTCGGTGGGCAGGCGGTAGCCCGGGTTTTCTTCGCGCTGATTCAAGCGTTGCAGGAATTCGGCCGCGTCTTCATGGGAAACGGTTTCCACCGGGTGATCGCCACCCTTGAACTCGCTCGGGTTGTTGCCCATGACGGCTTCCCATTGCGCCTGCGTCACCGGGGTGCGCCCGATGTATAAAGGCTGCTTGAAGACCACCTCGTGCTGCGGCAGTTCGTTTTCGTCGGCCTGCTCGGCGTCCCAGTCGCCGCCCATGACAAAGCTTCCGGCCGGCAGTTTGATGAGTTCCATGCCGATGCTGTTGGTCTCGCTTGCGGGCATCATTTGCTCCTTATCAGATCCCAGCTTCCGCATTAAACGGATTGACAATGAAGGCGTCGTGTTGGGCTTCGATCCAACCGGCGTCCCGACGGCGGCCATCTTCCCGCATCACCCGGGGGCTCTCGCGCCCGTAAATGGGCGGGCGGGGGTCAACGGCTGGCGCGCACAAAATACTGTTCTTCCACGACGGTGCCCCACTGTTCGCCCCGGCGCTGGTCGACGAGTTCGAAGCCCAGCGATGTATACAGGTGGCGGGCGGCATCCAGCCCCTTGAAAGTCCAGAGATAGATACGGTCATAGTGTTTCTCACGGCAGAAGGCGAGGGCGGTTTCGATGAGCCGCCGCCCCGCCCCCTGGTCGCGCAGGGCATCGGATACGATAAACCACCGCAGGTGCGCGCCCTCGGTTCCGGCGTGGATGCCGTCGATCACGACAGCCCCCTCGACCCGTCCGTCGACCACCGCGGTCCACAGGCCGTCACGGCTGTCGTCATAGCGCTGCAGAAAGGCGGACAGATCGGTGGCCACTTTGGCTTCGAAAAACAGGCCGAAATTCCAGTGGGCATGGTAGTAGGTGCCGTGGAGTTCGGCGATCCGGCCGATGCTGCCGGGGGTGTATCCGGTCGTGATGGTGTACGCAGCGGATCGGGTCATCTTTTTCTTTTCGGGATAGCCCCCTGCCTTACCCATGGGCCAGACAGCTGCGCTGGATGATCTCTTCCTGCATGGCCGGGGTCAGGTCGTTGAAGTAGGCGGAATACCCCGAGACGCGCACGAGCAGGTGGGGGTGGCGTTCAGGGTGATCGCGGGCCTCGATCAACATCTCGGGATCGAGCACGTTGACCTGCATCTGCATGCCGCCGCGGCGGAAATAGGTCTGGACGAGACCGTTCAGGCCGGCGCGGCCCGTTTTCCCGCGCAGGGTAAAAGGGTCGAGTTTAATGTTGAAGTTGATGCCGTTGGCAGTCTGGGTGAAGTCGAGCCGGTTGACCGAATTGATCAGCGCTGTGGGCCCCTGGCGGTCCATGCCGTTGACCGGGGCGATGCCCGACGCAAATGCCTGGCCCTGCTGCCGGCCATGGGGGAGCGCCCCGGTCAGCTCGCCGAAATACTGGTGCGCGGTCACCGAATAAAGTCCGGTGGTGTAGGCGCCGCCGCGGGTGTTCCGGAACCGGGCCAAGATGTGGTTGAAACGCTCGACGACGTACCTGGTCCAGCCATCGACGGCGGGGTCGTCGTTGCCGAACTTGGGCAGGCGGAGGAAATAGGACCGCATCTCCGGGTCGGGCCAGTCGTCCCTGAGCTGGCCGAACAGGGCTGTCAGGGAGATCTTGCGGTCCCGGAAAACAGCCTGTTCGATGGCAAAGAGGGCATCACCGGCATCGGCGGGGCCGACGCACTGGATGCCGGAGAAATTATAGCGGGCGCCGCCGGCCGTCGAGCAGGCACCGTTCTCCAGACACCCGTCGAGCAGCATGCTGGTCAGGGGGGTGGGGTGGTAAAGCCGGTTGGCGCGCTCGACGGCATGCAGATCGTCCACCAGGCGTGTCAGCTGAAATTCGAGTTGCGCTTCGAAGGCGCGGCGCACATCGGCCATGGCCCGCATCGCGCTCACCGGTGGTGTCGGGACACCGGTGCGGCACCTGGTGCCGAAGCGCCGGCCCTCGTTCAGGGCCAGTTCGAGCAGGATGGGGACATTGACCAGGGCCGCGTCCGTGGAAGCAAAACTCCTGCCCTGCGACACGGGTTCCACACACCCCACGCCAGTGTAGTCGCGGGCGTCCTCCAGGCGGTAGCCCTGCCGGCACATGGTTTCCACGATGATTTCATCGTTGTAGAGCGCCGGGGAATTGCTTCCCGCCGCCAGGATGGCGTTGATCCGATCCCGGTAGGTCTTCGGGCTCCCGTCATGGAGGCGGGCATGAAAATTGGGCTGGCGCATGCGCAGGGCATCCATGACGTCGAGAAACAGGTGGCTCAGGTCGTTGACCGCATCCCGGCCGTCGGCGTCGACACCCCCCACCGTCACGACCTGCCCGTTGAACATCCCGCCGTGAATCCGGGTGAGCCGTTCGGAAAAGACCGGGACGATCTCGGCCATCTTGATGCAGAAGGCCGCCACGAGTTCGCGGGCCCGGGCCGGCGTCAGGATGCCGGCTTCCAGATCGCGCGCGTAGAAAGGAAAAAGATACTGGTCCATACGGCCGGGGCAGATGGCGTTGTCCAGACTTTCGAGGTTCAGGGCGATCTGGGCCAGGAAGACCGCCTGCAGCGCTTCGTGAAAGGAGGCGGCCGGCTGGCGGGGAACCCGCCGGCAGACCGCGGCGATGGCTTTGAGCTCCGCCCTGCGGACGGAATCCGATTCCCGGGCGGCCATGGTTTCGGCCCGGCGGGCGTAGCGCTCGCCGAACCTGGCCAGACTTTCCGCGATGATGCGGACGGCGGCATAAAAATGGGCCCGCTCCGATCCGGGTTCGGCCTCGGCCTGCCGCCGGCGCGCTTCCGCCGCAATGACATCCGTGCCGTCATTGATCAGCCGGGCATAGTCCGGGGCCAGGTGCGCGATGCCGCCGGATTCGTTGATCAGGTAGTATTCGCCGCGCAGCTGATGCAAGATAAAGCGCAGCCGGCGCCCGAGCGTGGGATAGGTGCGGTATCCCAGCCAGCGCCGGGACCAGAAGGGGATGATCTTGAGAAGGTCCCACTGTTCGCGGCGCGTGATCTGCAGGGGGTTGGTCTTGCGGGTCGGGAATTTAAAGAGGTCCTCGAGCATGGGCAGGCCGTGGAGTTCGGGGTAGAGGGAGCCCCCGACGCGTTTGGCCGTGAAATTGCCCACGATCAGTTCATCCGGATAGATGGCGATACTTTTCTGGGTCAGGACGCGCTGCAGGGCCTCGGCCATCTGGATGGCCGCGGGTTTGCGCCGATTGGCCGGATGGCGGTGATAGCGCGTCCAGATCAAGGCCCTTTCGGTGCAGATGCCCGGAGCGCTCTCCTGGACCGCCGCTTTAAGCCGGGTGACACGGTCCGTCATACGGGTTTCATTCCGGTCTTCAGTCGTCGATGACAGCATGGATCCCCTCGTGCGCGAATGCGGCCTGGACGCGGGCCATGGCGGTTTCGACCGCGTCCGTGACGGTCAAAGGTTCCAATTTGATCCCGATGCGCCGCCCTTTGGCCTCTCCCAGGTTATGGTAGGGCAGGCAGCGGATGGTTTCGATATCGTTTTGCGCCAGCCAGCGGGCGGTGGCCCGGATGTTGGCGCGGTCGTCGTTGCTTCCCGGTATGACCGGCATGCGCGGCTCGATTCGCGCGCCTGTTGCGACGAGCCGGGTGAAGTTTTCCAGGATGCGCCGGTTATGGGCGCCGGTACAGCAGGCGTGGGCGTCAGGGTCCATATGTTTGAGATCAAAATAGATCAGATCGACCAGGGGTACAAGCGGGGCGACGTGGTTCCAGGAAAAGTGGCCGCAGGTCTGGACGGTAACGTGGAGCCCGGCGGCCTTCAGACTTGGCAGGAACTTTTCGAGGAAGGGGCTCTGGGCGAAGGGCTCGCCGCCGGACAGGGTCACGCCGCCGCCGTCGACGAAGAAGTCCCGGTCCTTGAGCACTTCCGCAACCAGCGCTTCAGCCGACCACCATGCCCCGACTTGCCTGAGGCCCTCGTGGGGGCAAACCCGGACACAGCGGCCGCACCCGTCGCAGCCGTCGAAATCGACGCGGCGACCGGGTGTTCGCCGGATTGCCCCGTGGGGGCATTCGGCTTCGCATCGGAAGCAGGCCTGGCAGTTTTCCCCATAAAAGGCCACTTCGGGGCGGGACCGCAGGGACTCCGGATTCTGGCACCAGCGGCATCGCAGCGGGCAGCCCTTGAAGAAGACCGTGGTGCGGATACCGGGACCGTCGTGAAGCGAAAAACGCTGTACGTCGAAGACAAGTCCCTTCACGGATGTCGGGGGGTGCGTGTCGTCCAATTGCATTGCCCTGCAGGCCGTATGGATGGAAATTGACATCAGCCTAACAAAATCAGTGCAGGGATTCAAACGCAGCCGGATCAAAGCATCGGACGGATCCCCGCTGGCGGTCACCAGATGGCATCGAGCATGGCCGCCAGTCGTCCCTTGGCGTTCATAAGCGCTTCGTAGGTTCCCGCTTCGGCCACCTTCCCGTTTTCGAGAACGACGACGCGATCCATTTCCGCCAGGCCCACCGGCCGGTGGGTGACGATAAGCAGGGTGCGTCCTCTCGTCAGTGTCCGAATCGTGCGGATAAGCGCGTGTTCGTTTTCCGTATCGAGACCTTCCGTGGGCTCGTCCAGCAGCCAGATGGGGGCGTCGCGCAGCACGGCCTGGGCCACGGCCAGGCGGCGGGCTTCCCCGCCCGAAATGAGCTGCCCGAGTTCGCCGGTCCAGGTGTCCAGACCGTCTGGAAGGTTGGCCACGAAGGCGCTCAGGCGGGCCTTGTCCAGAGCCTCCCAGAGATCTGCTTCTTCCGCGTCCGGTTTGGCCCAGAGCAAGTTTTCGCGAATACTGGTGTTGAACAGGTGGGACTGCTGGGAAACAACGGCCAGGTTTTGCCGCAGCTGGGCCTCCGGCCATAACCGCAGGTCCTGGTTGCCGATGAACACACGGCCCGCTGTGGGATCCCAGAAACGGCAGAGCAGGTTGATCAAGGTGGACTTGCCGGAGCCGGTGGCCCCCATGATCGCCACGTGCTCCGAAGGGGCGACCTGCAGGTTAAAAGCCTCCAGCACCGGGGGGGCCTCCGGGTGGTAGCGGAAGGAAACGCTTTCAAAGGCGATGCCGGTGTTTACGGGTTTCACGGGGGCGGAGGGAAAGCGGACCGGTATCGGCCGGCTGACGATTTCGTTGAGGCGCCGGGCGGCCTGCCGGGTCTGCCCCAGGTATTGGTAGGCGGCCGCAAGGGGGGTTACGGCTTCGAAGGCTGCCAGGGTCGCAAAGGTCATAAGGGCCAGATGGGCGCCGTCCAGGGCGCCTGTGGCCACCAGGTCGGCCCCGATGTAGAGCACGCACCACAGGGCGCCCCCCGTCAAGAGGGTGGTGCCGGCCGCGCTGGCCCCGTTGATTCGGCTCATGCGTTCCTGGCCTGCGGTCAGCGCCTGGTGGGCGGACCAGATGCGCTCGGTCTGGTGGCGACCGGCATTGAAGGCCAGAAGATCGGCCATTCCCTGCAGGGCTTCCACGAGATGGATGCGTAACCGGCTGCTTTGTTGCGTGAGTTCGCCGCCGGTGGCCGCCCCCCAGTGCCGGGCGCCGGCCGGCACCGCCAGACCGGCGGCCATCAGGAAGATTGCCAGTGCGACGGCCGCGGCCGGTGCGTAGGCGGCCAGCAGGAGGGGAACGCCGATCATGACGGCCCCCGCCACGACCGAGGGCGTCATGACCCGGATAAAGAGGTTGTCCAGGGCATCCACATCGGCGACGATACGGTTCAAAAGATCGCCCTGGCGAAAGCCGGCCAGCCCGGACGGGGCCAGGGGCGCG
Organism: Desulfobacterales bacterium; assembly: GCA_030066135.1. Taxonomy (GTDB): domain Bacteria; phylum Desulfobacterota; class Desulfobacteria; order Desulfobacterales; family UBA5852; genus JABZFP01. The sequence goes on along the minus strand of JASJCD010000008.1, from coordinate 3,394 downwards.
ATGCGGGCGTACACCCAGGTGCGCAGGGTGGTCAGAATCCTGAAGGTGGTGTTGTGGTTGACGATGCGTTCGGCGTAGCGTGCCAGGGTGCGTAGGATGGCGAAAAACCGGACGGCCACGCTGGGGTGCAGCATGTTGAAGGCATGGGCCGTCACCGGGGTGAGGCCTGCAAAGGCGGCGGCCGCAATGAACCAGCCGGACACGGCCAAAAGGCCCACCACGGCGCCGGCGGCGGCCACAGCCGGCAGCAGGCCGACGAGCATCCAGGCCCGGTGGGGCTTCAGCAGGTGCACAAACGGTCGCATCGGGCGGTTAGCGTCAGGCAAGGTCAAAGGCCCCTTCTCTGCGGGTGATCATGGCATACAGGCGGCCGCGGGCGCCCATCAGCGCGTCATAGCAGCCCGTCTCGACGATTTTTCCCCCGTCCAACACCAGCACGCGGTCGGCCGCCCGGATGCTGGCCAGGCGGTGGCTCACCGTGAGCACGGTACGGTTGCGGCACAGGGCCTGCAGGGCTTCCAGCACCAGCTGTTCATTCTGCAGATCCAGGCCGGCGGTGGGTTCGTCCAGGAGCAGCAGGGGCGCGTCCTTCAGAAAGGCCCGGGCCAGGGCCACCCGCTGGGCCTGGCCACGGGAGAGACCGGCGGCCATCTCCCCGATGCGGGTGTCCAGCCCGCCCGGCAGGCGGCGGCTGAATTCGGTGACGCGGGCCGCCCGGGCGGCGGCTTCGATGGCTTGGCTGTCGGCCTGAGGGCGGCCCAGGCGGATATTTTCACGCAGGGTGCCATGGAAGAGTGTGGGTTGCTGGCCGATCCAGGCCAACTGCCCGCGCCAGGTTTCGATGTCCAGGTCGGCGAGCGGCCGGCCGCCGATCACAATTTCGCCGCCATCCGGCTGCAGAAATCCGAGCAGCAGGTCAAGGATCGTGGTTTTGCCGGCGCCGCTGGGGCCTACCAGCGCAACCTGCTCGTCCGGGGCCAGCTTGAAATCCACCCCCGCCAGAACATTCCCTCCCCGGCCCTCGAAGCCCAGCCTAATGTTGCGAAACCGGATTTCCAATGGTTGTGGAAGCCCTTGCGGTGGATTGGACGGCAGCGATGTCGGTGGCGGGCGATCCAGCACTTTGAGGATTTCTTCGGCCGCCCCGGCGGCTTCGGCCCGGGCATGATAATGGGTGCCCAGTTCGCGCAGGGGAAGAAAATAGTCCGGCGCCAGCATCAGAATAAAAAGGCCGTCGGCCAGGGTGAGCGGGTTTCCGTAGGTGCCGAAATTGAGATAGCCCAGGTAGGAAGTGCCGAGATAGACGGCCACCAGGGCGATGGAGACCGAGCTGAAAAATTCCAGGACGGCCGAGGAGAGAAAGGCCACCCGCAGCACCTGCATGGTATGGTGGCGGTAGTCTTCGGACACAGCGGCCACTTTGTCGGCCGCGGCCTGGCTGCGGTCAAAGCGCCGCAGGTTGGGCAAACCCCGCAGCAGGTCCAGAAACTGGGCGCTCAGGCGCGAGAGGGCCTGGAAGTTTTTCTGGCTGATGCTCTCGGCCCCCATCCCCACGAGGATCATGAAAAGCGGGATCAGCGGTGCCGTGAACAGGAGAATGGCCCCGGCGGTCCAGCTGATGGGAAAGACGGCGATCAGAATGGCCAGTGGTACCAGGGCGGCCAGCGCCAGCTGCGGGAGGTAAAAGGCGTAGAAATTGTGCAGGGCCTCCACCTGCTCCATGACGCTGCTGGCAAGCGCCCCGCCGGCATGCCGGCGGGTCAGGGCAGGGCCGGTGTGGAACAGCCCCTCCAGAAGCGCGCGCCGGACGGCGCTGCGGACCCGGGCCCCGGCCTTGAAGCCGGCGACCTCACGGCCCCAGGCCAGAAGGGCACGCAGGCCGATCACGGCGATCAGCAGCCCGAAGCGGCTGCCCAGTTGGTCGCGGGGCATGCCGGCAATGAAGACGCCATGGACGATGCCCGCCACCAGGGCGGCCTGGGCAATCAGCAACAGCCCGGACGCCAGGCCCAGGGCGGCCGTCAGGGCCACCCAGCCGCGGGCGCGCCAGGCCTGTCGGAAGAGCCATCGCCGGGCGGTTTTGCTGGTGTGAGCGGAAATGGAATCCATACATGAAACCATTTGACAGTTTTAAATCGGTTATAATAGAGATCTTTCGGTAAAAAGTCATCCCGTTCCTGAAATCCAAACGCGTGCGGCCCGTGCCGTTATCGGCATCTACGATTGCCAGCCCGCGGTTTTCAGACCATTGTCTTCACGAATGCTTCGGCAGCCCACAAGGCGTTTGCCCATGCTACCGAGTGACACATTGATTGAACTGTCGCGCTGGCATTTTGTCGATTTTCGACATGCCTAAGCTAGGCCTGCGGTCGCCAAATCACAGTGGCCCCGCCCGAGGCTGAAGCCTGCTTCTCTGAGCGAAAATTAGGAATGGATACGGAAGGCTTTGATAAGGAAAAATCATTTAGGTGGTATTTTGCATGGATTCTGGGCGTTTTGCTGGCCTGCGCTTTCGGGACCATCAATGTGATGTGGATGGAGACCGAGGAAATTCTGGGATCGGAGGAAGAAAACCCCTGATTCTCATTGCCGATGCCCATGTGAGCAAGGTCCGGGGCAACGCGCCCGCCTTTTTCAGGCTGCTGGAAGCCCTGGCCCGGTGCGACGACGACCTGGTCTTCATGGGGGATATCTTCGACCTCTGGGTGGCCCTGCCCCGCTACGAGAATGAACTGCACCGGCGCTTTCTGGCATGGTGCCGGCGCGAGAGGCGTCGCCGCGTCATCGGCTTCCTGGAGGGCAACCGTGAATTTTTTGTGGCCGCCAGCCACAAAAGCGCTTTTTCCTGGTGTTCCCCTGGACCCTGGTACCGGGATCGCGCAGGACTCCTCTTCTGCCACGGCGACCAGATCAACCAGAAGGATTACCGCTACCTTACCTTTCGAAAAATCAGCAAGAATCGTGTTGCCCGCCTGATCCTTAAAGTGCTCCCCCTGGGGCCGGCGCTGGCGGAGCACCTCAAGCGCCGCCTCAAGTACACCAACCCTGCTTTCCGCCGCCGGCTGCCGGTCGAACAGATCGAAGCCTTTGCCGAAGCCCGTTTCCGCGATGGCGTCCGGACGGCTTTTGCGGGTCATTTTCATCGGTCTTACACCTATGGCGGCCCCCCTGGACCGCAGATGCACACCCTGCCCGGCTGGATTGGTACCGGTCGCGTTTCACGCTACAATGCCGAGGACGGTCGCCTCGAGTCCCTCCTGCTGGTGTAGATTTCCCCCATAAGTGTAAATCTCGTTTGACTCTCTCGGCATTTCGGAGTAAAAAGTTTTTATGCTCAAGTGCTCGTGGGCGCATCCGATAAACAGTAAAGGCGGTCTGCGCCGTGAAATGGCGT
>JASJCD010000185.1 GCA_030066135.1 Desulfobacterales bacterium | reverse complement strand
CGGGAAAAAGCGGCGCCGCTCACCGCCGCCGGGGCTGGATGGTCCGATACCCCGGCGGCGGCGGCCCACGAGGTCGACGTTCTGGTGACCATGCTTTCAACCCCGGCGGTGGTCCAAACTCTGGCAATCGAAGAAGACGGTTTCCTGGCCGCCATGCCCAAGGGAAGCCGCTGGGTGGATTGCTCCACCGTGCATCCCGGCTTCGTGCGCTGGATGGCCGGCCTGGCCGGCGCCCGCGGGGTGCATTATGTCGATGCCCCGGTCGCGGGAACCAGGGGACCGGCCGCTTTGGCCGAGCTCGTTTTCCTGGCCGGGGGACGCCGGGAAGATATCGATTACTGTCGCCCCCTGTTTGACCGTATGGGGAAGAAAGTTCTGCACATGGGGGGTGTCGGCCAGGGGGCGGCCATGAAGATGGTTTTCAACCTCATGCTGGGCAGTGCCATGGCAGCCTACGGTGAAGCCCTTGTGCTGGGGGAGGCCCTGGGGCTCTCCCGGCAGGCCATGGCTGAGATCCTCCTGGATGCGCCGGTCAGCGCCGCGTTTTTAAGAACCAAACAGGACCTGATCGATCGCAGCGACTTCGAGGCCCATTTCCCCCTGCGCTGGATGCGCAAAGATCTGCAGTTGGCGGCCCAGAGCGCCTACGAACAAGGGGTCGCCCTGCCGGCATTGAATGTCATCAAAGAAATCTATGCCCTGGCGGACAAGAAGGGGTTGGGAGATCGGGACTTTGCGGCGGTCTGGCAGTACCTGGCCGGCTAAGGCAAGACCGTCAACCCGAGGCGTTTTACTTTCCGATCAGGTCGCGCATCTCTACCCGACGGCGTCGGTGGTTTTTTCTCACCCGCCAAATAAAGTCTTTAGGCCAGCGTGTCCGTATCATCACCCCTGGGGTGCGCGGCCAAATTCTGAATAACCGGCACCCCGACACGTGGTAGAACGATTAATAACGCCTGCGACCATGGCGGACCGCATGCGGGCGCTAGGTCTCGAGGATGCGGTCCAGGCGTTCGAGGTCATTCAACAGTCGCCAGGAACCACCCCCGTCCTCAATTCTTTTCTTCCAGCCCTCCACGCGCTTGAAATAGTCGCGGGGATCGACGTTGTCGCTGCGCAGTTTGGTGACGTTCAGGGCAATGGCCTGGCAACCCGCCATTTCCAATGGAAAGTCGCGCACATGGCCCTTGGCCAGGTCCTCTTCCAGATCTGAAAAAATAAGAATATATTTCTGCCCCGCGCCCGTCTCGTTCAGATACTGAACGGCCTGGACCACGCCACCGGTGATGTCCGTATGGGCACTGCCTTTGGATTGGGTGATGAAGCGATCGACCTTCGTTTTGAAGAGGCGCTTCTGTTCAGTGGCCACCGAGGGCCGCCGGTCGAAGGTCACCTTGGCGACAATGTCCTTTTCGCTGAAGCTGCCGCTGTCGATGCGGGCAACGGCCATGGAATCACCGGGTTCGAAAGTCCCCAGCAAATAGTTGATGATTGCCCGGGCCTTGTCGATTTCGGCCTTATAGGTACCAGAGGTGTCCAGCAGCATGAACACGCTGCGGGCCCGACTGGTGGTGTCGGCGCAGCCGGCATTGAGCACAAGGATGCCCATCAGGGCTATTAAAAGGATCTTTTTCATGAGGTTTCCTCCGCCATCGGGCCGGGTTCGGCCGGTTCGGTTTCCTCGGGTGGGCGGCGCTTCTCGAGCACCAGCCGTTCGATCCAGAGGGAAGGAAAAATGGCCAGGTCATAGAGATTGACGCCCAATTCGCCGCCGTAGCGGGCCACGTTGCCGGTCAGCCGGAAAACAAAGGCAAGGGCATTAAGCAGTGCGGCAAATACACCGCCCAATACGGTGCGTGCGGCGTGAACGAACGATTCGAGGGGGATGGCCACAAAGGCCAGGGCAAAGGGCAGGATAAAGCCCATCACCATCTGACCCACGGTGGGAATCCAGTTGTTGGCCGTGGCCACGACCTCGACATCGGCGAGGGATTGCCGCAGGGCCTGCATGTCCGCCGCCAGGCGGTCGCGCATGAAAGCCAGGGAGGCTTCCACACCGGCCATGATGAAGAGAATCGTAAAGGTAATCCAGATCATCCGCCTGCGGGTACGGTCGTCCATCTGGCCGATAATCGGGAAAAGGCGGGTGATGCGCAGTGATTCCATGAGGTAGAGCCCCATGGCCAGTTCCACCAGGATGATGACCAGCGCGGCCACGTCGGAGGTCTTGAAGGCGCCGATGTAGCTGCCGCCGCCAACCATTTCCGACATGGGCAGGGCGATCAGGTTGAAGTTGATGATTGCCCCCCCGGTGGCAATCATGAGTACGAAGCCGGCAATGAAGAACTGCGTGGCGGCCGAAGAGGTCAGCATGCGCTCGGCCTTGTCGGACTGCGCCTGGATCTCCTGGTATTCCTGTATGCGGTGGTCGATGACCTGAGCGCGTTCGTTCAGGCCGGTAAACCGCTTGGAAGCCTGCTCCAGCGTTTCCGTCAACCGCCGCCACAGGGGCATCATCTTGTTCAGGATCCCATGCCGATCGCTCGACACCCGACGGTACTCATCCAGCACGCCTTTGTGCTGACTGTTGATGGTTTTGTGGATCTGCTCCAGGATGGCCGCCACGGAGGCATCCTTGGAAGAAATTTTGCCCAGGGCGGTGATGGCATCCACCCAGGCCGGCACCGGCGGCGGCAACTCGGCGCTTTTCTGATAGTCTTCGTCCATCCGGACGATCTGGTCGGCCATGGATCGCTGCAGCATGGGGTAGCTGCTGAGGTCCCGCTGAATCACATCATCCACCCGCTGAAACTCGCGTTCGATGATGCGTTCGGTGGACTCTTTTCCCAGATTGAAAAGCACGTCACGGTTACGGGTGCGCACGCCCTCGGCCGCCATCCGGGTCGACCGGGCCAGCAGTCTTAATCCATTGTGAATGACGCGGCTTAGCGAATAGATCGAACGGTGGGCCGGCGTGCGGGCCAGGTAGAGCATGAAGACCGTGATCGTGATCCAGAAAAATGCGGATAGAAGGGGTGCGCCAGGCCAGATGTTCAGCAGTTCGACGAGTGTCATGTGAGCCTCCTCCGGTTGTATTGAACCGGCTGATATAGAATGGCGGTTATCGATTTCAGGTACAATGCGAGTGGTTATGGAATAAGGACCCCCCCGAATCGAACAGCAACCAGGGATAAAGGAACAATTTGTGTGCCAACCCGTCATCAAAATCGCATGGCAAAGGGTTGCTGTTCAAAATCCTTTGAAATGATTGATGAAAAAGATATCAGCCGTCCCCGCGTGATTTCCTCCATAAGATGGAGGGCTGGTATTTGATTAAAAGGATACCTGGGCGTGCATTTTATTGCTCTCGGGATCGCGGGCAATCAGGTGCCAAGCTGCTTCGGCAGGCTGAGGCGAAACGCGGTTAAGAGCCGGAAAAAGATCGGTTTGCGGTGCAATCCAAAATGGCCGGCACCGGGCATGCCAGGGCCGCTGCTGGGTCACGCGGTATATGATGGGGGTCGGTGATGAAAGCGGTGAATATGTAGGTCTTATTGTGGGCGGTAGTACAGAAGCGCCCGGGGCAATTCGCGGCGGATAACCTGAATACGTGAGGTGGGTGCCGGATGGGTTGAGATAAACTCGGGCGGGCGCGGACCGCCTTCGGCTTTCATGCGCTCCCAAAGCGGGATGGCCGCCCGGGGGTCGTATCCAGCCCGGGCCATCAAGACCAACCCGATCCGGTCGGCCTCGGTTTCGTGCAGGCGACTGTAAGGCAGCAGGATGCCGACATTGGCCCCTACGCCGTAAGCCTGGTTGAAGAGTTCCTGGGTGGCGGCTGGCTGCTGTGACAGGGCGGCCGCCAGGGCCGTGGCCCCCATCCGGGCAAGGAGCCCCTGGCTCAAGCGCTCGTTGCCGTGGCCGGCGATGGCGTGAGCGACCTCGTGGCCCAGGACAACGGCCAGACCGGTGTCGTCGCGGGTAATCCTTAAAAGACCACTGTAGACTGCGGCCTTGCCGCCGGGCATGACCCAGGCATTGACCTTCTGATCATCCTCGATCAGGTTAAATTCCCACCTGAACCGTGATATTTTGTGCCCGAGGCCCTGTTCGCGCAGGAAATCCTCGGCCGCACGGGCCACGCGGTTGCCCACCCGGCGCACGGTCCTGACCTGGGCCGCGTCATCGGAAAGCTTGGATTGGTTGAGGACCTGCCGGTATTGCTGACTGCTCATCGCATGCAGATCGGCATCGGGCACCATCTGGAAACTCTGCCGGTTGGTCATGGGGACGGTTGTGCAGGCGACCATTAACAAAATGGCAGCTACCGCAAGTAAATGGCGACAACGGTGATAGGCCGTCTTTATGTAGGGCATGCGCGACTCCTGGCCACAGGGGCGGATTGTGAACGCGGAGGTAACTTGTAAACATCAATTAAGCATGCCCGCCATGCGAAACAAGGTGTCTGGTGTCCGCCGGTACTTATGCCCTGCAAATGCCGTTACCTTCTGCCAGAGCCGGCCTTGACGTTTCGTGGTCGGGCCGATGATTCTCGGCCACGCTGGGATTCTTTGCTTGAAAAACCAACGGCATCTGGGTATGAATGCTTTTTTAAACAAATCCTAAGGGCTGAATCTGGAGCGGGCATGAATTTTCCGGGCTACAAGTTCAAGCGGAATTTGTCGGTCGATGCCGACGCATTGGTGGACCTGATTGCCGTCAACCAGCGCGCGGACGGTGCAATACCCTGGTGTACGGGGCAGAAAACCGATCCCTGGGACCATGTCGAGGCCGCCATGGGGCTTGCCATCGGGGGGCGCTTTGAGGCTGCCCGCAAAGCCTTCAATTGGCTTGCCGCCAACCAGTTGGGGGACGGCAGCTGGTACGCGGCTTATCTGGAAGGCGTACCCCAGGACAAAACCCGCGACAGCAACCTCACGGCCTATATTGCCGTGGGGCTCTACCATTACTACCGCGTGACCGGCGATACTGATTTTATTACGGCCATGTGGCCCACCATGGCCCGTGCCATCGATTTTGCCGTCGGCCTGCAGACCAAGGAGGGCCCGATTCACTGGGCCCTCGATCCGGCCGGGCGGGTCGATCCCATGGCGCTCTTGACGGGGTCCAGCTCGGTTTTCATGAGCCTCAAATGTGCCCTGGCCCTGGCGGCCGTTCTGGGCAAGTCGCGGCCCGCCTGGGAGGCGGCCCGGGACCGGCTGGGGCAGGCCATACGGCATAAACGCCCGCTATTTAACATGGCCAAGTCCCGCTTTTCGATGGACTGGTTCTATCCGATTCTGGCCGGCGCCCTCCGCGGCGACGATGCCCGCCGGCGCATCGACAAATACTGGAAAAAGTTCGTCGTCGAAGGCCAGGGGGTGCGCTGTGTGTTTGACGAGCCCTGGGTGACCATCGCCGAAACGTGTGAGCTGGTACTGGCGCTTGCGGCCATGGGGAATGCCGAACTGGCCGGCATTGTTTTCGGCTGGATCAGCGAGAAGCGCTTTGAAGACGGCACCTTCTGGTGCGGGTTCACGTTTCCGGACATGGTCATCTGGCCGGAGGACAAAATCACCTGGACCAATGCCGTCGTGCTGATGGCGCTGGATGCGCTGTTTCAGCTTACGCCGGCGCACGATATCTTCAGCCACGATCACTGGCGCTGATTGAAGCTGCGCCTAATGCCGTCATGCGGCGTTTCAACATTCGCTCGGGTGCTCACAATCTGAAGATTGCTGCGCGCCTCACTTCACGTTGCGCCTTGCCTGACAGCATGAGGCGCAGCTTCAATGCCGATTTAGAAAGGCCGGCGCGCTTTTCTCGTCCGCCGCGTCGATGCTCGGCGCGGGGCAAAAGGGTTCATACCACGTGTTGACGGTGTGTATGTTGTCAGGCCGCCCACCTCACCAAAAACACCCTTGGCCAATCCTTCTTCGTAAGTGGACCTTATCGGGGTCGGTATCGGAATCGGAATCGGGTCTCGGATCTAATCAGGGGTCACCAATCTTCGATTCCGATTCCGATAGCGATGCCGACTAATCGCAACTTTATCCGAAGTTTTAAGCGGACGCGAGGTTCCCATTGCGGAAAGATCACCGTCCATACAGCGTTAAGAAATTGCATCGGCGCGTGCAGCAGTTTTATGTGCGGCATTTTCTGCGGCCGCAGTTCGAGCGGTTGGGAAGCGGGGGGCATTTCATGCGGCCCTGGTACATGGAGCTCTTCGGGGCGCCGATCGAACTGGGGCGCTTCGCTACGGTGATCGCCGCGCCCGACGCCCGGGTGCGTTTCTGCGTCTGGCCGGCCCTACAGGGCAGCGGCGCGATCCGCATCGGGGACTACAGCCTGATCTGTCCCGGCGTGCGCATCAGCTCGGCCGTGGGCGTCACGATCGGCCACAGCGTCATGATGGCCAACGGCGTCTACCTCACGGACGCGGACTGGCACGATCTCTACGACCGCACCGCGCCGGGCAAAAGCGCCCCCATCGAAATTGAAGACAACGTCTGGCTGGGCGACGGCGCCATCGTTTGCAAGGGGGTTAAAATCGGCGCCAACAGCGTGGTCGGCGCCGGGGCCGTGGTGGTGGAAGACATTCCCCCCAACGCGGTGGCCGCCGGCAACCCGGCCCGGGTGGTCAAGCGCCTGGACCCCGCACGTCCCATCACACCCCGGCGCGACTGGTTCGCCGACCCTGCTCGTCTCAAGCGGGATTTCGAGAACTGGGACCGGGCGCTGCTGGAGGGCAATAGCCTGGTTGGCTGGTTGCGGTATCTTCTCCGTCCCACCCGCAACGACTAAGGCGGTTCCGTAAAAGGCCCGATAGCGGCGTTACGCTTCGCCCCTCGTCACTGCGGCGTACGTTGTGTACGCCTCATTCCTCCGGGCTCGCAAGCCTTGCTCTCGGACCTTTTACGGAACCGCCTTCGATCGCTGGTTGGCTGATTTGCTCAATGGCTCAAAATCTATCTCAAAGAATCTGGCTCAGGAAGAGTTTGGTGCGGTCGTGCCGGGGGTTGCTGAAGAAGTCTTCCCGGTTGTTGTCTTCTACGCTCATGGTCGAGCCGTACGCGCAAGGTCGATCATGACGTCGCGCACTTCCTTGATCATTTCGTGGAGCAGGGCCGAGGTGGGCCATCTTAAGGGGCATGCGCCTCACTTCCAGACATTAAAACAACACGCCTGCAAAATGCGCCAAGGTTAATTCTTCACTCGCCCTCCACTTGATCCATGATCACACCTTAAGTCTGACAAGTTCATAAGATCAGAGCCCCGTTCATGCCCCGCCGCGCCGTATCATATTCGTGCGGTCGATGGTCGAATGGATTGTCAACGGCGCGGGCTAGCCGTAATGGCAGCGCCCAGCGCCCCGAAAGCCCTGACAATTCCGGGGGTGTTGCCAAGCCGCATAAAATGCACATTAGTATTGCTGATTGATCAAGCTCAGCAGCTAAATTTAATTTGGAGATGATCATGCGAACACGCCATCTACATTTAGCCATCGCAGCTCTTGCGGTCGTTGTTTTGGTTTTTGGGCGTCAGCCCATGAGCGCCGCACAGCAGGAACCGCTTCTTGTCGAGGATGATGTGCCGATTGAACGGGGTTTTGCCCGGGAAGTGGTCGTCGACGGCCTCGAGCACCCCTGGGGCATGGCCTGGCTGCCCGACGGGAATCTGCTGGTCACCGAACGCTCCGGGCGGTTGCGGCGGGTGAAGATGGCCGCCGACGGGCGCGGCCATCTCGATCCGACGCCTGTGGCCGGTCTTCCCGAGGTGTACGCCCGCGGCCAGGGCGGCCTTCTGGACATCAGCCTGGATCCTGATTTCGGAAAGAACCAACGGATCTACCTAAGCTACGCTCATGGTTCGCGAACGGCCAATCGCACCCGCGTGGCGCGGGCCGTTTATCGGGATGGGCGCCTCGACGACTGGGACGTGATATTCGAGACCAACGTGACCAAGTTCGGCACCCAGCATTTCGGGTCGCGCTTCGGCTGGCTGCCCGACGGTACGCTGCTTCTCAGCGTGGGCGACGGCGGCAACCCGCCGGTCAGGCTCCAGGGGCGCTTCATTCGCGAACATGCCCAGAACCTGGCCAATCCGCTGGGAACCATCGTACGCATCAACCCCGACGGTACCATTCCGGCCGATAACCCTTTCACTGCTGGAGAGGGCGCGCGCCCCGAGATTTTTAGTTACGGCCATCGCAACATTCAGGGGCTGGTTTACGACCCCTTGCGCCAGAAGGTCTGGGTAACGGAGCACGGCGCGCTGGGGGGCGACGAACTCAACCAGCCGCAAGCCGGCCAGAACTTTGGTTGGCCCGAGGTGACCTACAGCCGCGAATATTTCGACGGCTCCAAAATTTCGCCGAACGTGAGCCAGCCGGGGATGGTTGATCCGCTGCTGGTCTGGATGACGGCCATTGCCCCCAGCGGGTTGGCCCTCTACACGGGCGACAAGTTTCCGGAATGGAAGGGGGATCTGTTCGCCGGCGCACTGATCAAACAGTCGGTGCGGCATATTGAACTGGATGCCACCGGCCGGATTACCGGCCAGCGGGAGATGCGTTTCGGCGCGCGCGTGCGCGACGTGCGCCAGGGACCGGACGGCTTTCTGTATGTGCTCACCGATGAAGACAACGGGCAGCTGAT
>JASJCD010000184.1 GCA_030066135.1 Desulfobacterales bacterium | reverse complement strand
CAGCATCCCGTGTCCACGCCCCTGCTGCTGACCGGCAAGATCGTGGTGGCCCGCGATATCGCCCACGCCAAGCTCAAGGAGCGCCTGGACCGCGGCGAGGACCTGCCGGAATATATCAAAAACCACATCATCTATTATGCCGGACCGGCCAAAACGCCGCCAGGCTACGCCTCAGGCTCATTCGGCCCCACCACGGCGGCCCGCATGGACCCCTACGTGCCCATTTTTCAAGCCCGCGGCGGCTCGATGGTCATGCTGGCCAAGGGCAACCGGTCGAAACAGGTCCTGGACGCCTGCCAGCAGTACGGCGGCTTCTATCTGGGATCCATCGGCGGGCCGGCCGCACGCCTGGGCAAGGAATGCATCACCCATGTCGAAGTCGTGGCATACGAAGATCTGGGCATGGAAGCCATCTTCATGATCACCGTCAAGGACTTTCCGGCCTTCATTCTGATCGACGACAAGGGAAACGATTTTTTCGAGGGGCTGCTCTGAGCCCGAAGGCCTCTTTTTCCGCTCCGCCCGCCGGGTAACCTCGGCGGGCGTCTGATTTCCGATCTGCAAAACAAACGGCCAAGACAAAGCTACCGCCTGAAAGTCGAACCCCATGGGACGGGACTGGACCTTATCCAGGGCCGCACGCCCCTTCCCTGCTTGGCCGCAGTATTGCGTCTGTTAAGACCTGCACGAAATTTGGTATTACCAATTTTAATCCCACCCCTGATTTAACCTCCAGATTAAATTGTGCGTCACGAAACAATTTAAATTAAATAAAAACAAAGCATTAATCAATTTTTTCCCATTGCCGCCCTTTGGGGGTTGACAAAAAAAAATCAATAAGATTAATATTGGTCATACCAATGATCCCTTATTTATTTGCGCCGACCGGTGCCCACAGCAAGGCTGAATACCGACAGCGACAGGTCGCATTTATAAGCGGCGTCCCGCAGGCGATTGCCGCAATCGACCTCAAGACACCTGCAAAGCGCTGCCGCCAGGCGAACCGCAGACGGGTGCGCAGAGCCTGCAGGACCGGTCTGGAACCGTTTCGGGTCGGACCCCGTGTTGAAACCGCCAGGAGGAGGCCAACCCCATGAACCAAACCGATCCCACCCTCGACCTTTTCGTCACCAAGGCCGAAGCCGTCTCCGCGACGGTGGCCCGGGTCGCTTCGCCCCAGGACGCCTTTGCTTATGCGGTGGACCTCTGCGACCGCAAGGAGGCCTGCCAACTGCTCGTCTCCGGTTGCGAGGCCGATCTTTCCGCTGAGGCCGAAGCACTGTGCGACACCAAGCAGACCAAGGTGATGGCCGCCCCAGAGCTGCCGCCCGAAGAGCACGCGGCCCTGTCGACCCTGTGTGCCGACAAGGGGATCGAGTTGACCGCGCGTGATCTTCGCGACCACCTGGCCGGCATCGACATCGGGGTTACCTATGCGGATTTCGGCATTGCCGATACCGGTACCCTGGTCATCGATTCGAGCAGTGAGCAGGTTCGTCTGGCCACCATGATCAGCGAGATTCATGTGGCGGTCCTGCCCCGCTCGCGCCTGCGGGAAACATCGTATGCACTTGAAGCAGAACTCCGCGGCAGCATGCAGCAATCCCCGAATTACATGGCCTTCATTACGGGCGCCAGCCGCACGGCGGATATCGAGCGCGTTCTGGCATTGGGCGTTCACGGCCCGCTTGAACTTCACATCCTGATTATGGAGGACGCCTGATGCAAACGGCACGCAACCTGAAGCAGTACAAACAGGAGGTCAAGAGCGCACTGGACAATAATTTCCTGCGCCAAGCCATGGACAATTTCGCCGTGGCCTACCGAACAGGGCGGGCCAACGCCTTTCAGGGCATCGACGTGGACGCCCTGGTGGCTGAAATCGCGGCGGCCAAGGACGCGTCCCTGGCACGACTGGATGAGCTCTACGCCCAGTTTAAACAGACGGCCGAGGAAAACGGCATTCACGTCCACCTGGCGGCAACCGCCGAGGACGCCAACCGCAAGATCGCCGCCATCGCCCGGCAGACCGGCACCCGCCGGATCGTAAAATCCAAGTCCATGACCGCCGAGGAAACCCTGCTCAACCACCACCTGGAGGACGAGGGCCTCGAGGTCACCGAAACCGATCTGGGCGAGTGGATCATCCAGCTGCGGCATGAGGGCCCCTCGCACATGGTGATGCCTGCCATCCACCTCTCCCGCCACCAGGTGGCCGACCTGTTTACCGACGTCACCGGCAAAAAGCAGGACAGCGAGATCGAGCGCCTGGTCAAAGTCGCCCGGCGGGAACTGCGCCAGAAATACGTCGAGGCCGACATGGGTATCAGCGGGGCCAATTTCGCCATCGCCGACACAGGCACCATCGGCCTGACCACCAACGAGGGCAATGCGCGGCTCGTGACCACCCTGCCGCGGGTGCACGTGGCCCTGATCGGCCTGGACAAGCTCATGCCCACCCTGCGCGACGCACTCAGGGTAATCCAGGCCCTGCCGCGCAATGCCACCGGACAGACGATCACCTCCTATGTCACCTGGATCACCGGGCCCAATGCCTGCGGTGCGGCCCCCGAGAACCGCAAGGAGATGCACATCGTCTTTCTCGACAACGGCCGCCGGCAGCTGGCCCGTGATCCTGAATTCGGCCAGGTGCTGCGCTGCGTGCGCTGCGGGGCCTGCGCCAACGTTTGTCCCGTCTACCGCATGGTGGGCGGCCACCAGTATGGCCACATCTATATCGGGGCCATCGGCCTGATCCTGACCTATTTCTTCCATGGGCGCGACAAGGCCAAAAACCTCGTGCAGAACTGCATCAATTGCGGAGCCTGCAAGGCGGTCTGCGCAGCCGGCATCGACCTGCCGCGCCTCATCAAGGAGATCCACGCCCGCATCCAGGACGAAACCGGGCATCCCCTGTCCAGCCAGCTGCTAAAGGTCGTGCTGAAGAACCGCAAGCTCTTCCACGGTCTGCTGCGCTCGGCCCGCAAATCCCAGAAACCCATCACCGGCGGCACACCCTACCTGCGGCACCTGCCCTTCATGTTTGCCAAAGATCACAATTTCCGGGCCCTGCCCGCCATTGCGGATCAGCCCTTCCGCGACCGCTGGCCCACGCTCAAGCCACACGTCGCAGCCCCATCCCACCGGGTGGCGCTCTTTTCCGGCTGTGTGCAGGATTTTGTCTACCCGGAACAACTTGAAGCCGCGGTCGCCCTTCTTGGGCCGCAGGCCGTGGCCCTGGATTTTCCGGAAGACCAGTCCTGCTGTGGTCTGCCCGTGCAGATGATGGGCGAAAAGGACGCCGCCCGCAGCGTGGCCCGCCAGAACATACGGGCCTTCGAGCAGGTCGGGGCCGATCACATCGTCACCCTGTGCGCTTCCTGCGCCTCACACCTGAAGCACGGCTATCCGCAGATGCTTGAAGACGACCCCCAGTGGCGCGATGCCGCCCGGCGCTTTGCCGACAAGGTGCTCAGCTTCAGCCAGTTCGCCCACCGCGTGCTGGGGCTCGAAACCGCGCTGTTCAAAACGACGGGACCACGGGTCACCTACCACGCCCCCTGCCATCTGTGCCGCGGGCTGCGTGAAAAGGAGGCGCCCCAGGCACTGATCCGCGGGGCCGGGCTGGACTTCCAGCCCGCCGTCGAAGAAGAAACCTGCTGCGGCTTTGGCGGTACCTATTCCAGTAAATTCCCCCAGATATCCTCCCAGATCCTGGACCGCAAACTGGCCGACATCCGCGAAACCAAGGCCGAGTGGCTGCTGACCGAATGCCCGGGCTGCATCATGCAGCTGCGCGGCGGTGCGGTCCAACAGGGCGACGCGATCGAGGTCAAGCATATCGCCGAAGCGCTGGCCGCAAACCTGAAATAGATCCCCTTGACCCAATCGGTATGGCGGCGTCCGCTGCGGACGCCGTCTTCTTCCGCCGAAACCGGCGCTTTTATCCTTTACAAACAGAGTGGATTTGAATATTGAAAATCTTTTACTGACCGCAACCGTATCCGCTGTAAACACACGCCAATTGGGGATTTAGCAAATACTTAAACCGTAAAGGAGCGTTACCTATGGCAAAGACAATGCAAACCGTCGACGGGAACACGGCCGCTGCGCATGTGGCGTATGCCATGAGCGACGTGGCCACCATCTATCCGATCACGCCTTCGTCGCCCATCGGCGAGATTGCCGACGACTGGGCCGCCAACGACCGTAAAAATATCTTCGGGCAGAACATGACCGTGCGTCAGCTGCAGTCCGAAGCAGGCGCCGCCGCCGCCGTGCACGGCTCGCTGGCCGGTGGGGCGCTGACCTCGACTTTCACGGCCTCCCAGGGGCTGCTCCTGATGATCCCCAACATGTACAAGATGTCCGGCGAATTGCTGCCGGCGGTCTTCCATGTCACCGCCCGGGCCGTGGCCGCCCATGCGCTTTCCATCTTCGGCGACCACCAGGATGTCATGGCCGTCCGCCAGACCGGCTTTGCCCTGCTGGCCTCGGCCTCGGTTCAGGAAGCCATGGACCTGGGGCTGGTGGCCCATCTGGCCGCCATCGAATCCAGCGTGCCCTTTTTGCACTTCTTCGACGGCTTCCGCACCTCCCACGAGATCCAGAAGATCGAAGCCATCAAATACGAAGACATGGCCAAACTGGTCAACCAGGAGGCGGTGGCCTGCTTCCGGGCCCGGGGCGCCAACCCCGAACGCCCCGAACTGCGCGGCACGGCCCAGAACCCGGACATCTACTTCCAGGGCCGGGAAGCGGCCAACCCCTACTATCTTAAAACAGCGGGCATCGTGGCCGACTATATGCAAAAGGTCAGCGACCTCACCGGCCGCAGCTACAAGCCCTTCGACTACGTGGGCCACCCCGAGGCCGATCGCGTGGTCATGTCCATGTGCTCCTCCTGCGAAACCCTTGAAGAGGTGGTGGAGTACCTGAACAACAATGGCCAGAAGGTCGGTCTGGTCAAGGTGCGTCTCTATCGCCCCTTTGCCCCCGAGTACATGTTCGACGTCATGCCGGCGACGGCCAAGACCATCACGGTGCTCGACCGCACCAAGGAGCCGGGCGCCCTGGGCGACCCGCTCTACCTGGATGTGTGCACGGCCTACATGGAAAAGGGTGAAACCCCCAAGATCCTGGGTGGACGCTACGGACTGGGATCCAAAGAGTTCAATCCCGGCATGGCCAAGGCCGTCTACGACAACATGGCCGCGGCCACGCCCAAGAACCACTTCACCGTGGGTATCACCGACGACGTCACCAACACCTCCCTCGAGGTGGAGTCCGGTTTCGAGGTGGCCCCCGAGGGCACCGTGGCCTGCAAGTTCTGGGGGCTGGGCGCCGACGGGACCGTGGGCGCCAACAAGAGCGCCATCAAGATCATCGGCGATCACACCGACATGTACGCCCAGGCGTACTTCTCCTACGACTCCAAGAAGTCCGGCGGGATCACCATCTCCCACCTGCGTTTCGGCCAGAAGCCGATCAAGTCCACCTACCTGGTGGACGCGGCCGACTATGTTGCCTGCCACAAAGCCAGCTATGTCAACCTCTATGATCTGCTGGAGGGTATCAAGCCGGGCGGCACCTTCGTGCTCAACACGCACTGGACCCTGGATGAACTCGAAAACGAACTGCCGGCATCCATGCGGCGTACGATCGCCGAGAAAAAGCTCAAGTTCTTCACCATCGACGCCGTCAAGATCGCCGGCCAGGTGGGCCTGGGCGGCCGCATCAACATGGTCATGCAGACGGCCTTCTTCAAACTGGCCAACGTGATCCCGGTGGACGAGGCCGTGGGTTACCTCAAGGATCAGATCAAGAAGATGTTCGGCCGGAAGGGCGAAAACATCGTCAAGATGAACTGGGATGCCGTGGACCACAGCCTCGAGAACCTGGTTGAAGTCAACTACCCGGACAGCTGGGCCCAGGCTGCCGGCGCCGGCGCGGCCGAGGAAGACGCCCCGGAATTCATCAAGAACGTCATGCGCCCCATCCTGGCCCAGCAGGGCGACAAGCTGCCGGTGAGCGCCTTTACGCCCGACGGCATCTTTCCGGTGGCCACCACCCAGTACGAAAAACGCGGGGTGGCCATCATGGTGCCCGAGTGGGTGATGGACAACTGCATCCAGTGCAACCAGTGTTCCCTGGTCTGCCCGCACGCGGCCATCCGCCCGTACCTGGTGACAGAGGAGGAAATGGCCCAGGCGCCCGCAGGCTTCGAGGCCAAGAAGGCGCTGGGCAAGGAGTTCAAGGACAAGGGCTACCAGTTCCGGATCCAGGTCAACGCGCTGGACTGCATGGGCTGCGGCAGCTGCGCCGACATCTGCCCGGCCAAGAAACCGGCCCTGGTGATGAAGCCCCTCGAAGACCAGATGGACGAGGTGGAACGGCACAAGTATGCCGTGAGCCTGCCGGTGCGCGACGACCTGGCCAAGCGCAACACGATCAAGGGCAGCCAGTTCTACCAGCCCCTGCTCGAGTTCTCGGGCGCCTGCTCGGGATGTGGCGAAACGCCCTATGCCAAACTCATCACGCAGTTGTTCGGCGAGCGCATGATCATCGGCAACGCCACCGGTTGTTCGTCCATCTGGGGCGGCTCGGCCCCCAGCGTGCCCTACTGCGTGGACAAAGACGGTTTCGGCCCCACCTGGGGTAACTCCCTGTTCGAGGACCCGGCCGAATTCACCTACGGCATGTTCCTGGGCGCCATGCAGCAGCGCCGCAAGCTGGCGGACCTGGCCACCGAGGCCATCGCCAACGGGGCGCCGGCGGACGTCAAAGAAGCACTCCAGGGTTGGCTGGACAACATGAAGGATGCCGCAGGTTCGCGCCAATACGGTGACCAGCTCAAGAAATTGTTGCCGGCCCACAAGGATGACCCCATCCTGGCCGAGATCCTCAGCATGGAAAAGCTCTTCACCAAGAAATCCTACTGGGTCTTCCTGGGCGACGGGGCGGCCTACGACATCGCCTACGGCGGCGTGGACCACGTGCTGGCCTCGGGCGAGGACGTCAACGTCATGGTCTACGACACCGAGGTCTATTCCAACACCGGCGGGCAGTCCTCCAAAGCCACGCCCACCGGGGCCGTGGCCCAGTTCGCCGCCTCGGGCAAGAAGACCGCCAAGAAGGACATGGGCGGCATGGCCATGACCTACGGCTATGTCTACGTGGCCAGCATCGGCATGGGGGCCAACAAGCAGCAGACGCTGAAAGCCATTGTCGAAGCCGAAGCCTATGACGGCCCCTCCCTGATTCTGGCCTATTCGCCCTGCATCAGCCACGGCATCATAAAGGGCATGGGCAAGAGCCAGGAGGAAACCAAACTGGCGGTCGAATGCGGCTACTGGCCGCTTTACCGCTACAACCCCCAGCTCAAGGAAGAGGGCAAGAATCCCTTCGTCCTGGAATGCAAGGAACCCAACGGCAAACTCCAGGAGTTCCTCTCCGGCGAGATCCGCTTCGCCACCCTCCAGAAGTCCTTCCCCGAGGAGGCCAAGCGCCTGACCGTCGAGCTGGAAAAACAATACAACGAGCGCTACCTGGCACTGAAGCGCAAAGCCGACCTGGATTTCACCCCCCAGGAGGTGGAAGCCAAAGATGTCGCTGCCGCGGAAGTAGAAGGCGACCCGGTCTGCACCCTCTCGGGCACAGCTGAGCACAGTGGCGCCGACGAGCCCTGCGACGACGGCCGCGCCGGCATCAAAAAGGACGCCTGATCGCCCGTAGGGCCATACCTTAAACGCGAACGGGGGCCATATTTTCGGCCCCCGTTTTATTTCGGATGGTTTCGCTAAAGGCCCGATATGGGCGTTACGCGTATCCCTCGTCATTGCGCGTTCCGCACGTACGCCTCATTTTTTGGGTAGCAGCGACCGTTTCTCGAACCTTTACGAAACCGCCAAGCACTTAAATTGCAGGCTTAATATGCAATAGGGTTTGTCTCGGGCATTTTGAACCTTAGACATGCAGTCAAAAATGATGGCCGTTATTTTTTATCCCTGTGCAGGTCTAAATCCCTTTGTCCCGCGTCGAGCATCGGCGATGCTGACGGGAAAAGCGCGTCGGCCTGTTTGAGCGCCAGCGAGTTTCTGTCAAAACCGCTCATATAAACCGGACGATACGCACAGCATCATGCTGTCAGGCAAGGCGCCCCAATGATGCGAGGCGCGCAGCAATCGTCAGATTGTGAGCACGCGAGCGAATTGAGCAACGCTGCATGGCAGCATGAGGCGCCGCGTATTGTTCGGTTTGGCGACGCGCAGGATACGCGGGGCATGGGCGTCTTCTTTTGGTTCGTTTTCTTCCACGTGGAAGAAAATGAACAATGGAAAAAATGGGAATTTCAAAGGTCTGCTCATATGATTTTAGAGAAATCATCAATGAAAACCGGGCAGCGCTAACAGAGGCACAGCGTTGTAACGAAGCGGGTATAGAACCAAACGCACGATGGAAAACATAAAAGCACCCGAAGAAAAAGTCCAAACCTGCCGCCGTTGCGGCGAATGCTGCCAAA
>JASJCD010000183.1 GCA_030066135.1 Desulfobacterales bacterium | reverse complement strand
ACCAGGCGATGAAGCAAGCATCATGCTGTCAGGCAAGGCCCCCAATTAAGCGAGGCGCGCAGCAATCGTCTGATTGTGAGCACCCGAGCGAATTGGTCAACGCTGCATGGCGGCATGAGACGCCGCTTCAACGTCGGGTTTGGCGACGCGCAGGATACGCGGGGCACGGGCGCCTTCTTTTGGTTACTTTTCTTAGGCGCCTAAGAAAAGTAACAGTAAACAACACCAGATCGGTAGGACCTCTCCGGGTCCTCCACAAGAGATAGAGGGTTCAGATCAGAACTCTAACCAATCTCAGAAATAATCTAAGGCCCCCTGGCGGCGTTCGCCGCTCTGCTGGATTCCGTGTCCATTATTAATACGAGGGGTGAGTCCCCGCGCTGGGGGATTGCGCATCGGGTATGTTGATCATGCGGTGCATCGTGAGCCGGGCCCTGGCAGGGGCGTCATGCAAATAAGCCTGCACGCCGCCCGTTTGCAGACGCGGGCGGCTAAAAGATCTGTCAGGCCATATCCTCAGCCACAGTCGCCGTGCGGTCGCCGAGCATATTGACGTAGCTGCCCATTTCATTGTCGTACCATCCGTAGATAACCGCCTGCGTGATGGGAATCCGGTAGACACGATCCTTGAGTGCTTCACGTACACCTTCCGGCAAGCCGGGAATACGGCCCAGATCCAGCGTGACCTCGGCCGTGCGGGTGTGGGTTTCGTGCCCCTCAATGATGGTGGCGGCACGCGGCAGACCGATGATATCGCCCGAGACATTTTGCTTCTCGGTAAAATGCAGATAGCCATCGGGATCCAGTTCGGCCGCCTGCTGGTAGATGCGGTTGATCACGTCGCGGCGAATGGGATCACCTTCTATTTCCTCCTGCAGATCGAGAACGAGAATGATCAGGGAGCCCGTCGCGGTGGGGATGCGCACCGATTCAGCGATAAACCCGATCTCTTCCATCTCCGGTATGACCAGCCTCAGGGCATTGGCGGCGCCGGTCGTGGTGAGAATGATGTTGTTCATGATGCTGCGGTTCTTGCGCAGGTCCTTGACCCCCGACTTGGGAAGACGGTCCAGCACGGCCTGAGAACCGGTGGCGGCGTGCACCGTGGCCATGGACGCCGACAGAATCCGCTTGGGGCCGAAATGGTTTAGCAGCGGTTTCACCATATGCGCCAGGCAGGTGGTGGTGCAGGAAGCGTTGGAAATCAGCCGGTGGCGGCGGGGATCATAGTCATTGGCATTGATGCCCATCACGGTCGTAATGGCATCCTCGGGCATGGCCTGCCCCTTGTCTTTGATTTTGAAAGGCGCCGAGGCGATTACCTTCTCAGCCCCGGCGTCGAGATGACCGCGCAGGGTGCCCGCGGGATGATCGCCGGGCAGGGTAGGATCCAGAAATCGCCCCGTGGTGTCAACCACCAGGGTGACATTGTGGTCCCGCCACGCGATCTCGGCGGGATTGCGGTGCTGCCGGAGAACGCGAACGGTAATGCCATCAACGGTCAGCGTGTTTTGCGTCTCGTCCACGGCCGTGATGACTGGTTCCGCCTGGTGACCGTAGAGATAATTGTGCAGCATCCCGTAGGATGAATCCCGTTCGATATAATGGGCAATGTCCGCCATGGATTGCCCGGCCTCACGACCGATGCTGACCACGATCTCCTGAAAGTACTTGCGGGCAATGTGATGCCAGACCGTAAGCTTGCCAATGCGGCCCAGCCCATTGACCCCAAGTGTTTTACCAAGGCCCTGCATTGCCTGGTTTTGCATGAATTCTCTCCCCTGTTGCGATTGCCCTGCGGATGCGCTCCCTTTCCACCATGACCTGCTGGCGGATCAACCCTCTTTCACTTTGACACTGCCGCTGAATACCGAGCCCTCCTGTCCGTCGATACTGATGAACTCGCCCGATTCAACGACGACGTCGTTGAATCGGCAGGTTTTCTCTTTTTCGTTGCACACCAGTTCCCCGCAGCCTACGACACCGGTACGTCCGAGGCGATGGGCCACGACAGCCGCATGCGAAGTCAGCCCGCCCCGGGCGGTCAACAGGCCGTCGGCCGCGTAGATCTCGCGAATATCGTCCGGCACCGTATCGGCCCGCGCCAGGATAAGGGCCGTGTCCGGCTCCTGACTGCGCCAGCGATCGATCTCATCGAGCGTAAATACAAGACGACCGTTCATGGCCCCGCCGCTCACCCCGATGCCATGGCCGATGGGGGTGCGGTCGACCAGATCCTCGTGGTCGAAGGTCATGTATTTTTTCCGTTCCCGAATCGCCATGTTGCGGCTCTGGAGCAGGTAGAGATCGGTACGCGCCGCGCCTTCGAAGGTGAATTCCATCTCCTGGGGACTCCAGCCGCGATGATAGACGATATCCTGCGCAAAACGTTTGAGGGTGGCATAAATCTCCGGGAAATGGGTTTCCAGGGTGATGTCCGTGTCACGCATTTCGGTTTCCTGCTGAATCACCGAAATGGGCAGGGTCGTCACCAGGCCCGACACCACGTCTTCCCCCTGGTTCTCAATCGTAAAATCGCCCCACAATCTGAGGGTGTCGCCCGACCAGCGGGGATTGTGAGTGAATATCACACCGGATCCGGAGTGTTGCGAAATATTGCCGAAAACCATCTGCTGGATCGTAACGGCGGTTCCCCAGTCATCCGAAATTCCCATGATCTTGCGGTAGGTTTTAGCCTTGGCCGATTCCCAGGACTCCAGCACCCGCATGATGGTTAATACCAGCTGTTCAAAGGGGTCTTCCGGCACCTCGATGCCCGCCGAACGCACCATTTCCTTGTAGGTCAGGGCGACCTGTTTCATCTGCTCCCCGGTAAAGCCCCGTTTCAGTGGAATCCCATAGCGCAGCTTGAAGTCGCTGATGATGGCATCGAAATCGTTGCGCTCAAGGTCGAATGACATGCCCCAGCACTGCAGAAAACGCCGATAATTGTCCCAGGCGAACCAGGCGTTGTCCACCTGGGTGCCCAGACCTTCGGCAATGGCTTCGTTCATGCCCACGTCCAGAAAGGTGTCCATCATGCCCGGTTGGGATATGGATGAACCGCTGCGCACCGAGAGCATCAGCGGGTTGCGTGGATCACCGAACTGTTTGCCGGTATATTTTTCGAGGATCCCGATATTCTGGGCGATCTGGTCCCGGAAATTCTCTTCCGCGGCCCCGTAGGACTCGATCACTTCACGGCATCGAAAAACTTCGGTGGTAACGATGAAGCCGGGTGGAACAGGGAACCCGAAGCTTTTCAGCTTCATCATGTTCAAGCCCTTGTTGCCCAGAAAAATAATGCCGTCCACTTTGGGGTTGGGCGCCACCAGCGAGGTCATCGCGCGCTGGGGATCGTAGTTCAGCAGGCTGTGCAGGCTGTTTTTGGGGATCTGGGCCGACTGGTGGAACAGCGTGTTCAGAATACGGCTCAGAAACAGGTCCAGCTGTCGCAATCCCAGCGCAAGTGAAATCAGATCCCGGAAGAAAATCTCCGAGAGGCGGTGAAGCATACGCTCGTCGTGCGGCTCATCTTCGGCCGGCTGGTATTTGGGCAGCAGATGCTCGGGGGGTGTCCGCGCGATGATGCGATTCAGGTTTTCCTCGTGGATATTATGGAAATAGTCGCTGATGATATTCTTCACCGCCCGGGCAAATCCTTTGAAGATGTCCAGATACTGGGTAAACGTGAAGCCGCGGGCCTCCAGAGCGTGTGACAGCATCTCCAGCTGGCGTTCGAATTCTTTGGAAGAAATGCCGTCCAGCCTGAGGGCCCGGTTGAACAGCAGCAGGAGATCATAAATATGGTAGAAGGTGGCGCGCGTGATCAGGTTAAGGTCGATGCGATGAATCAGTTTTTCGAGCAGCACATTGGTCAGCGCCTCGAGACGGAAGCTCAGGCCCAAGGCATTGAACTTCATTTCATGGTAGCTGCCGTACATCGAGGGGATATCGATCGTGAAATGACGTTTTTTATAGATGTCTTCCCGGATCTCGAAGACTTCGGAGGCCAGGACGATCCCCTTGAGCTTTTCTTCGAACGCCAGCAGTTTCTTCAGTTTCCCGTGGTCCTGGGGCTCTTCCAGGATCGCTTCCAGCTCATCCAGGCCCGGGACCCCATCGGTTTTCAGCTGGCCGATATATTCGGCCAGCTCGGTAAATCCGATTTTGTATTTCTGGTTTAACAGTTTGTAGAGCCGCACGGCCAGCAGGACCCGCTGGCGGTCAACTGCCGGCAGGTCGGTAAATGTATTCAGTTTTTTATCAAGCGCATCGTCGGCAAGGTGCAGCAAGGCATCCAGACTGTCCAGGCGCTCCTGCCGCAGGCGCTGCATGACCGCATGGACGCCGTCGATATAAGGCCCCTGCGGCTTGATCTGGCTGAAAATATTGGGGGGCAGATAGGTCAGCAGAGAATCGATTTCGCGGGTCTGCCAGTAATGCAGAACGGATTCCATGAAATTGATGATTCGATTGCTGCTCTCGACATGACACTGTTTGCGCAGAAAATGTAGCAGCACATCCTTGCGATGGTTGATCTCATCCAACTGGGTGGAGATATCCCGCAAGCGCCCCTCGGCTCCGATATCGTTGAAATACACGGGAAACAGCCGGGCCAGTTGTTTGGCGATATTGTAGACCGGTTCGACCCCGCTGTTCAGAAACCGGGTGATGTCCCGCGGGAAAAGATCGGTGTCTTTGATGAATACGCCGCACAGCGAGATGTGGATGATCAGATAGGACATCAGACGCGTCGAATGTTTGGGGCTGAGTTCGATCAGTTCCATCCAGGTGCGGATGTTCTGCAGGTGGGCCGTGTTGACCTTGATCTGCCAGTCATTGCCGACGCCGCCGATGTTGGGCGCCTGGAAGCCGAGTTCAATCACCCGGTCGATGAAGAAATTGATAAAATCGATATCCTGCGTATGATAGACCCCTTTGCCCATATTGAGCACGCAGTTCAAGGCGGTGGTCGGAAAGACCGAGGCGCGGGCTTTGAGGATCGAAAACGTTTTGTCGATCAGCTTGCGGATGTTCCAGGGCTTTTCATTCTCGATGATCCAGGCAAGGGTGCGGTTGATGTCCCGCAGGGCTTCTTCATGGATGATCGACAGGCCCGAAAGGTTCATCTGGTAGAAAAGAAACAGCAGGCGGTAAAGATTGCCGCGACCACCGGCCTGGTCGAGGGCCAGCAGTTGTCCGGGGATCTCCCGATGGCGGTTGACGATCTGGTTGAACCCGGGAAGTTCTAAAAGGGCATTGAGGACTTCCGCCGCCTGCAGATTTTCGCCCTGCATGATTTCGTCCAGACGCCGGGCATACTGCTTCAAGGTGACGTGCGCGATGGCTTCGAAGATCGATTCCAGCGGAACCTCGGGCTTGAATTCACCCGCTTCCTGCTCGAACCACTGCTGGGGGTCCTCCTCGCTCATCCAGTAGTCATAAGTCGATTGGTAGAAACGGATCAGAAGTCGATTTAAATGTTCGAATCGCTCCGCATAACCGTCGGTATACGCCCGCACCGCCTCTCCCAGGCGGTCGGGCTGATAATAGCTTTTTAGAAAGAGCGTAAAGGTCCGACGGTCGTAACGTCCCAGGCGCTGGAAGGCCCTGTCCAGCGGCGGTACAAAACGTTCGATCGTATTGCCGGCGTCCTTGAGGATTTTGAGCAGGAACAGAAGAAGGTTGTCGGCGGCGTCGGCGCGCACCTCTTCGCTTGCCGTGGCTTCGATCGCCCGCAAATAGATGTCCACAAAGAGCCAGGCGGCATCCGGGCCGTCGTCGTGGGTTTTGAGCAGATGGAAATAGTCCAGGGAATAGACCCGCGCTTCCTTGACGATGAAATGCCAGTTCTTGTAAGGGTGCGACAGCTCCTTGAGAAAGATGGTCAGGCCTTCCTGCAGGCCGAAGTAAGGGGCCATGACGCGCTGCAGCACCTCGAAACGGCTGTCGATTTCCACCTCGACGTGATGATCGGCAATATTGACTTCAAGCGCTTTGGAGCGGATCATGGCCTTCCTCCAGGCCACGCCGAAAGACGAAGCCCGCCGGCGTTGAACACCGAACGCTGCAAGGGATGCCTGCCCCGGACCGGAGCGGCCCTCGCAGCCGTTTGACAATAACCGCAGTTTGAGAAGCAGCGGCCTAAATTATTTACAACACATTGATATTTCTATTTAAAACAAACCAATTCCGCAGGATCGGATTACCACAGCGTGCATGCATTTGCAAGGCGAGCCTATGCCGGCATGTACATATGATGAGGCCGAATTCAGATAAAAAAAGCCCTTCCCGCAGGAAGGGCTTTTGGTTTCCAGTCCTGAAAGGCGTGGATTAAACCTCCAGCCAGGAGTCGGAATAGAGGGTCTTGCCCATGATGACATCCACTGTTTTCTTGTAGTCGAGCATCTCCTTGGACAGGGAGCCCACGTCCGGTTCCACACCGTCGAGCATGCCGTAGATCAGGTCGACGATATCCTGGCGCTGACCTTTGGCGATGGCGATCAGCTGGTCGTCCAGCGGATCGGCGATCACGGATTCCATCCCGCACTTTTCCAGCATGACCATATAGGTTTGGTTCAGGATGGGGCGCAGGTGATCCGGCGGTCCGTTGGAAATATTGGACAAGCCGCATGTGCTGCGGGCGCCCGGGGACATGTCCGGCAGCATTTTCTGGAATTCCATCAGGCTGATGGCCTGGGGCTGTTGGATATTGACCGGGGTCACGATGCCGTCCACCCAGATCTTCTCGTTGGGAATACCGGCTTCGTTGGCGAAATAGAGCAGCTCGACACACAGGGCGGCGCGCTCGTTCTCATCCCGCGGCAGACCTTCCGGCCCCCACATCAGGGCAATGAAATCGGCGCCGGCGTCGGCGGTCAAGGGTACCATGCGCTCGTAGCGCTCGGGGCGCACCATGATCGAATTGACGATGTGCGACATGCCGCTGGCAACGGGCTTGATAACCTTAAGGGACGCTTCGATGGCATCGATATTGGAAGTATCCAGCGCCAGGGGCACGTCATCCACCACTTCCTGAACCGTCTGCACCACCCAGGGCATCAACTCGGCACCCTCTTTCTTGGCCGGCCCCAGGTTGATGTCGATGAAATCCATGCCTTTTTCACGTTGGAACAGGGCCTCCTCCTGAATGGGCTTGGGATCCCGCTCCTTGAAGGCCCTGCCGATTTTGGTCGAAATAACGTTCAAGCTTTCACCGATGAGTAACATAGAACCTCCCTCTCCTTGTTTCGTCATTCCCGGTCCGCATCGTCATCGGCATGATCGGTCGGCCCGCGGCCGCCCCGATCATGCCCAACCGTGCATCGCCGGAATTATTTAATCTATTTCCCGCGAAGGAAGCCCGGAATATGCGCCGCTTCCCGCGGACCGACCGTAATGGTCCAGCCGGGAAGCTCTTCTTCCACGTCACCGGCGATGGCCGCGGCATAGCCCGGAATGATCAGTTCCTGATGCTTGATCTTGTCCGCAATACCGCACTTCTTGACAAACATGCCCACATCGTCACCGGCGAACTTGCCTGCCGCCCAGGCCGTCAGGACGGAAAGGCCTTCCGCGTCCTTGATCAGCAGCCAGGCCGGCACTTTGCTGGCCTCGATTTCGCCCGAAACGATGAAGTAGGTCAGGGCAAAGTTGGTGGTCACCATGACAGGGGAGTTCTCGTCGGGGTTGTTGATCTCGAAGATGCCCTCGGTCACCGTCATGGGCCGCTGCGGGTCGGTGTAGATATTCAGGCGTTCGAGCAACAAGGGGAACAGGCTTTCCCCGCGGAAGTCGGAGAGCACCGCGATACTGCCGTACTTGGCGATGAACTGGCCGGCGATCAGCGTTTCCATGTCCAGGTTGGAGGCCATTTCGCAGGGGAAGGTGATGGTGGGGAAACCCACCTCGCGTTTGAGGTCCTTCAGGGCCGCGCGGCGGATGGCCACCATGTCGTCCAGCGACTGGCGTACATCGCGTGACCCGGAATCCAGGACCAGGTCCTTGAGACCCATTTCGGTCAACTTGGTTGTCAGGGGCACGAGGGCTTCCACCGAGTCCGCTTTGACCGCCAGCGGCAGGTCGTTGGCCTTGGCCAGCTCACCATAGGCGTCCACGGTCGCCTCGGTGGCCGCGTAGATCAGGGGGCGTTTGAAGGCGCAAGCTTCCACACCAGCCTTCATGACGTCCGCATTGTCGCTCATCAGGATCAGGTTGAACTCGGAAGTTTCGGCGATCTGTTTGGCCCGGGCGGCAAAGGCGGCGGCATCGCCGCCGGCGTCTTTCAGGGCCACCAGTTCGGGCCGCAGGTTGAGTCCCACACGCTCGTACTGCAGCGCATTCCATTCATTGAGTTTGGCCGCCACATCGCCTTCGCTCATATCGGAAGACAACAGGGCCGCCAGGGTGGTCT
>JASJCD010000182.1 GCA_030066135.1 Desulfobacterales bacterium | reverse complement strand
TTGTCTTTCTGCTGCTGGCGCTGGCCTTGGTCGCAGGGGATCATGCGCTGGCCGGCGTTCACAAATACAAAGATGCCAACGGGGTCTGGCATTTCACGGATACACCCGACCAGGCCACCGACACAAGCACGGAAAGCGCCGAAGATCATGCAACTGCCGGGGAGAAGGCCAAGTTCGGAAACGATCTGGACAAACAGCTGGCGCACAAGATGCCGCCGCAGAACCAGATCGAAGTGGCCCGTAATGCCACGGTCTCCATCACGCGCGCGACCGGTTCGGGTTCAGGTTTTTTTGTATCGCCCGACGGCTATATCGTTACCAATCGGCACGTTATCGACAACTCGGACGCTGTCGAGAAAAATGGCGAGATTTTGGAGCGGATGAAAAAGGATCTCGATATGCGCCGGAACGTGATCGAACTGGAGACCCGCCAGGTTCGGGAGAACGAGAGGCAGCTGGCCCAGGCGCGCTCCGGGATGGCGGCCGCCGAGTACCAGAAATGGCGCCGCTATATCGACCAAACGCGTCAATCCCTGCGGAATCGGAAAGTGGACTATGCGCAACGTTTGGCCCAGTACCAGGCAAGCTATAATCAGTACAGGGAACAGCGCTTCGAGAATCTGGCCCAGGAGGGTTTCGAGATCGTTTTGGCGGATCAGTCGCGTCTGAAGGCCTATAAAGTTGCGGTCAGCGAAACGCTGGATCTGGCCCTCCTAAAAGTCTCAGGCTATAAGACGCCGGTGATTCCCAAAGGGAGCGATTTACGGCTGGCCCACGGACAGCCGCTGTATGCCATCGGCAATTCCTTGAATATGGGACACACCGTCACCTCCGGTGTTTTTTCGGGGTATCGCAACGGTTTAATCCAGACGAATGCCCAGATCAATCCAGGCAACAGCGGCGGTCCCCTTGTGACCGACAGCGGGCAGATCATCGGGGTCAACACGCAGAAGGTCGTGCATCAATCGGTCGAGGGGGTCGGCTTCGCCATACCGATCGAAAGCGTCTACCAGGAGTTTTCTTCCTACATCCGCCGTTGAGCACGCCCGGCGCATCCTTGACATTCCTCCCGGCGGCCGATCGGCCGCTGGAGCCACATACCAAACGGTTGCCGGCTCTTCACCGGCGCGTACCGTTTCGCCCTCCAGCACGGGCGACTTCTTCCGTGAGCAACGATGGTCACCACGTTTTTCAACCCCGACGGTCCGGCGGCCGGATCTTCGGGGCTTGACCTCCGGTCGTGGGTAAACTACATTTTTGTACAGGCACACCGGCTGGGTGGGTGCCAACCCCGAACCGCCGCTGCCGGTCGACTTGCGATCGAACCGTTCAGAGACCAACGGCAAACCCCTAACCACCGAATCCGAAAACAGGAGGGCGGAATGCGCTACAAACTATTGGGCCACAGCGGATTGCGTGTTTCAGAACTCAGCCTGGGCGCCATGACTTTTGGTGACGATCGGGGGTGGGGCGCCTCCGCCCAGGAAAGCCGGCGCATATTCGACGCCTATGCTGAAGCCGGCGGGAATTTTATCGACACCGCCGATATCTATACGGACGGCACGAGCGAAAAGCTGGTCGGCGAGTTTGTCGCCGGCAACCGGGAGCGTTTCGTGCTGGCCACCAAGTACAGCAATAGCGCCCCGGTGGGCGACCCCAACGCCGCCGGCAACCATCGCAAGAACATGGTGCAATCCCTGGAGGCCAGCCTCAAGCGGATGCAACTGGACTACATCGACCTCTACTGGCTGCACGCCTGGGATTTCATGACGCCGGTCGAAGAGGTGATGCGGGCATTCGATGACCTCGTGCGCGCCGGCAAAATCCTTTACGTGGGCATTTCAGATGCACCCGCCTGGATCATTTCCCGGGCGGACACCCTGGCCCAATTGCGCGGTTGGAGCCGGTTTGTGGCCATTCAGGTGGAGTACAGCCTGGTAGAACGCACCGCCGAGCGCGAATTGCTGCCCATGGCCCGGGCGTTGGATCTGGGCGTGACGGCCTGGTCGCCTCTGGGCAGCGGGCTGCTGACCGGTAAGTACACCCGCGATGCCGGCCATCAGGACAAACGACGGCTCGATCAGGCGCCCTTCAAAGACATCGACGACCGGATTTATTCGATTGCCCGCGAAGTCGATCGGGTGGCCGAGGAGATCGGCAAGCCGCCTTCCCAGGTGGCCCTCAACTGGTTGCGGCAGCGCGACGGCGTTTTACCCATCGTCGGCGCGCGCACCCTCGAACAGTTCAATGAGAACTGCGGCTGCCTGGCGTTCAGCCTGGCGGACGACCAGATTGAAAGGCTGAACAAGGTCAGTCAGATCGAGCTGGGGTTTCCCCATGATTTCCTGGCGAGCGAGATCCCTCGCTCTTTTCTCTACGGCGGGCTTTTCGATCGGATCGATCCACGCTGACCCCTGCCCGTCTACCGGATCGCTTCGCACGCAACCTAATCTTCTTGCCCGGAGATACGGTCGATGCCCCACACCAAGCCCGACCTCCCGCTTCTCTACCGGCAAATGCTGCGCAGCCGCCTTTTCGAGGAGGCGGTCCGCGATCTGTGGCAGGCCGGATGGATCCCCGGCGAGATGCACCTGGGCCTGGGCGAGGAGGCCATCTGTGCCGGCATCGTCATGCAACTGCGCCGCGGCGATGCCATGGCCCTCGATCATCGCGGCACCCCTCCGCTGCTCATGCGCGGCATTGCCCCCGATTCTCTGCTCAAGGAGTTCATGGGAGCGCCGGACGGGCTTTGCGGTGGTATGGGCGGGCACATGCACCTGTTTGCCCCCGAACAGCTGACGGCTTCCTCGGGGATTGTCGGGGCGGCCGGACCGACCGCCGCCGGTTTTGGCCTGGCCGCCCAGCAGTTGAGACCCGGAACGGTCAGTCTGGCGTTTTTCGGCGAGGGTGCCGTCAACCAGGGGATGCTCATGGAGGCCTTCAACCTGGCGGCGGTCTGGAAGCTGCCGGTCCTTTTCGTTTGCAAGGACAACAACCTGGCCATTACGACGGCCTCCGATACCGTTACCGGCGGGCGCCTGGCCGATCGCGCCCGGGGCTTTGGTCTGGCCTATTTCGCCGCCGACGGCGCGGACGTCGAGGCGGTCTGGCGTGTGGCCGACAAAGCGCTTCGCCGTGCCCGCAGGGGCGACGGCCCCTCCTTCCTGCATTTTGAATGCGTGCATCCGGAAGGGCATTTTCTGGGGGATCCCCTCATTCAGATCGCCCGCCAACCGGGCGACCAGCTCAAGCAGATGGCCCCGTCGCTATTGAAAGCCGCCGTTCGCGGCCGGGGGGCCTCGGTGGGCAAGCGCGTCGGCAGTCTGACGACGATTTCACGCCTGGTGGGCCGGACCGCCCTGAAAGAGATCTGGGGACGGCACGATCCGCTGGCCAAATGCCGCAAGAAGATGAAATTAGACCCCCGGCAGCTCGATGCGATTGCCGCCGCCGTAAAAGCTGAAATCGAAGCCGTGGTGGCGCGCGCCACAAACGCGGCGTGACGGGAAGTACCCCGTGCCGACGATATCCTTTGATCAAGCCATTGAAGCCGCCCTGGCCCAGGCCATGGCCGAAGATGCCCGCATCGTGATCCTGGGCGAGGACGTCCACACCCTGCGCCGCAATCTCTTTGTGCGCTTTGGGCGTGACCGCGTGAGGGCCACGCCGATCAGCGAGGCGGCCTTTGTCGGGGCTGCGGTCAGTGCCGCCATGGCCGGTCTGCGACCGGTGGTGGAAGTCTATATGGTGGATTTTTTAGGCGTGGCCATGGACGCGCTGCTTAACCATGCTGCCAAACTGACAACCTTTTCCGGCGGCCGCTGGAAGGCCCCCCTGGTCGTAAGGGCGCCCTGCGGGGGCGGCTATGGCGACGGTGGACAGCACGCCCAGAGCCTCTGGGGCTGGTTCAGCCACATACCGGGACTGAACGTGGTGGTACCCTCGAATCCGGCCGATGCCGGGGCTTTGATGCTGACCGCACTGGCTGACGAGGGACCGACCCTCTTCATGGAGCATAAACTTCTCTCCGAAGACTGGCTGGGATTCCTGGGCCGGGGCGGGCGGGATACGGTTAGTTTCGACGTGCCCACGGACGGTGCCCATGGCCAAGGGCCCGACTTCTGGCAACCACTGCCCTTGGGCGAGGCCGCCTCGCTGCGCGACGGCGACGACCTCGTGCTTATCAGCGTGGGTGTCGGGGTTCACCGCTGTCTGCAGGCCGCGGAGAAACTGGCCCCGGACGGCATCGCGGCCCAGGTCATCGATCTCCGGAGTGTGGCCCCCCTGGATGAGAAGGCCATCTGCGAGGCCGCTCGCCGGACAGGCCGGGTCGTGGTGGTGGATGAAGACTACATGCGCTATGGGCTTTCAGGCGAGATAGCGGCGGTTCTGATGGCGGCCGACATCAAAGCCCGGTTCGGGCGTGTATGCACCGCTGAAACGATTCCCTTCGATCGACGGCGCGAGGAGGCTACGCTTCCGAATGTATCCCGGATCCTGGCCCGGGCGCGCGGTATTATGGGGTAACGGCTCACGATGGACCTCGAATGTTTTGACAGCATGGACCGCCGGCAGATGCGGGAATACATAGGCTTCCTCCTGTGGCACTACCGGGTGGTGGACGCTTTCTGGTTTATCGAGATTGCCGATCGCTTCGGTCAGGATACGGCCGAGCAGGTCAACGAGGATGTCTGGGGGCGGGTCTCGGGGATGGCGGCCCGGGATCTGGTGAAGCGGTTCAACATCACGGCGCGGGGCCTAAAAGGTTTTGTCCAGGCCCTGCGACTGTTTCCCTGGAGCATTCTGGTGGGCTATCAGATCGAGGCTTCCGACGAGGCGGTCACGCTGCGGGTGCCCTCCTGCCCGACCCAGGTGGCCCGCCTGAAGCGCGGGCTGGGGGAGTACAACTGCAAGGAGATGCACCGGCGTGAATTCGAGGGCTTCGCCGGCGTGATCGATCCTTCCATCCGCGTGGCGTGCCTGTTCGCCCCCCCCGATCCCCATCCGGAAGACCAATTCTGTGAGTGGCGCTTTACCTTGGCCGCCGATCC
Source organism: Desulfobacterales bacterium (assembly GCA_030066135.1). Classification (GTDB taxonomy): domain Bacteria; phylum Desulfobacterota; class Desulfobacteria; order Desulfobacterales; family UBA5852; genus JABZFP01. The sequence continues at coordinate 3,366 of JASJCD010000182.1, read as the reverse complement.
GGTGGCAACGAATCGAAAGACGACCCCGCCGTAACCGGGAACCCCCGGCGCTGTCAAATGGCCAGTGACGTTCGAACGCTTCCGCACCATGTTGTTTAGGCCCCCCGGCAATGCAACGCCAGGATATGCCGCCTGACCGCGATGCCTCAGCGGCCCTCGATTTCACATCCGGTCGCGGCGTCAGTGCCTGCCGTAGAAAACGCGGTGCAGCCAGGTCCTCTTGTTTTTTGCGGTTCCGATCGCCGATCCTTGCCGAGGGCTGAGCCGGCCGGCATGCCGGTTTCCGGGTGTGGGAGTGAAGCCCGCTTCGGTATCGGACGGATGGTTCCCACGCCGGCGGTCGAAAGGCGCCCTGTTAAATTTTCATTGTGCGGTCGAAATTCGAACTGGGATCCTTGGCATCGGGCATCTCGATGAGCAGGATATGCTTGCCGATCTCCACCTGCAGGCCGCCGCGCAAGGTGATCTGCTTGATCTTGCGGCCATTGACGATCGTGCCATTGGTGCTGTCGAGGTCTTCCATGACATAGGCCCCCTTGGACTGGTAGATCCGGGCATGCCGGTCGGAGACCGCCAGATTGTCGATCGTGATGTCGTTGGCGCTGTTGCGGCCGATGGTGATTTCAGACTTCTCGATCTTGTAGGTGTCCAGAATCGTGTTTTTAAGTTCGACGGTTATTTCCAGCATGCTGAATTCCCTCCGGGTTTCAATCGGTTTTGGGGCGGCGTGATCCAGGACGCCACCCTGGTTCGCAACCTCGACGCTATGGTGCGCCATTCTGGCATTGGTGAATGGCTTCCAGGGCCTGCTGGGCCGATTTGTAGCGGCGCGACACGCCCTTGTTGAGCATCTTACCGACAACTTCAATGCAGCAAGGCGGCAGATCCGGCACCACTTCGGCCAGGGGTTTAAAGGGGGACTTGGCGATAGCATACATCAGGGCGGCGATGGTTTCGCCTTCAAACGGTTTCTGCCCGGTGAGCATCTCGTAGAAGACGATTCCCAGGGAGAACAGGTCGGAGCGGCCGTCCACCTTTTTGCCGGCCACCTGCTCCGGTGACATGTAGGATGGGGTGCCCATGACGATGCCGGTTTTCGTCTTGGTCTTGTCGATCACGCGGGCAATGCCGAAATCGGTGACCCTGATCGTGCCATTCTCCAGACGCATGATATTGGCCGGCTTGATATCGCGATGAACGACACCCTGTTGATGCGCGTAGGCCAAGGCGTCGGCCACCGCGGCCATAATTTCGATTACCTCGCCCACGGGCAGGAGCTGGCCCAGTCGACAGAAGGGTGTCAGTTCGGAACCTTCCAGCAGTTCCATGGCCATGTAGGCGATATCGTGTTCTTCGCCGATATCGAACACCGTGACGATGTTGGGGTGCGAAAGCTTTCCGGCCGCCTCGGCTTCACGGAAAAAGCGCGCCTTGACCTCGGCAAGTTCCTCGGCCGGCACGCTGCCGTACTGGAGGGTTTTGATGGCCACCTGGCGGTTGATCTTGGGATCCCGGCCCAAGTAGACGGTGCCCATGGCGCCCTGACCAAGCTCCTTCAGAATTTCATAGCGGCCGAAGGTGGGCAGGGTGTCGGTGTTGGTCAGACGCAGCGTGGCGCCGGCCCCATTGGCGCCGTCCGGCAGGACGGCGGCCTTTTCGTGCTCCCGCAGTTTCTTGATCCGCCGTTTGACATCCTTGAAGCGGCCGGCCTTGAGGATGTGCTCATAAACGGCCAGGGCCTTGTCCCCCATGCGTTTGCGTTCAAAGTCCAGGGCCAGATTGTAGAGCAGATCCCGGACGGTCTTATCTTCCACCGGACATTTGAGAAATTTGTCCAGGGCCATGTCCAGCATCCCCTGCGTCTGAAAGGAGAGCCCCAATGAGCGGTTGAGCTCGAGGTTTTCGCTCTTGAGACGCCGTGCGATCTGGCGAGTCGCCGCAAGGCTGTAACCCACGAGGCAAAGCAGCAGGGGCGGAAAAAACCAGAGCCAATAACCGGATTGCGATAATAAAACACCAGCCGCGCCCCACCAGGTGGCAAGGAAGACGATCAGAATCACCCCGCCGATTCGTAGCCGGACCCGCGGGATGACGATCAGCAGAAAAAATAGAAAATAGAGCAGGGTCGCGGCTTCCAGCAGGATGGCCCAGGGGGGCCGCTGCAGGTGGCGACCACTCAGAATGGTGCCCAGGGCGGCGGCCGTGATCTCCGGAGCGCTGGCTGTCCGGCGGCCAGGGATCGTGTAGGTACGGGTATAGGTCCCATCGGTCAGGCCGATGACGGCGATTTTCCGCTTGACCAGCGTCAGATCCGCCTGGTCGTCCAGGAGGGCGGCGAAGGGCAGCTGGGGAATGGGGCGGTTCGCCTGCGGGTAGTTGATGAACAGCGCGTGCTGCCCGTCCGTCGGGATGATGTTGCCATCAAGCGCCAGACGGCAGGACGGCCCGTCACAGCGTTCCAGCTCCAGCTTTTTGATATTCGACCCATTGGCTTTGAGGGACAACTGCAATGCCAGGGCTGCCAGGTAGCGATCCCGGTACCGTTCCACCAATGGCAGACGGCGAACGACGCCATCCGGGTCGGGCCGCATGTTGATAAATCCCAGGGCGCCGGCTTTACCCGCCAGATCACGGAAGGTTTCCTGAATACCGACCGGCGCCGACAGCGGCGTGCGCAAGGGGGTGGTCGCCCGGTGCAGAATGGTCATCGGGGTCCCGGTCCGGGGCGCCTGATGATCTGCCCGTCGGGAGTTGATGGTCAGCAGCCCAGACAGCGGCGGCGGGTCCCCGACTTCCGGCGGCCCCCAGATCAGGCGGTAGGGCAGTGCAATATTGGTCGCGTCGCGGACCGCATTGATGAGTTGACGATCCTGGTCCAGGCGCTGACGGGCCAGCTGTAACTTGCGGGTGATCCGGGCGGCCAGTTGCTTCTGCGATTTGGTGCGCAGAGGACCGATACCGTCCTGCAGGACTTCGATTTCCTGGAGGGCCGGGTTGAGGGCCCGATCCGGATAGAGCAGGCTCAAGCCAATGGCCGCCGCACCGCTTCGCGAAAGACGCTGAATTCCCCGGGCAATTGTTTCCCGCGGCCAGGGCCAGGAACCGATCTGGCGGATGCTGGCTTCGTCGATGGCCACGAGAACGACGTCGTCGCTTGGCGGATCCGCGCGCAGGGCCATAAACCGGTCGTAGATGAAGGCTTCCGGCGCGCGCAAGGGGCGCCATTCCAAATAGCTGCCGATCGTGAGCAGCAGGGCAAGCACGGTGAGGATGATGCTGTTGGAAAGAAGGTATCGCGTCATTTTCGTTGGTCCGCCGGCCCCAACGAAAAACCGAATCGACCGGCTGTCCGATGCAATTCGGTAT
>JASJCD010000181.1 GCA_030066135.1 Desulfobacterales bacterium | reverse complement strand
TTGGAAAACCATTCCGATTTTCTCTCCGCCTGCTGTCTGGATACAGCTGCAGCGCGGCGCTTAACTTCAGTGTTATTATCGACCTCGCGATCATATCAGTATGAAAGACCACTTCCGGTTAGCCACAACCTGCTCAGACGGTATCTGATCGATATCTTGTATGCGTGACTGCGATTTTACTTCTTCGTGTGCTACAGTTCAAGCACGTGAATCAAGGCTCAGAGTTACGGGCACGGACAAAAAATCCAAGGATTAATCCCACCAAGCCCAACCCTATCACGTATAGGAGCAAGATTGCATGGGAGGCCAGGGCAAACTCGATAGCCGCGGATGCGGGCACGCCGAACAGCAAAAGTCCTGCAACCCACCCGCCCTCATGGTTGCCGGCGTTGGCCAAGCCCTGAATAGGCAGGAGTTGCAGGGGCAGTTGAATTGTGATCAACAACCATACCTGCGTAATACTCAGAGGCAGACCAATGGCCTGGGCCACACAGAAAAAAACACTGGCGACAGAAGTCCAGATTCCGAAACTTAGAACGATCTCGACTGGAGTATAGAACTCCCAGGAAGTCCACGAACCTAAGTGGCGCACCAACGGCAGACGAGCGGCATACCCCTTGACCCCTAGCCAGGCGACAAGAACGGGAACAGCAACCAGAAGCAAGCCAATCGCAAACCAACCAAGACGTACATAGCCCGGCAAGGCGATATCTGCCACGAAAGCGGCTGCCATCGACAGCATTCCCAGAATCTTAAAATCCAGCAGGCGGGCCCGCACAAGCAGCTGTCCACCTTCCGCCAGGGTCAGGCTGGAAACGGATCGGAGAACCACGGGAAGGGTCAGCTCTCCTGATCGAAACGGCATCATGTAGGTCGCAAAACCATGCAGACACGCGCTTTGCAGGCCCTCCGGCCAGACACGAACGCGTGATCGCGATAAAACACGGAAGCGTTGGGCACGTATTATGTAATTCAGGGCATAGCAAAGTGCGCCGGCGCCGGCCCAATTCAGATCCACCCGGCGAAGCACTTGCAATAGTTCCGGACCGTAGATGGCCGCTAGCCCAAGCACCGCGGCGGCTAACAACAAGGCGATAATCTGCCTCAGTCCTTGCCTGTGCTTCATTTAATTGGAATCCTTGATTGTCAATATAGAGGCACTCCATTCGCCGTCGTAATCAGGGGCTCAGGAATGCCCTCTTCTGACTATCTCTGGCGCTGTATAGCACTTTTTACCAGGACGATAAAACCGCGGAAATACTTCAGCAGATCATGAGGCGAGCGCACCGTACGAAGAAATTTGACAACGATTGCAGGGCGCAGGTAAAAAGCGCGCAGCGCTTTTTTCTGCAGTGAGGCCAACTCCTCTATACTGCGCCCTTCGGGGACAAACGGGATTTCATCTTCACCTTTCCAGCCGGACCAGGTATTGTACCGTGACCAGTCATAAGTTCGAATCTGGCCTTTTCGCTCCAAGTCGATAAACATAGGCGTCCCAGGATACGGAACGGTAATCGTGAACTGAGCCCAAAGCGGATCTATTTTTTTGGCGAAATCAATGGTTGCTTGGCTTTCTTCAGCGGTCTCAGTTGGCAACCCCAGCATGAAAAACCCCCGAATTGTGATGCCCGCTTGCTTGGTCAGCTCGAATGCATGCTCGACCTGCTCAAGGGTGACGCCCTTGTTGATCAAATCCAGTAACCTCTGGCTGCCGGTCTCGACGCCATAGCTTATCTGCCAGCAGCCCGCCTCGCGCATCAACCTGAGTAGACCTGCATCTACGGTATCGACACGGCTTTCGCAGGTCCATTTTATTTGGCGATTGATGCCGTTTTTGATTAGGGCCTGGCAAAGATCGTGCAAAAACGTTTTTTTGACCGTCAGGGTGTCGGCTTCAATATTGACCTGTTGAATCTGGTACTTTGTGATCAGCGATTCAATTTCGGCAACAATTCTGGGGATGCTGTGCGCACGAAACGTCCGACCAAAGGTCCGCGAGCAATAAGAGCATTTGAAAGGACAGCCTCGCGCAACGATTATCGTCGGACAAAAAGAATCACCCGCTACACGCGAGGCGGTTAACCGGTACTTGTCCATCGGCAGCATGTGGCGTGCAGGCGGAGGAATCTGATCCAGTTCGCGAACAAATGGTCGGTCCGGATTGCGTTTGATTTTACCATTACTTCGGAAGCAGATGCCTTCGATGTTCTCCAAGTCGGCCTCCGACTGGCTTCCCGCTATGGCGGCCATCGTAAACTCCCCCTCGCCGATACAGGCAATATCCGCGTGGGGTATCTCTTCCAAAGTCCGTTCGGGTAAAACGGTGCTGTGCGGTCCACCCAGGACGATGCGACTCCTGATACCAGCGGACCTTATCCGACGGGCCAAATCACGGACGGCGCTGAAGGTGGTCGTCAGGATATTGATACCGATGAGTGTGTCTGCGTTGCCCTGGATGTCGGCCACAACCATTTCGGCCGTCATTCCCTCAGCGGGGGCATCGATAATGCGGACCGGTATGTCCACCTTCTCCAGGTAGCCGGCGATATAGGCCAGCCCCAATGGTTCACTAACCGCTCCGAATTGCTGCATGTCCTTACCGTAGCGATCTTCCAGGGTTACCGGTGGATTGACCAGTACTACCGATTGCTTGTGCATAATCTTCGCCTTTTTACATTCATGCCAACCCGCATGCGCCATCCCTAGATACGGCTGTAGTCAGGGCCCTTGTAGGGCGGTTTCGCTTTTAAAACCCGGCAGGGGCTTCCTGCCGCAATGACATTATCCGGTAAATCGCGCGAAACGACCGAATTGGCTCCCACCGCCACATTACTTCCAATTCTTACACCAGGTAGCACGACCGTGTTCATCCCCAACCAGACATTATCCCCTATTTCGATGGGATCGGCAGCTTTGTGATAGCGGTAATCATCAAGGTCATGATTGGAGCTGATGATACCAACACCGGGACCGGTCCACAGATTGTGTCCTATATTAATCCCTTGCCGCGCCTGAATGTAGCAACTTCCGGCCATGCCGGGTGCGCATGCATTGCCCAACGAGATCCTGCCGTGAAAGAGAATCCGTGAGGTAAAATGAACCGGCCAGGGCACACTGCGGTTGATCATCAGAATCTTCTGGGGGAAAAAACAGTAAAGCAGGTATTGAATCGGAACGCCCTTAGCGCGTGGGTAGAACCACCGCACCCACGCGAATAACTTCTCATACCGTTTAACCAAAGCAAGGGCATGCGAATCGGAATTGCGAACGGCGTTATTTGACCGATGGTGTCGATTGGAATTCATTCTCGGCGCTGTGCGTTTCGTCATCCTAATCCTGGTTTGCTGTGTAGAATAGTCTCAACCCCGCCCCACTTCCCTGCATTCGGCGATCACACCGGAAAAAGAAGGAATACCTTTGAGATCCTTGTTGGCCTCCATATCGAACCACATCGCAAAAAGTGTGAATAGACTGGCGCTCGTGAAAGAGAAAAAAGTCGCCAATGAACCTGTGGGCGGAAAATATCCCAGGGTCAGTTTATAAAACAAGACCCGGCTGAATAGCGCAATTGTGGTCAAGACAAAGAACCCCCCAAGGGTGTAAAAAAATATGAGTGGATGAAAGTCGCGGATAATATACTTTTCTTTCATGCGCCAGAAGAAAAGCTTGATGAGAAGCCAACTGAGCGTAAAGACCACACGGTGGATTTTCAGCCCTGATTCCTCCCCGACGTTGTACACCGGCTCCACCGGGATGTCGGCCACGCGGAAATTATAGACGTTAAGCCTCACGAGCAGGTCGTTGGGCTGCCCGTAGCGCTTATACATCCGGTCCCAGTCGATGAGTTGCAGCGCCCGTTTGCTGATGGCCGTATAGCCTGACTGAAAATCCGCCACATGCCAGTAGCCCGAAGCGATTTTTGTCAGGAGTGAAAGAAAGGCATTGCCGAAGTAGCGCACCTTGGGAATCCGTTTGAAGGCCTCCCCGGTGAACAGCCGGTTCCCCTTCGCATAATCCGTGCGTTCCTCGACCACCGGGTCGAGCAGCATGGGCAGTTCATCCGGGTCCATCTGGCCATCGCCATCCATGCGCACCGCGATTTCGCAATTGTTATCCCGTGCCCATTTATAGCCGCTGGCGAGAGCTCCTCCGCAGCCGGCATTGGTTTCGTGCTCGATTAAAACGATGCGTGTATCGATTTCCTGCAAACGGCCAACCACCTCACCGGTGCGATCGGTACTGGTGTCATTGACCACGACAATAAAATCGACCCAATCAGGCAGGCTCGTAATCACGCGGCCGATCTGCTTTTCTTCATTATACGCTGGTATGACAATACAGATGGTTTTTTGGCGATACATCTTTATTCCTGTCAAAAATGCCCGTTGGATGCTCAGTGCCGATTTAATTCTAAAGTGTTGCTATTGTTATCGGCCACTGGTTTCTCCCGCGTGAGGCGTTTAAGGTTTTCGATGGCCTTTTTATTTCCGGGATCCAAATGGAGCGCTCGTCGATAGCTTTCCATCGCCTCCCGGTTCCGTCCCCGGCGCGAATAGGCCCGGCCGAGATTGTTGTGAATGCGTACCGCGTTCGGACGCCCCACCAAGGCCTTTTCCAAATGTTGAATGGCACGTTCAAGATCGTCTTTTATGAGATAAACGGCCCCTGCGTTCTGGTGTGCCTTCCAGAATGCAGGCTTGATTTCAAGCGCGGCCCTAAAATGTTTAAGCGCTTCATCGAACCGGCCTTGCATGGCCAGGGCATTGCCAAGATTGTCGTGGGCCACAAAGTTTCGCTGGGTGACCTCGACCGCGCGATGAAACAGGGAAATGCTATCACGCCAAAATCGGGTCTGCAAGTGCGCGGCGCAGGCATAGGTCCCTATGATTACTACCATGGCGGCAACGGCCGTTGGTTGGTTGCAGCGGCTCATTTCCACAAGCCGGCCGCCCTCCCAGGCAACCATGATCAAGATGCCGATCATGGGTGTGTAGACCCAGCGATCCGCCAGGGCAGGCCACAGCCCCGCCTGTACAATGCCAATGGCCGGCACCAGGGTTCCCAGAAACCAGAACCAGCCAACAAACAAGTGGGGTCTGCGTTTGAAGTTCATCAGGCTCACACCGCATACGGCAAGGATAAGGCCTGCGGCAACCACCACCTGCCAGACGGGAATCGATTGTGGAAATGGATAGTAGACTGCCAGTTGCTGGGGCCAGACAATTAGACCGGCATACTTGATATAGGACACCACCGCGTTTGCCAATCGCAGCGACATGGGCACCGTGGTGTACGCAGCCGCCGTATACATATGGCCAAGCATGAAAACAAATAGCCAGAGGTAGAGGGCGGTGAGTGCGAAAAAAGGTAGTTTTTCCAACACAAGTCGACCGGCGGAACGCAGAAAAGATAGGGGGGCCACCCCGGCAAAAGGCGGACCAGCGCTTGGATAGCGATTGAGGGGCCAGATATCGAGCAGCAACATCAGGCACGGTAATGTAACGATAGAGGGCTTGCTCAGCAGCCCCGCCGTGAAGAAAAGCAGCGCAAGCGCATAGGATCTTTTGGATTTATGCAGGGCATAGGAATGGTAGGCGCACAACGTCAACAGCATGAACAAGGCGGCGAGGAGATTTTTTCGCTCGGCGATCCAGGCCACCGATTCCGCACCAAGGGGGTGAACCGTAAAAAGCGCTGCCAGGAAAAAGCTTCGCCCGGGGGCACCGCTCATGGAACGGAAAAGAACGAAAAGCAGGATGCTGTTGGCGCAGTGCAACATTACATTGTGTGCATGGGCCCAGGCGGGATTCAGGCCGAAGAGCTGGCAATCGAGCATATGGGACATCCAGGTGAGCGGCTGCCAGCACATATGGGAAATATTGGTTAGCGCCCAGGCGACGCTTCTTGCATTCAGGCCGGATTTAACAAATTCATTTTCATACACATACTGGGGGTCATCAAAATTGACAAAGTCGTATGCGACGGTCTGAGCGTAAACACCCAGCGCGAGCAGCGCGATAAATGCAATCGCCCCCAGGTTTGATCCAGATCGGGCTTGGGGTGGTTGCTTTGGCATCGAACTAAATCCGAGAGAAGGCATAAAGCGTCTCAAGACGGTAAATGGGTTCTTTGGGTCCGGGCAGGGTAAGAAAACCTGTGGATTGGTGTGAATGCTTTCATTGCCGATACGGGTTTCGAAAGATCTGCCATTTCATTCGCAGCATGGCCCCCGTGTACAGGAAGAACATCCGCATGAAATTGGATTTGCTCTGCCCCTCGATCCTTGAAATGTACTTGGCCGGAATCTCGACGATGGTATAACCGCGTCTCTGCGCGTAATGCAAAAGCCGAAAAAAATAGTCCCCATAGCCAAAAAAGATGTTTTCGAACGGGAGCGCGAACAGCTTGTTCCGGCTGATGATAAAATAACCGCCGGTGTTGTCCTGAATCTGGGTTCGCAAGACAACCCGCACGAGCCAGTTGAACACCAGACTACAGATATAATGGTCTGTGCTTTGCATCCGCCCTCCCGGGCAGAAACGCGAACCCGATACCAGGTCGTAGAGCGCGGCGATGTGCAGGAGTTTGGGGATTTCTTCAGGATCGTGCGTAAAATCGGTGTCCATGACGAGTATTTTCGTGCCGCAGGATTTTTCGATACCCGCCCGAATCGATTTCGCCAGGCCGCGATCCGACGTCCGGCGAAGGGCCACCACCCGGGGATTGGCGCGGTGGGTCTGCCGTACGATATCGTAGGTCCCGTCAGGACTGTCGTCATCCACGACGATGATCTCGTAGTTCGTCCCGGACGGCATGCGAGCGGTGATCGCTTCTATCAGTTGGAGGATATTGGCCGCCTCGTTGTAGGTCGGCAGGACGATGGACAGCTGCATCGCTGTTTATACCTTTCCGCCAGATTTCCCGAGGGCCATGAATACGAGCCCTCCCCGGGGGCAGGGGCCCGATCGGTCAATCCGGGTTTGCAGCATGTTTGCCACGGCTTTCATCAGTTTGGCGCGCAGGGGCGGGCATAGGACCCACCGCCCGGTCCGCCGTTTGATGATGGTCCCCGGAAACCCCAGCGGCGCTAATGCATCGTTGAGCAGGCAGTTGGTCCGGGGATTGAAGGTAAACGCATCCAGCACTTTGAAGCCACCGCGCCGGACCACATCGATCCACCCCTCGAGCGAGTAATAGTGATAATGTCGCCAGAAGGTGTTGTGGAACCCACGATAGTGCGCAGCGGCCCGTTGACACCCCAACGCCGCCAGCAGGGTGTGCCCCCAAGAGTAGCGATCAAAATACTGGGACGGCACCGTGAAGTAAAAACGGCCCGTGGCGTGCAGGAGTCGATGGACTTCCCGCAGCACGGGTTCGAGTTCGGGAATGTGTTCCAGAACGCTGTTGGAAATGATCGTTCGATAGTGACCGTCGGGCTTGGGGATCTGATCGCCGGTGGTTTGGATCAATTCGCGATAGTTGCCCCGTTGGCGGGCATTTCGAATTTCATCGGCGTCGGGCTCGACGCCGGTGTCGAGATCCCCTGTGAAAACAATCTCGGCGAAGAGCCCCTCGCCGCAGCCCAGGTCCAGCACCGGCGGTACGATGGCAAAGCGTCGATAGATCTCGCTTTCGGCGGCCCGCTCCAGCGCCAGTGCCATGGGCGCATGGCATAGATAGCGATACAGAATGTCTTTGCGTATGGCCAGCAACCCTACCCTCGCAGATCCAGAAGTGTTTGGCTGATCAATTCAATCCGCTGATCCGACAAACCGACAAAGGCCGGCAGGCTGATGATCTGTCGGGCCAGCTCTTCACACAGGGGTAAGGCGGTGGTGCGGAAGTAGTCATGGACGCTGGCAGGGAAGAACCCGGGGCGCGTTTCGATGCCCCGCGCCTGCATGGCGGCCATCACTGCGTCCCGCCCGCTGCGGTAGATTTCGGGTTGGAGGCGGACGGCGACCGCCCAGACAACCGGATCGACACGATCGGGAAAGCGCTGCGGGATGATGCCTTCAGCCTTCTCGAAGCAAGCGCCGTAGCGCGCGCTGATGCGCTGGCGTTCCTTCTTGATCTGCTGCCAGTGCTGGACCTGCGCAAACCCCAACGCGGCCTGGAGATTGGTCAAACGAAAATTATGGCCGGGCAGATCGTGCCAGTAATGCGTTTTTCGCTGCAGGCCGTGACTGCGGTAGAGGGTCATCTTTTCCGCCAGATCCGGGTTTCGGGTAACCACCAGTCCCCCTTCACCGGTGGTAATCGTTTTGGTGGCCTGAAAACTGAAGGTCCCCAAATCCCCGACCGTGCCCGCCAGGTGTTCCCCCCAGCGGGAACCCAGGGCCTCGGCCGCGTCTTCGATCAGGGGGATGCCGCGCGCGCGTGCCAGGCTCTGGATCGCATCCAGGTTGCACACGTTGC
>JASJCD010000180.1 GCA_030066135.1 Desulfobacterales bacterium | reverse complement strand
CGGCACCAGTTCGTCCGGCGCCAGGGTCAACCCCGCTTCCTCGCGCAATTCCCGAACCGCCGCCTGCCGCGCGGCCGGGGGCCAGCCAGGATTGGAAGGCACCGGGCCGTCGAAGGTCTCGATGGCGCCACCGGGGAAAACCCAGGCCCCAGCAAAAGGGTCATTTCCCGGCCGGCGGCGCACCAGCAGCGTTTCCAGACCGTGCCGCCCGTCCTGCAAGAGAATGACGGTGGCGGCCGGCGTCGGGATGGCATTAGAGGTGCTGGTTTCTGGATTCATATTTGGCTTGGTCGTCCTGACTGCGGCCCTGGTGGGAATACCCTGTGGGGTGCACACCGCCATCGGGCGCCCGCAGACCATCGGCCGAGGCTGTTTATGGCGAACCAGATTAGCGGACGCAACCTGCGGCGTCAACCGCCCATACCTCGACCGTGCTGCCGTTCCAGACATGGAGCTGCCGGGCCAGATTGACCACCGGACAGGCATGATTGGGGAAAATCTGCAGACGGTCGCCCGGCGCAAGGAAACGGTCGTCGCAAACGACGAAGCCATGCTCTTCGGAAAGTTTGGCCACCGTCAAAAGCGCTTCCTTACCGGCCGAGGCCTTCAACACCAGTGCCTGGCCATAGCCGGCGATCCCGTCCGTGCCGTGGGCCCCGCGATCCGAACTGAGGGTCTTGGCCCCGGCATCGACAATGGCGTAGCGATCGTTGACGCTGACCACCGTGGTCAGAACGCTGAGCGCAATGCGGGACGGGGGAATCAACCCCAGACGCAGGGGCGTCTGGTCCATGAAGACATAATTGCCCGGGCGGATTTCAGTAAGGCCTTCAAACCGCCGGGCCGCCAGGACCGTGGGGGTCGAACCGACCGACACCTCCGGGACGGTGAAACCGGTCCGACGCAGGTGATCGGCCAGGGCGGTCATTTGCTGCCGCTCTTCTTCGGCGATCCGACCAGCCGCCTTGCCATCTTCAACCCCGTAGGCATGGCCGGCATGCGACAGCAGGCCGCGAAAGTCGAGGTGCCGCGCAGGAACGATCCTATCCGCCAGGGAAAAGATGCGCGGATCGTCAGGCCGGCAGCCGCAGCGCCGCAAACCAACATCGATCTTGATAAAAACGCCCGGACGGCAGTCAAGTGCCGTCGCGCGCGCCTCGAGCAGGCGCAAACCCTCCATGTTATCCACAATAAAACGCAGGTCGCAGTCGTGATGCCGGGCAGCCCCGAGGAGGCGATCGATTTTGCTGGCAGCCCATTGCGGGTAGGCCAACGTTATCGAAGGCAGACCGGCCTCGATGAACACCAGGGCTTCATCCGCCTTCGAGGCTGTCAGGCCGCTTGCGCCGGCCGCCATCTGCTTCCTGGCCATCACGATGGATTTGTGGGTTTTGACATGCGGGCGCAGGTTCACCCCGGCCCTTCCGGCCAGATCCTGCATGTGGTCGATATTGGCCTGCAGAATGCGATGATCCACCAATACCACAGGTGTTTCCAGATCATCCGGAATCCCCCGCGCCGACGGGTAGCAGCCCATTCCATTGTCATGGACCTCTGGCATAACGGTGTTCCCGCCCCGGCGGTCAATACCGCCCGAACATTATAGACGACTTCCAACCTGTATGAGGGTAGCGATAACGGCCGGCCGCGAAATTAAAGGCGGCATTCACCTCGATCTGCAGGGCTCGCATCGAGCGCCCAACGCCGAAAGGGGCCCAACGATACTTTTATGCGGTTATCCTTAAACCTCAAGTTCGAATCGATAGTCTGATTACGCACCACGAAGAACACGAAGATCACGAAGGCAGAACCACGCCAATTGATCTTTTATCTTCGTGCGCTTCGTGCCCTTCGTGGTAAAAATTGCATTCCTTGAGGTTTCTGCATAACCGTATACTTTTAAGGCGGATTTATTTTTTACCCTTGCGCCGGTTGTTGTTCTTCGGTCGGCGCTTTCCGTTGGTGCCTTTCCAAATTTTGCCGCGCTTGGTGCGTCGATCACCTTTCCCCATGCTAAGGCCTCCTTTACCAGAGTTGTTTGGCGGATAGCACTGCCGGCCTCACTTGTTTCGATCCGCCTGGGCAGCCTGTGATCGGACGCATCGGGCGCAGGTCTGTGAAGGGCCGCCTCTTTGTTATCCGGATTGAAGCATCGACCGGTAGATGGCCAGCGCGTCCCGTACCCGCCGGGTATAAACGTATTCATCGGTCTGATGGGCCTGGGACGGCTCGCCCGGTCCGAGGATAACGGTGGGGGGATTACCGTAAGCCGCCGTCAGTGCCGCCGCGTCGGTGAAATACGCCGCGCCACGGGGTTCCGGGGTTTGGTCCACGAAAGGCCTGACCAGGCGAAAGATGTTCTGGATCCAGGGGTCCTCGACGTCGGAGGCAAAGCCTTCCATGTCCGCCAGGATACGAAGCCGAACCCCATCACCGCAGTGGTCTTGGAGCGCCGCCCGCAGCGTTTCATGCCCGATGCCGGGTACCGTGCGGATATCCAGCCCGACAACTGCACGATCCGGCACGGAATTGATATTGTTACCCCCCTGAATGGTGCCCACGTTAATCGTGGGGCTCCCCAGCAGCGGGTGGGAATAGGCTTCGAGCCGAAATGCCAGGAGCCGTTGGACAGCCTCGATCGCTTTGCAGATGGCGTTGTCCCCCAACTCGGGCTGAGAGCCGTGCGCCGCCCGTCCACGCGCCTCCATTTCCAGCCAGAGAGCCCCCTTGTGGCCAATGAGAGGTTGGTTGGCCGTCGGTTCTCCGATGACCAGCGCACGCACCGGCCCCTGCAGCCGCCCCTGGGCCGCAAGAGATCGTGCGCCTTCACACCCGGTTTCTTCGCCCGCCGACAGAATCAGGGTCACCGGCGCCCGGGCCCCCTCGGCCAGGGCCGCCAGAACCATTGCGGCCACACCGGATTTCATATCGCTGGCGCCGCGTCCAAAGATCTTCCCATCGGCCATATGGGCCGCCGTGGGGGCGTGCCGCCAGGCGGCTGAACCGAAAGGCACCGTATCGAGGTGGCCGCTGAAAACGGTCGCCCCCTGATCGCCACCCGGCACCGGGGAATGGGCAACAACGCTGATCCGCCCCGGCGCCAGGGCATGATAGGATACATGGAAGCCCCCGGCCTCGAGCATCCGGCCCAGAAAACGGGCGCAATCTTCCTCTTCGCCCGGGGGATTAACCGTTTCGAAACGGATCAGGGTGCGCGTTAGTTCAATGAGATCCATGGCAGATTGCGGCATCCCGTCGTCGTGTCGGGGATGCAATGGGAGTTACACCGGTTCAAAGCCCTTCGCTCCGGGCCTCACTGAAATGAACTCAAAAAAAGCCAGATTTTGGACGGTCTCGAAAAAAGTTCGAGATCAAGGCTTGCGAATCCTGAGGAATGAAGCGTACGCCGGTACGCTGCAGTGACGAAGGGTACGCGTAACGCCGATATTTATCCGCCTCGGGTGGATCGGGCTTTTTGCGAGACCGTCCTCTAATAACTCAACAGTGCCCCAGTTCACAATAGCGTCGGCCGAATTTCTTCAGCAGCCAGGCTTTTTCCCGGGCCGTGAGACGACGCTTGCAAACGTTTTGGAGCATGGCCATGTGGGCCTGTTCACGCAGTTCAGGATCACGAATATTGAGCAGGCTCTTGCGACGTGCCATGATCAACATCCACAGTAAGAAGGCGATACTGGGCAGACTGATCACGACGGCGTGCAGGGCCGCTTCCAGGCTGATACGCCCGGCCAGGGCCAGAAAGAGGATTAAAAAGGTGCCCCCCCAGGTATAGATGCGAATATGACGGGCGATCTGAATTTGATGGCGCAGCGTCCAGATGCAGAACCGGGCGGTACGCCTGCCGGTTGCTGGGATTCGGTTTGGATTCATGGCGATGCCCTCCTTTCCGGCCTGGCGACCCTGGCATGCTTTCACGACTCACCGGGAGAACGCCTGCAGGGCAACCGCAGCACCATTCAGCCGTTCCTTATAATCAAAAGGTAAGCGCCTGAAATAGCAGTGTCAAAACGATCTGTTCGCCCGCCTGTGATCGGCGGAGGCCGCAATCGCCGGACGGACCGCAAGAGACCTGGCAGGAGGGATTACGGAGGGGGTTCCGGGTGGGGCGGGTTCATGCTGCCCTGACGGTAGCCTTCGAGATCGAGCGTAATAAACTTGAAACCGATCGCTTTGAAACGCTGGATCAGTTGGGAGCGTACGGCAGGCTCAGGTATGCGGGTAATGTCCGCACCGCGGCATTCGATGCGGGCGATTTCACCATGACAGCGTACACGCGAGGCATGAAAGCCCAGTTGCTGCAAACAGTCTTCGGCTTTTTCGATACGCGCCAGAAGTGCCGGCGTGATCGGGGTGTGATGGGGAATGCGGGTTGCCAGACAAGCCATGGCCGGGCGGTCCCAATTTGGCAGGCCGCGCTCGCGGGCCAACTGCCGAATCATTTCTTTGGTCATATCGGCGGCGGCCAGCGGGGCCAGGACGTCCATTTCTGCGGCGGCACGCATGCCGGGTCGATAATCCCCCCGGTCGTCACGATTGGCACCATGGGCCAGATGGTCAAATCCCCGCAGGGCAGCCTCCGATGTAATCTGCTGAAGCAGTCCCTGCTTACATATGTAACAACGCTCGTCAGGATTGCTCAGGAATTCAGGTCGTTCCATTTCCGTGCCGCGCAGGAGCAGATGCCGGCAGCCCAGTTGGCCGGCCAGGGCAATGGCATCGCGTATTTCGCGTTGCGCGTGGATCGGTGACATCGCGGTCACGGCCAGGACGCGGTCGCCCAGCGCTTCTATGGCCACGCTCAGAAGAAGGGTGCTGTCGACACCGCCGGAAAAAGCGACGGCCAAAGAGGGCAACGGCTTCAGTTGATCGAGCAGTTTCGCAGTAATAGACGTCAAGTCCTAACCTTTTCAGATTATCCAGCCGTCTGTTTTTGAGACGCGTCAGTGAGGCCGTCCTGAGGAAGAACCCTATTACGCTGAAGACCTGAGGGCATCACCCCGCCCTCTGATTTAGTAAGCATAATTCAGGGCATCGGACAACCAGAATAAGAAAATTAATCATTGCCAAAGGCAACGCAAATCCTGTAAGAAACAGGATTTAATGAGCTACCCGTATCCAGGCCACCAAATATCATCTCAGAGGGGTTTCTATGGGAAAAAACAGCTTACTTGAATCGACTTCCAAAAAAAAGCCGAAAGCCAAATCTGCCAAGGGCAAAGCCGCCAAAAAGATAGCGGCTAAAAAAAGCAAGGCCAAAGCCAAACCCAAAAGCCGTGCGGCCAAAACGACTAAAAAAGTGGCGGCCAAAGCGGCCAAGGCACCGGCCAAGGTGAAAAAAGCAGCCGCCAAAAAGAAGGCCCCGGCCAAAAAGAAACCCGTAAAAAAACTGAGCCTCAAGGAACTTCGTTTCAAAAAATTTGATACGCAGGCGCCCAAAAACCTGTATACACCGCCCGCCCAGACCCCGAGCGGGGCCGGTGAGGCCCCTTCGTACTTCGCCGGCATGAGCGCGGCGGAGGCAACCGTGGCCAGGGAAGCACTTCAGCGTAAATTCGATTGGAAGGCAATAAAGGCCGCCGGCGAAAAATATGCGGCCCAAATGGCCGCCGAAGCGGAAGCCAAGCGCAAGGCCGAGGAAGAGGCCAAACGCAAAGCCGAGGAAGAAGCCAAGCGCAAGGCCGAAGAAGAGGCCAAACGCAAAGCCGAGGAAGAGGCCAAACGCAAGGCCGAAGAAGAAGCCAAACGCAAGGCCGAAGAAGAGGCCAAACGCAAGGCCGAAGAAGAAGCCAAACGCAAGGCCGAGGAAGAGGCCAAGCGCAAGGCCGAAGAAGAGGCCAAGCGCAAGGCCGCTGAGGAGGCCAAGCGCAAAGCTGAAGAAGAGGCCAAGCGCAAAGCTGAAGAAGAGGCCAAACGCAAGGCCGAGGCGGAAGCTGCCGCCGCCCCACCGACCGACAGTATCGCCGCGGAACTGGCCGCCAACAAACCCCTCAAATTCGGCCTGATTGGCTTTGGCGTCATCGTGTTGCTATTGATCATGTCGAGCTACAGCAACACCAAAAATTATTATATCACGGAAAAAGACGGCGTTATCACGATTGAACGCGGGACCTTTACCCCCATGGGAACGACGGTCCTGCTCAGCGTGTCGGGCGTTCCAATGCCGGAACCGCCCCAGGAGGTCTATGGCTGGCAGGAGGCTTATCGCCTGATGTACCAGCATTACATCAATGCGGCCGACAAACTCCTGGAAGCACCGGGCATACCGGACACAGCCGCCCTTTCTGCCCAACTGGGTCTGGCTGTGAAATACGCTCCCAACCGCGAGTTGCGTGATGATGCCCGTTCGCGGCTGGTGGGCATGCGCGCCCAGATCCTCATGCACAAAGCGCAGGCATCGCTGCAGCGCCGCACCATCGAAGGCGCCCTGGCCGCCATCGAGTTCCTTGAGGAGGCCAACCGCCTGGACTTGAGTGAGGGTGAAGTCGCGCTTCTCCAACAGCGCACCGCCGAGGCCGAAACAATTCTGGCTGATCTCGAAGCCGCCAAGGCCGAGGCAGAACGTCAGGCGGCCGAAGAGGCCGCGCTGGCCGCCGAGGCCGAGAAACTTAAAGCGACCGCCGCGAATTCCCAGCCAGCGGGTACGGACGCCGACTAAAACCACTGACGACAACACAGGCGGGAGCGGCCAGGCCGGCTCCCGCTTTTTTTTTGGTTCACGCCGAATGCGGCCCGAAGCAGGTCGGTCGTCCCGTGTGATGTACCCCGTCTTGTTCCGCCGGTGAATCCGGGGAGACGAGGGGGTGATGGCGCTCTCCCGGCGAAACGTTCGGGTGGGGCCACACGCACGCCCGGAGGTCAGGGTTTGAAGACTTTCATGCCCTCGGGTGTGTCCTGAACCGCGTAGCCCTGAGCTTCGATCGCGTCACGCAATTCGTCCGAGCGGGCGAAATCGCGTGCCTCGCGCGCCTTGATGCGTTCGGCGACCATCTGCTCGATGGCGGCCGGCAGGGTGTCGGCCTTGTCAACCTGGGCCAGGTCCAGCCCCAGAACCCGATCGAAATCAAAGACGGTGGCCAGTTTGTCCTCAGGCGCCCGATCGGATTTAAGCAGTTCCTGGACAACGGCCATGGCGCGGGGCATATTCAGGTCGTCGTTGATCTCCTTTAGAAATTGCACCCGTAAATCATCGCCGATCTGCCCCTGCTTGCCGTCGGCGGCATCTTTCAGGGTGCGCACCTGGTTGCGCAGATGCCGGACACCGTTGACAGCACCCTCCATGGCCTCCGGGCTGTATTCCATCGGTTTGCGGTAATGGGTCAGAAAAGCCGCGTAGCGGTAGGCCAGAGGATCGATGCCGTTCTGCACGAAGGCATTTTCGAGCGTCATGAAATTGCCCTCACTCTTGGCCATTTTCTTCCCACCGGAGATGATCAGAAAAGCGCCATGCATCCAGAATCTGAAGAAGGGTTTTCCGGTGGCCGCCTCCGACTGTGCGATTTCGTTGGTATGATGAACGTCGATGTGGTCGGTACCGCCACAGTGGATGTCCAGTTGGTCCCCCAGATATTTCATGCTCATGGCCGAGCATTCGATGTGCCAGCCAGGAAATCCGGTTCCCCAGGGGGAATCCCATTCCATCTGGCGTCTGACGTCCGCCGGGGAGAACTTCCAGAGCGCAAAATCCGTTGCATTGCGCTTCTCAGGATTGATCTCAACCCGGGCGCCCTCCTGCAGCGCCTCGATATTCTGGTGGGAAAGTTTGGTGTAGTCGGGAAAGCGTGCCGTGTCAAAATAGATCCCGTCACGCGTGCGGTAGGTATAGCCTTTTTCTTCCAGGGTCTGGATCAAGGCAATCTGCTCCGGGATCGTATCGGTGGCTTTGCACCAGATGGACGGCTCCAGGATATTGAGCCGTTCCATATCCTGGCGGAAGGCGGCCGTGTAATAGGCCGCAATCTCCCATGCCGTTTTGCCCTCGCGCCGCGCGCCTTCCTCGAGTTTGTCGCGTCCCATGTCGCGATCGCCGGTGAGATGGCCCACATCAGTGATGTTCATCACGTGCTTGACCGTATAGCCATTGTAGGCCAGGGCGCGTTTGAGCACATCTTCGAATAAATAGGTCCGCAGGTTCCCGATATGGGCATAATTGTATACCGTCGGGCCGCAGGTGTAGAGACCGACCTGACCGGGTGTCAGGGGTTGAAAGCGTTCTTTACTGCGTGTCAGGCTGTTGTATAAAAAGAGTTCCATCGCCCCTTATCCCTATCTGGTTGAAAATAACTGGCGGTGCCGTGGCGTTCGGATATGGCCCGCAACGGCGGTTGTCGATGGCGCTCATGTTGCCGCAATCCTCGTAAAAAATCAATGCCACGGGTCAACAAGGGCCGGCGTGCTTGCAAGCCCATGACGCTTGG
>JASJCD010000179.1 GCA_030066135.1 Desulfobacterales bacterium | reverse complement strand
CATGCAGCTCATTGTCTATGAGGGCAAGGGGCGCAAGGACCGCCTGGTGTATCTGAGCCGGGATGCGCTGCAGGCGTTGGTCGCCTATCTTCGGGTGCGAGCATCGTCTCGCATACGCAAGGTCTTTCTTGTGGAGAAGGGAGCCTGCAGGGGCAAGGCGATCTCGGTTCGCGGCATCCAGAAGCGCATGGAGTATTATGCCCGGAAAACTGGCTTGAAGGTCTCCTGCCATCAGCTGCGGCATACCATGGCCACCCAACTACTCAATGCCGATGCCGACCTGGTCACAATCCAGGATCTTCTGGGTCACTCCCGTATAAAAACCACTCAGCGCTATTGCAAGGTCTCCAACCTCAAAGTTCAGCGGGACTACCACAAGGCCATTGGAGAGGTGATGCGCCGGCACGGAATGGTGGAAAAAGACTTGACAGAGCTTCAGAAATGAATCACTTAAAGACCATATAAACTATTATTATCTATAGATAAAACAGTATTTGTTACGTATAGCGTGCCATGAAAACAACTATCATGGATTTACAGGTAGATTGATATAACCTCAGGAAAATCGAGGTGATAAAAAATGGTGATTACGTACCGATATCTAAGATATAGTTAAGCCCAAAATCCGTTTGGAAAAAACCAGCAGACCAAATGGTCTGAGCTTGTGATCAACCGAAAGGTCATCAGAGCAGGCTTTAGCGCTAACGGAGGCATGCCAATGCAAATCGCGGGCATCTATGCGCCCAGCGCTTCCGGCATCCCGCTGGCGGAGGATCGATAGCAGGCTTCCACGACTTCAAGCGTTTTCAGGTATTCGCGTCCGTTGGTTTCGAACAGCTTCCCAGCGATCAGATGGTCGACGAAATGCCGAAAGGTGTGGTAGACGCTGTCGCCGGCGAACCCGCGGTGCTCACGGTAGTATTCATGATGGTAGGAGGACCGGCCCAGCTGTTTGACGGTCAGGTCGCCGCAGGAGTCCATGATCAGGTGGCCGGCCGATCCGTCCAGGCGCATGATGCCGAAGGTCGTGCGCGGGTGGCACTTGTACAGGCTGACGCCGCTCTCGTCCTCGTTGTAGCGGTTGGCGTCCATGACGGCCCGCTGGCCGCTCTCGAAATGGAAGAACACCTGGCCGCAATCTTCTCCCCGTATCACCGGGTTGAGCCGGTAGAGCTGGGCATAGACACGGCGGACCTCGCCGAAGAGAAAGCGGAAGGTGTCGATAAAATGGACGCCGGTTTCGTAGATCAGGAGTCTTTCATAATCGCGGAAGAAAGGCTGGCGATCCAGATAAGCGTCCGGCCCCCAGCCATCCCCCATGCGCATCTGGAAGTAGGCAAAGGAGACATCGCCGATCGTGCCCTTGTCCATGATTTTTTTGATTTCGCGATACCAGGGCTGCCAGCGCCAGTTGTCGTGGACCATGAAGGGGATGTCGTGCGCCTCGGTCAGCGCCACCAGGGTGCGGCAATCATCCATGCCGGGCGCCAATGGTTTCTGGCAGATCATGGCGATTCCCCGGCGGGCGGCGAAATCCACGATTTCCAGGTGCGTGGCCGGGGGACTCAAGATATCGATAAAGTCGGGCTTTTCGGCGGCAATCATTTCACGGTAGTCGGTATAGCAGCGTTCGAGGCCGTAAGCCTTCATCTGGGCGTCGGCACGCGTGCGGTCCAGGTCACAGAGGGCCGTAATGGTGACTTCGGGGATTCGCTTCCAGGCCTCGAGATGGAACTGGCTGAAATAACCGGCGCCGATGCATACACCTTTCAGAGGGGCGGTGGGCTTCATGGGATCGTTCTCTCCGTCGTCGCCGGCGGCCTATAGATGGGGCAGCCGATAATAGTTCAGCAGGTCCAGCAACAGCCGGGCCGACTCGCGGCGATGCCGACGATGGCCTTCGGAGGCCCTTGCCCCGTCACCGCCCCGCAGTGCTTCCAGGACTTCACTGTGGGCTTCAATGGACTTGACCGGCGGGGGGCGCAGCCGCAGGGTGATCATGCGGGCCCTGTGAACCTGGTCGGCCAGGGTAGCGGCCATTGCGACCAGGCGTTTGTTGCCGGCCAACGCGAGCAGGGCTTTGTGGAACCGGGCATCGGCCTTGGCCCAGCCATTTAGATCATTTGTGGCCAGGCTGGTTTTCATGGCCTGCAGCGCACTGTCCAGCGGCGCCAGATCTTCCGCCGCGAGAGGGCGGCGGGCCGCAATTTCGACGGCCGCGACCTCGAGGGCGGTCAGAACTTCGTAGATTTCCCGCATGTCTTCAGGCGACAGCGGCACCACGCGCATGCCGCGCCGCGGAATCACCTCCACCAGACCATCGTCTTGCAGTCGGATCAATGCTTCGCGCACCGGGGTACGGCTCATCCCCAGGTCATCGGCCAGATGCTGTTCAAGGATCTGGTGACCGGGCTGGTATCGGTTTTCGAGAATGCGCGCCTTGATGGTGCGGTAGGCCTGCTGAACGTAGGTCATGCGGGCGGTCCTTTCAAGACGGGTGCTGTCTGCTTTTCTGGATACGAATCCGCCGTAGCACCATCCCTGCCATCATTTTCTCTTCAGGCCGAATCGTAACGCCAGTGCACGGGTGGCCGGCCGGGCAGGGGCGAGCGGAAACGATACAGCCGGTCGTCCAGCAGACAGCCCAGGTAGACGGTTCTGAGATCCGCACCACCAAAGGCCAGACTGGAGATATTGCGTAGTTTCCGGCTTTTGACCTGGTCGAGGTGGGGACGGTCCATGGTACCGGCCTGGAAAGCGGCCTCGACCCAATCGAGATGATCGGGGTCAGCGTCCTCGACCACCACCCGCGGGTCGTGGCCGCCCGGTTCGATGTAGAGGATGCGGTTGCTGACGATGCTCGTGATCCAGATGCCGCCCTGGGCATCAAAGGTCAAACCGTCCGGAAAGGTGCCCGGGCCGAACGCGGTCACGGTTTCGCGCGCTTGCAGTGCGCCGTCGTCGGCAATCCTGAAGCGGCTCAAGCGGCGCCCGAAAGTTTCATTTACATAGAGCCAGCGGCCGGTCGGGTCCATCTGAACTTCATTGGTGTAACCCAATCCGTCAGCCACCACGCGCGTCCCCCGGCGATCTTTCAGGACGATGAAGCCGTCGTTCACGTCCGGCCGATAGCCCAGGGCGCGCGGCTCCCGGCGTGTGCTCACGGTCAGCCAGATGCGATCCTGCGTGTCGACCAGGACAAAGTTGGAGGGGGGAATACGTTGCCCGTGGACTTCCACGATTTCAGGGGTCAGGCGACCATCGCGGTCCAACCGGTAGAGCCCGCCACGCGCTCCCAGATCGGTCACGAGAAAGGTGCCGTCCCGACACAGCGCAATGCCGTTGGGCTTGAGATCGAAATCCGCGTTGCGGGCCAGGATGCGCGCGACCGTGCCATCCGGTGCCAGCCGGGCGACCCCGCCGCCCCAGTCGGCACAGTAGACATTGCCGGCGGCCGTACACAGCACGCACTCGGGCCGGTTGAGGCCTTGTCCCACGGTTTCGATCTGATCCAGCGACAACTGAATATTCATGGTCCTGCTCCGGCTTGACAACGGATAATTTAACGTATACGTTATTACTTCTAAAATAAAAAGTCAAATTTATAGATTGGCTTTTATGGATGTCAAAAAAAAGCACCTGCAGGTTAGGCTGCTCTGAAACCAAATATGCCTTGAGGCTTTGCGCATGAAACCTGTTTTAGGCTGCATTGCCGACGATATCACCGGCGCCACCGATCTGGCCCTGATGCTGGGCCGCAACGGCATGCCGGTGATGCAGTTTATCGGATGCCCGGCGGCGGACACCCCCTGGCCCGAAGAGGCCGCGGCGGTGGTGGTGGCGCTCAAGAGCCGGACCGCACCGGTGGCAGAAGCCATCGCCGACAGCCTGGCGGCCTGCCGCTGGCTGCAGGCCTGTGGCGTGCGGCAGTTTTTTTTCAAGTACTGCTCGACCTTCGATTCGACCACCGAGGGCAACATCGGACCGGTGGCCGCGGCCTTGAGGGAGGCCACCGGCGGCGGTTCAACCATCTTTTGCCCGGCCTTTCCGGTCAACCAGCGCACGGTCTACCAGGGGCATTTATTCGTGGGGGATCGTCTGCTCTCGGCCTCGAGTATGCGCGACCATCCCCTGACACCCATGAAGGATGCCGACCTGGTGCGTTTTTTGGGCCACCAATTGCCCGGAGAAAGCCAGGTTGGACTGGTGGGCTATGAAATCGTCCGCCAGGGGGCGGCGCAAATCAGGGCCGAACTGGCGCGGTTGGATGGCGAAGGCATCCACTATGTCGTTGTGGATGCCTTGGATGACCGGCACCTGGCCAGGATCGCTCAAGCCTGTGACGGCCTGCGGCTGCTTACCGGCGGTTCGGCCTTGGCCCTGGGCCTGCCTGCTAACTATCGTGCGGCCGGATGGCTCCCTGAAACCACGGGCCTGGTGGAAATCGGCAGCCAGCCGGGGCCGGCGGCCGTCCTGTCCGGAAGCTGTTCGGTGGCCACCCGCGAGCAGGTGGCCACCATGGCGGCCGTCTTCCCGGCCCTGCGGGTGGACCCGCTGCGCCTGGCCGACGGCCGGCAGCAACCAGCGGAACTGGTGGCCTGGGCGACCGAAAAGATGCAGCAGGGTCCGGTCCTGGTCTATGCATCGGCCTCGCCGGAGGCGGTGGCTGAAGCCCAGACGCGGTTGGGTAGCGCCAGGGCCGGCGACCTGGTTGAAGCGGCGCTGGCAGCTGTGGCCGCCGGGCTTTATCGTGAGGGGCTGAAACAGTTGATCGTGGCCGGCGGTGAGACTTCGGGGGCCGTTCTCAAAGCCCTTGCTATCCAATCGCTGCGCATTGGACCTGAAATCGAACCGGGCGTGCCCTGGACCGTGAGCGCGGTACCGGCCGGCTTGGTACTGGCTCTCAAGTCCGGCAATTTCGGCCGCCCGGACTTCTTTCTGCGGGCCATGGAGATGCTGCAATGAGCGAAGAAAAACTGCGCCAGCAGATGGCCGACGTGGGCCGCATTCTTGACCGGCAGGGACACTGCCCGGGTACGTCTGGCAATATAAGCGTGAAACTGGCCGACGGGCTGCTCATGAGTCCCACCAATTCGCGCCTGGGCCGGCTTGTGCCCGCGCGTATTGCGCGCCTGGCCGCCGACGGCCGTCATCTGGACGGCGACAACCCCTCCAAGGAAGTCATCGTCCATCAAGCCCTCTATGCCGCCCGGCCGAAGGTGGGTGCCGTTGTCCATCTGCACGCCCCCTGGAGCATGGCCGTATCCTGCCTGGATGATCTCGACCCCGCCGACGCCATCCCGCCACTGACGCCCTATTATGTCATGCGCATCGGCAGACTGCCGCTGGTGCCCTATTTCCGGCCGGGTGACCCCGCGCTGGCCGCGACCGTTGGTCGCCAGGCCGTCGTCAGCCATGCCCTCCTGCTGGCGCAGCACGGCTTCATCGTGGGAGGGCGTGACCTTGCGGATGCCGTCGCCAATGCCGAAGAGCTTGAAGCCGCGGCGCGTCTTTTCTTTAAGCTTAAAGCGCGGCCGCACCGCACCCTTACGGCGGCGCAGGTTGCCGAGTTGGAAAACGCTTTTCCGAAGAAAATTTAAGCCTGCGACCACCCGGATCAAAGTGAGGTTGAATGTACATCGTCACAGTAGAATTTACCGTCGGGCCCGAACATGTGGAAGCATTCCACCAGGCCGTTCAGCAGCAGGCCCAAAATTCATTGACCTTGGAGGCGGACTGCCACCAGTTCGATGTCTGCGTCGATCCCCAGAACCGGGAGAGGCTTTTCCTTTACGAAACCTATACCGACGAGGCGGCTTTCAAGACGCATCTGGCCAGTGAGCACTACTTGAATTTCGATGCCACCGTTCGTGATTGGCTCAAAAGCAAGGCGGTTCAGTTCTGGAACCGTTTGCCGACGTGAGGATATAACCATGCACCATCGTCAAACACTGCGTATCGCCGTACTGCCGGGTGACGGCATCGGCAGCGAAATCATGCCGGGCTGCCTGGCGCTGCTGGCGGAAGTGACCGCGACGGCCACGGCCTTCGCGCTTGAATTTGAACACCTGGAGGCCGGGGCGGCGCTCTACCAGCGCACCGGGGAGGCCTTCCCGGATGAGGTCTTTGCGGCGGCTGCGCAGGCCGATGCCATTTTGCTGGGTGCCATGGGATTGCCGGGTGTCCGTTATGCCGACGGCCGGGAGATCGCGCCGCAGCTGGATCTGCGCGAGCGCCTGTCGCTTTACGCGGGTGTGCGCCCGGTCAGGCGCCTCGCGGGACTGCCCCCGGTTTTGGCAGATGGGCGGGCCGCGGATCTGGATTTTGTCATCATACGGGAATCCACCGAAGGTCTTTTTGCTTCCCGTTCGCAAGCCGCCGTTGAAGACGACCGCGTGGCGCGCGATACGATGATCATCTCCCGGCCGGTGTGCGAGCGCCTGTTTGATTTTGCCTTCCGCCTGGCGGAGAGGCGGAAACCCAAGAGGACCATGGGTAAGGTGACCTGTGTAGACAAGGCCAACGTGCTACCTTCCCAGGCCTTTTTCCGCCAGATTTTCAACGAGCGGGCGCAGCACTTCCCCGGAATTACTGCTGACCACTGCTATGTGGATGCCATGGCGCTCAATATGGTCAAACGGCCCTGGGATTTCGATGTCCTCGTGATGGAGAACATGTTCGGCGACATTCTGTCCGACCTCGGCGCGGCCCTGGTGGGCGGAATGGGCATGGCGCCTTCCGCCGATATCGGGGATCGGCATGCCGTCTTCCAGCCCTGCCACGGGAGTGCGCCCGATATTGCCGGACAGGGCAAGGCCAACCCCACCGCCATGATCCTTTCGGGCGCCCTG
Organism: Desulfobacterales bacterium; assembly: GCA_030066135.1. Classification (GTDB taxonomy): domain Bacteria; phylum Desulfobacterota; class Desulfobacteria; order Desulfobacterales; family UBA5852; genus JABZFP01. The sequence continues at coordinate 1,582 of JASJCD010000179.1, read as the reverse complement.
ATGCTGGATTGGCTGGGGGAGCGTCACGGGTTGGCCGAAGCGCAGACGGCGGCCGCGCGATTGACCGCCGCGGTGGAGACCGCCTACACCCCGGGTACCCTGATACCCTGTGAGATGGGGGGGCACGCGGGGACGCAGCAGGTTTTCGATGCCGTGGGCGCCAGTCTGGCCGCGGGATGACCCCGCCGCCGGGTGCTCTCTTGGCCGGCGGGTGTGTCAAGCGGTTTACGTGATTGCCGGCCTGCACTTTCACAACGAAAGAGGAAATCGCCGTCAAGCCCCTTGAACGCTCGCTGCGACGCGCCGGCCGATGGTGCCGCCGCCGTCGCTGAATTCATCGCGGTCGGCAACCGCCACGGACGTCTTTTCCTTTTCATCCCTTCCCGTCTGCGGGTCCCATCCGCGGGTGAAAGCGCTTCGGCGCGGATGACGCGCAGCCCACTGTCCTTGGTCTTGCAATTTTCGCGAGGCCAGGTCATACTGATCCGGAACTCGCGCCGGATCCCGATCTGATTTCCGACGGGTGGCGGGGGCTTCCACTTGGTTTGCAACCGGATAGTCGCCGCAGGCCCGCGTCTGCCCGCGGACAGAGCCCCTGACGCCATCGTTCTTCTCCAACATCCCACGCAATCAAAGCCGAGGGCTGAATGAGCAACCGTACGGGCATGTTCCTTATCCTTGTTCTGGCCCTGGCGGCCCTTTTCTACTACTATGTCCCCTTTGGATCCCGCGAGGGGCGGATCGCCAGTGTGCCACGCGAAATCATGCCCCGCGGCGACTTGGCCAGTTACGAGAAGTCCACCATCGAGATCTTCAACACGTCCGCCCCATCGGTGGTCTATATTTTTACCGAAAACGCCGTGAGGGGGTTTTTCGGCAACCGTCAGATCCAGCAGGGCAACGGCTCCGGTTTTCTATGGGATACCCGCGGGCATGTGGTGACCAATTTTCACGTGCTCGAGGGGGCGCGCCGCGTCCAGGTTCGTCTCGACTCGGGCGAGGCCATCGATGCCGCCTTTGTGGGCAGCTCCCCCGACCACGATCTGGCCGTCATCCGTCTGCGCACCGTTCCCTCCCGCATACAGCCGATTCCGGTGGGCGCTTCCGGCAATCTGCAGGTGGGACAGGCGGTCTTTGCCATCGGCAACCCTTATGGGTTGACCCGCACCTTGACCACCGGCGTGATTTCGGCGCTCGACCGCCGCCTGCCCACGGCGGCGGGTCGCGAGGTGGTGGGGGTTATCCAGACCGACGCGGCCATCAACCCGGGCAACTCCGGGGGGCCGCTGCTGGATTCGGCCGGGCGCCTCATCGGGGTCAACACGGCGATTATTTCGGGATCGGGCAGTTCGGCCGGAATCGGTTTTGCGGTTCCAGTGGACGTGGTCAACGAGGTCGTACCCCGACTGATCACCCACGGCAAGGTTCCGCGGCCGGGGATCGGTATCGTCGTCCTGGACGAGGAGCGCAGCGCCCGGTTGGGGATCACGGGGGTGGTGATCGAACGGGTGATGCCGAGTTCGGAGGCCGCCAAGGCCGGACTTGTCGGTATCGACTTCGCCAACCGCCTGCTGGGTGACGT
>JASJCD010000178.1 GCA_030066135.1 Desulfobacterales bacterium | reverse complement strand
ACATCTGCCGGCCGCACTGACCCAACGCGAATTGGAAGTGCTGCAGCTGGTGGCCCAGGGGGCCACCAATATGGAAATCTCCCAAATTCTCTATATCAGTCCGCATACCGTCAAAAGCCATGTCATTCATATCTTCAACAAGCTCGGGGTCAACGACCGTACCCAGGCGGCGGTGTGGGCCGCCAAGAATCATCTGATCTGAAAACCGCCACCATGGTGGCACCTTTTCCCGTCTGCACGTCACAAGGCGAAGAAGCCGGCATCGAGGTCTTACCGGATCTGTGTCCTGATGAAATGACAAGGCCTTCAGACGAGCTGTGCAACACCCAGACCCAAGACAACCGCCATAACTGTCCAAAACAGTGCTTTGCACCGGCAGGCGCCTTTCCCGTCGTATGGCGGTATCAACGCCGGAGGACTTTGTCGGGCCCCGGCGGATGTGTCTTCCGGGTTCAGGAGATATTGCGCGACCCCGAACCATGCGGTCCGTTTCGGCATTATCAGGTAACATTTGGGCATGTGTCTGCTCCCTGAAAAGGTTTGGCGCTGACGGTGATCGATGCGCCTGGCTTTGCCGGGAGATTTTAAGGCCCTTGCGACGGGAAGGATTGTAAAATGTTGCGGGTGCTTTTCAGGATTTGTGGCCGGTGGTACATGCGGGGCCGTCTTGCGAAGGCATTCAGGTGCGTTTGGATCCGACCAGCAGTTCGATCAGGCCAATTGCCAGAACGAGGAGCACAATCGCCCAGAGGAGGATCTGTCCCCGCAGAGGGAGGGCGGGCGGGGTGGCGATAAGCCAGATCGCGAGCACGCCGGCACCGCAGAAATTGATGGCAATGGCGCCGGCCAGCCCCAGACCGCCCATGTTGCGTTCGCGCCCGCAGGCTTCCAGCAGCAGCGCCAGGCCGATACCGAACAGCACACCGCCCAGTATGGTGGGGTAAAAGGCGCTCTCGGGTTGGGGGACGCCCAGCCAGGCAGCGATTCCGAATGGAAACATGAGCAGCAGAACGCCCAGGAGCAGATTCACCCCGGCATCGATGACCAACAGAACCTTGGGCGACATCTTCATGGTCCTTTACCCCTGCCTGTCCGTGGTTTGATCATTTGGGCCGACGACTTATCGTAACCATGATTGCGGATCATAAATCAACCGTTTGTACGGGTGCCGGCGATGAATCCTGTCACCCGCCGGTCCCGGGCATCAGGGAGGCCAACTTGAAAACAGGAGCAAAAAATATCGGCCGGCTGGGCGCCGTGCCGTCGACCACGGCGGCCGGGACCACGGTGGTGACCGGACTGAACATCGGCGGTCTTCTCGGCATGGCGAGTTTTATGACGATTTCAGGGCTTTCCAAAGGATGGTGGGATGCGGCTGCAGGACTTGAGACCCAGACAGCAGGAGCGACGCCTTCACCTGAAGAAGAAAAGGGTGGGGATGCCCGTTAATTCCTCACGGGGTGCGTCTCGATCGGCGCGCCAACGCCAGCGCTGTCCGGACCAAACCAAAAGGCGGCACCAGTTATCGGTGCCGCCTTTTTTTCTGACATCATGGGGGGGTCTTAACCTGCCTTTTTACGGCGCAGGAGAACGACGAATACGACGATGACCAGAATGGCGATGGGGATGCCGAAGATTTCGACATTGGCCGCCACAAACATGGCCCGTCCAATCAGTTTGCGGTGCTCGGCGTCGTTCTTGGGCACCATCCCCAGGGTTTCCCCCACCTTGGCGATGATCTTGTAGACAAAGGCACCATCCGGGATCACTTGATGGCAAGACAGGCAGACCCCGGTGCGCTCCATGTTGGCGCGCACCTCCGCCGGCAGGGGGCCGTCCAGCGGCCAGTGATGGCCCACGGTCTGAAGCTGCAGGTCCTCGCGATTGATGATGTTGTCGAGATCCATGGAGAGCTCAGGCACCGGGCTGATCTGGTACTGGGCCGTCTTGGTCAGCAATTGCCCCTGGTTGTCCATGATGTCGACGTAGACCCCTTCGTTGTACCCCCTTAGATAGCGGCCATCATGGGTGCCATAGCCTAACGCCTTGGCCGAGGCATGACAGGAGGTGCATTCACGCGCCTTGCGGTCGGTGGTGTGGGGCGCCGCCGGCGCCATGTCGATGCTGCGCTGACCTTCACCGCCACCGTTTTCAAGACCGGCCGGGGTGCGCCAGATCTTGTTGTGAACGAGCAGGGTGCCGTCCGGCGCCACCACCGAGGTGATCTGCTGGCAGCCGGGGATGATGGGGCTCACGCGGCCTTCACCGTTGATCCCCAGCACCGGATCCTCCCAGCGAAGATACGAGCGGTTTTCGCTGGTCTTGCCATACGCCACTCCCGGCGCCGTGGGCGGAGGCACGTTGCGCATGGATTCCGCCGTGTGGCCGTTGGGGAAGTGGGTATTTCCAGCCGCGACCCAGTCCGTGGCCTTTTTATCACCGGAGAAATCCACCTTGACGTGACAGCCATAGCACTGGGGCGCCCAGGCCGAGTGGCAGCCGTAGCACTCGATGGTCTCCATGTGCTTTTTGGCCCGCAGTTTGGCCGATATGGCCCTGTCAGGATCCTGCCATTTGTTGGCCAGGGCCAGGGATTTCAGGGTCGGCACCTCGAAATCCAGCCCCGTAGCTGAATGGACCAGAACCTTGTCGCCCTGGCGGATGACATTGCCCATGGGGTTGCCACGGGCGGTCAGCAGGTAGCCCTCCTGGGCCGGATAGACCACGCCGAACTTTTTATGTGTGGCCAGCGGTTCCTCGGCCAGGCCGCGGGCTTTGCCGGCATCGAGCTTCTGGCCGAACTCGTCGCCCCAGCCGAGGGGCAGCTCCCAGGGGTATTCGCTGGCCGTGCCGTGGCAGTCGGAGCACTCGACCTCGACGTTGGCCAACAGCGTCCCGGTGATGTTGCCGTTGCCGTGCATGGAGGTCGTGCTGTGGCAGTCCTGGCAGAGCAGGCCCCCCTGGGGGTTGCCTTCCCGGGATTCCAGGCGATGGTGTACGTCGTCCTTGATGTACTGGTAGAATTTCGTATGCAGCTTGGGCTGCTTTTTACCCTTGTCGCTATAGGGGCTGCCATAAGGGAATTCCATCAGCCCCTGGAAGGAAACGCCGATGCGTTTGCCGCGGTTGTGGCAGGAGACACAGGTTTCATGCGGGATGCCCGAGTAGACCCGGCCGTTGACGACCACCTTGGTCTTGCGCGAGGATTGGATGGAGTGGACCATGGCATGGCCCTTCTCGTCGCGTTTGACGGTCTTGTCCATGCCTTCATACAGCCCGGCGTTGTTGTAGGGAATGTGGCAGGACGCGCAGCCCATGCCGCGGAAGTCGCCCCGCTTGTCGCGCCCCTTGACCCCCACATGGCAGCGCTGGCAGTCGGTGCGCACGTAGGTGTAGATCGCCTCCCAGGGTTTTTCCTTGAGCGTGTCCAGATTGGTCTTGGGAACCTGGGCAAGCTGCTTGGGAAAATTGCCGGGGTAGGCCTCCATGAGGGCCTTGGTGTAGGACTTGTAGGCCTCGGTTCCGAAAACCGGGTCCGGTCCGTCGGGGTCGTCCACGTCGTAGTTGCCGTATTTCTTGTCGTAACCGGTGCTGGCCGGTCCCCAGCCCCAGAGCGCGCCCTGGATCTTGCCGGCCTCGGTCTGCATGATGGAGCGGTGCTGGGCATAGACATGGGGTTCGTGGCACTGCCCGCAGATTTTTTCGTTGACCCACACCGATCCGGAATGGACCACGAAGGTGTCCAGCGGACCACCGGCCGGTGCCCCGGTATGGGCCTTGACGGCGTCCTTCTCTTCCGCCGGGTTCCCGCCGTGGCAGACCACGCAGCCATTGGGATCACCCAAGGCCTTGCCCTTGGCATAAATCTGCTTGGCCATTTCCGAATCGTGCCCCCTGATCGGTTCGATGCCCTGGTGGCATTTGCCCGGGGCCAGGCAGCCCACGTTGGGGGCCGGGTATTTGGCCGGGTCCATGTCCGGCGGGATGGCAGCCCCTCCCACGGGCTGCGTGCCGATAAAACAGCCAACGGCAAGCAAAACAGCGAGCAGATAAACGCGGTGCCATTGCCGGTTGCGAAACATACCTCCTCCTTTCACTGGGGAAGGCCTATTCCTGCGGGGGATGGTGCGGCGCCCGGTGAAGGAAAATACCGGGACAGGGTGGTGTGCGAGCAGGAAGACACAAGGCCGCGGTTAAAGCGGTGAAACCGGTATTGCCAATGTGAACTCGTCCTGTTGCTCTGATACCGGTTATCGGAATTGGGTATTATTGTCAATGACAAGGAAGGGACCCTGTTTCCATCCTGATCGTTTGCGGCGAGCAGCGCAGCGCACCGGCGCCCGCGGCTCTAAAGCAACCCCAGGTGCCGCGCCTGGGCCTGCAGCCGGCGTGCCAGGCGGACGGTGGCCTGGTCCACCATGCGGCCGTCCACGGCCACGGCCCCGCGACCTCCGGAGCGGGCGGCATCGTCGGCGGCAATGATCCGGTGGGCGCGCTCGATATCTTCGCGGGAAGGTGTAAAGACCCTGTTGATCGTATCAATCTGAACCGGGTGAATCGCCCACTTGCCGTCGCAGCCCAGGGCGCAGGCCATCCCGGCGGCGTGCTCCAGCCCGGTCTCGTCCTTGAAATTGCCGTAAGGGGCGTCGATGGCCATCAGGTCGTTGGCCTTGGCAGCCATGACAATGCGGCTCAGGGCGTGGTGCCAGCGATGGCCGGGATAGATTGCTTCTTCTTTTTCGCCATGCCCGGAAAGGGAGACCAGGCGGGCGCCCACCGAGGCGGCATAGTCCGCGATGCCGAAAACGAGGGTCCGGAGGCGAGCACTGGCGGTTGCAATCGCTTTTACTTCTGACAGGCCTTCGGCCGTCTCGATGGAAGCCTCGATACCGATCGCGCGGTCAAACCGCTTGTGCAACTCGATGCCCTCTATAAGCCGTTCGACAAAATGGATGTCGCCGACGCTGTTGACCTTGGGCACCACGACCGTGTCGATGCGATCGCCGGCGGCCTCGGCGGTTTCCAGCAGATCCCGGTAGCCGTAGGGGGTGTCCAGGGCGTTGATGCGCACGGCCAGTGGACGGGATGCGCCCTCCAGCGCCTGGAGGGTCGCGATCACCTGATGGCGGGCCTTTTCCTTGGCGTCGGGGGGAACGCTGTCCTCGAGATCCAGCATAATGATATCGGCGTCGCTCTTCAGCGCCTTGGCATGCATCTTGGCCACATGGCCGGGTACGGAAAGAATCGAACGGCGTGGCGTCATGGCATCGGTCTCCTTGAATTGGCTTTCGGGTGGACGGGTTCCGGATTGCGAGGATGCCGGTGAAAGCAGTAACCAGCAGGGTGATTACGCTTCCCTGCGATAGACCGCGATCATGGCAATGTCGTCGGTCAGGTCGGCGCCGTCCAAGTGTTCGAACACGGCCTGTTCGAGTGTGGCGAGGTAGTCGTTGCTGGCATCGCGGGCCCTGTCGATGGCCTGCCGGACACCGGCCGCACCGAAAAATGAATCGGGCGTTGAGCCCGCTTCCGTAACCCCATCCGTATAGGCGATCAGGGTGTCTCCGGGCTGGATCTGCAAATCAGCGGTGTCGAATCTGGCCCGCAGCATCATGCCGACCGCCGGTGCGGTGGGCTTCAGTTCGCGGATCGCGCCTTCCGGGCTGATAATCAGCGGCGATTCATGTCCGGCGTTGACATAGCGCAGTTGGCCTGTTTCCGGTGTCAGCATGCCGAAGAAAAGGGTGGCGAAAATGCCCTCGCGACCATGGTGTGTTTCCAGGTAATGGTTGATCTGCGCGATGGCGCCCATGGGATCCTTGTCTGTGCACCCGGCATGTTCGGCTGCGGGTGTGCCGGGCAATGGCTGGGCGTCTTCCATGAAAATGCGGATCAGGCTGCGGATGAGTCCCATGAACAGGGCCGCGCTGACGCCCTTGTCGCAGACATCGGCAATCACCAGCCCCAACCGGCCGCCGGAAATGGAAAACATGTCGTAGAAATCCCCGGAAACCTGGCGGGCGGGATGGAAACGGGCATCGAGCGCCCAGCCGTCGATGCGGGGGACGCGGCGCGGCAGAAAATTGCGCTGCATGCGACGGCCCTTGTTCAATTCCGCGGCCAGGGCCCCGGAATAGGCTTCAATCTGCTCCTTGGCCTGGGCCAGTGACTGGTAAGCGTTCTCAAGGCGGGAGTAAAACTGCGCATTCTCGAGAACAATGGCGATGTGATCCACGGTGGCCTGGATCAGCGAGGCGGTTTTCTCACTGAATCGTCCCGGCCGCGCGTGAACCAGCGAAAGCACGCCAAAGAGTTCGCGCCCCTTGAGGATCGGGGCCGCCAGGGCCGAGCGGGCTTCGTAGGGTTGGTCTTCCATTTGGTACCAGCGCTGATCCCGCGTGGTATCCGTGATCAGACCGGCGCGGCGATGTTTGATGACCCAACCGGCCAGCCCCTTGTCGAGCACCTTGCCAATCAGGTGGCGGCGCTCGGCCGCCGAGGACGATTCGCGCATCAGGATACAGTCCGTGACCCAGCCGGCGTTGTCGAGCAGAAAGAGGCTGCCGTCGTCCGCTCCGGTCAGCTCGACGGTCAGATCCACCGTTTTCTTCAGCGTCGCTTTGATCCGGCTTTCATGGGACGAGGAGCGTACCAGGCGGATAAAAGTCTCAAGGAGTTTGCCCTGGGTTTCGAGGGCCAGCTTTTCACTCTTGAGTTTGGTGAACTCTTCGATCAGTCGGTCTAGATCCATACGCCATGCCGCCTGTCAAGTATGCTGGGAGCGGTCAACACCCATAAACCCCATCGCCGCAGGGCAGGTTTTTGGTGAGTGCCGAATGGTCCCCGCTTGATGCCGTCGTATTGAGGTGTCCGGAACCCATTGCGCATCGCCGCCGCGCAATTAACATATGGATGGTCCCGGTGGTCCCATCGAGGCGCGGGGTGCGGCAATTCAGGTCGAACAAACATCGGCGCTCACCGTCTGTGTATCATTGCGAAAGCATCGAAAGGAGTCAAGGGATGAAATCCGCTGAAGACCTTTTGGCCGGCAAGAGCGGTGAAATGATAACAGCCTCCCCCGATCAAAGCGTTCAGGAGGCCCTGCGAATCATGGTGGAGAATAATATCGGCGCCATCCTGGTCGAAGAGAACGGCCGCATCGTCGGCATCTGGACTGAAAAAGATTATGTGCGCAACAGCCTCCAGGCCGGCTTCAAACCGGAAACGGCGCGTATCGGTGACTTCATGGGCACCACGTTGCACACGGCGGCACACGATACGCCGATCCCCAAGCTTCAGGAAATGTACCTGGGTCTCTATACCCGCCACGTGCTGATCGAAAAGGATGGCCGACAGATCGGTCTGCTGTCCATCGGGGATGTCCTGCGGGCCAATCTACTGGAGAAAGATCAGCAACTCAAAAGTCTCAACGCCCTGGCCAGCTGGGAATACTATGAGAACTGGCGCTGGGATCCCCAAAAAAAATAGCACCCCCTTCCTGCCCGCCGGCACGCCGATCCGGTGTCTGCGGCAAGGCCACCAAGCCGTGCTGTGAGCCCGCGGCCACAGGTCCAAACCCTGGATTGCATCCCCGGCCTGGCGATTGACTTTTAAGGTCAACCCCGATAGGTTGACGGCCACTATATCCTCCTGCTTAAATTCTGTATTCTGTAAGTGCTGACGATTATTGACGGCCCGCCGCCGAAGCTTCCTGCGGTCCTGCTTGCCCCGGCGTCGTGCCGATGGCGGAGGTTCAATGACGCCCCACTCAAATGCCGGTCTCTTCGCGCCCGGGTCCGCAGGTATTTTCAGCCTCGTCATTTTCACGCTGATCGTCCTGGGTCTGATCGGGGTGCTTCTGTTCGTCTCCGCCTGGCTGGGAGAACGGCGGCGGACGCCCGAGAAACAGCGTCCCTACGAGAGCGGCATCATTCCCACCGGCAATGCCCGCCTGCGCTACCCTGTCCCTTTTTATCTGGTGGCGATCTTTTTTCTGATCTTTGATGTCGAGGGCGCCTTTATCTTCGCCTGGGCTGTGGCCGTCGTGGATCTCGGGTGGGCCGGCTGGCTGCAGATGACATTTTTTATCGTCGTGCTCCTGGCGGGTCTGGTCTATGTCTGGCGCCGGGGCGGTCTGGACTGGGGGCCTACGGCGCAGAAGGGGCCACGGCATCGATGAAGATCGCTGCGGATATCGCTGACACCCTGATCAACTGGGCCCGTGCGCGCAGTCTCTGGCCCATGTTTTTCGGGCTTTCCTGCTGCTTCGTCGAGGAAGCCACCGCGATCACCTCGCGCTACGACATTGCCCGTTTCGGCGCCGAAGTCTTTCGTCCCTCACCGCGACAGGCCGATCTGCTGATCGTCTCCGGAACGGTGTTCAAGAAAATCGCCCCCGTGGTGCTGCGGCTCTACGAACAGATGCCCGAGCCGCGCTGGGTGATCTCCATGGG
>JASJCD010000177.1 GCA_030066135.1 Desulfobacterales bacterium | reverse complement strand
CCGCCGAACCAAATTATATTCGTGCGGGCACCGGAGGGCATGGCGTACCAGGGACACTTTGCCCCCGTTTTGCTTACGGGCCGGATCGAGGCCAAGTCGGGTGAATACGATCTCTTTCTGGTCGACGGTTCGGCCAAGATCACGGCTGGGTACGCACTTGACATGTCTCGCGTACAGGAATATGCCGCGGCTGAGTCTGACGCCCTCGCAAAGGTCGAGGTTCCCGTATCCTCGCCCGATCACACGTGGTGGCAGAATATGCAAATGCGGGTTTCGGCGATATTCACCACGACGATGACCAACATCCGCGACCGACAGTCGATCATGCCGTTCCTGGTGGGGCTGCTCATCGCGTTCTTGTACGGAGCGGTTCACACGCTGGGACCGGGCCACGGCAAAGCGGTTGTTGTATCCTACTTCGTCGGCGAAGGTGGCAGCCTTGGTCGCGGCGTTCGTTTCGGGACACAGATTGCCGTGTGCCATGTGCTAATGGCGGTAGTGGTGGCGGTCCTGGCGGACTTTGCGGTCCGGCAGACAACGGGTAGTTCTCCGGCGAGTTTTCGGATCGTACGATTGCTCAGCTACGCCGCCATTGCGGCAATCGGAGGCCTAATGCTGTTCGGTGCGATTCGTGGCGCTTTCAAACACGACCACCTGCGTCATGAACACGGTTGCTCCTGCCACGCCCATCACGCGAAGCAGGCTGGCGGACTGTTGAGCATGGCGATCGGCGCCGTTCCCTGCAACGGCGCGTTGATGGTCCTGCTCTACGGGCTAGCCAATGATCTGCTTCTTAAGAGTGTCTTGATGGTGTTCGCCATTTCGCTCGGCATGGCAATCACGCTCTCGGCCATAGGCATCGCGGCAATTCTCGGTCGCCGTGTAATTGAAAGCCGACTTCAGAAGAATGACACTCACCAACAACGTTTCCTGACGGGATTAAGGATGACAGGGGCAACCTGCGTTCTCCTTATTGGCGTCAGCCTTTTCGTGTACACGCTCTAGGGTAAAATGCCTGGTGATCGGCGCCGGGATTAAAGGAATTGCCGGCGGTTGGATTGAAAACGCTCTTGCACAGCAATATGATCTCAGACATGTCAGGCCGAAAGTCATATATTGGCGCCAAAAGTTGGCTCGCTCTTTTAGCCATCGGATACCTTGCCGTCGGTGCACCGTTGATTCACCCCTTTTTGCACGATCACCACGGCGGTCCCGATGGCCATGGGCATCAAATCGGCTCTGTGATCTTGTCCGCTGAACTTGATGCGATCGAGCATGACTGTCTGATTTGTCATTTCCTGGGCAAAAGCCACGCCGTCGCATCCAAACCGCCCTCCAACATGGTTGCGGTTGTGCCGTCGGGCCGCCTGGGTGGTGATCAGGTTTCGTATGACAAATCGCCCTCCATTTTTTCTATTTCCCGTGCACCACCGTTATCTCTTTTTTTCTGCATCGCCTGATAATCCAATTGATATGCGTTCACGCTTAGACGATGGTGGCCGCTTCACCGTTGTCTGTCTGCAAGGAGGAATGAGATGACACGTTTTACCTATAAGACGTTGCTGATATTGTTGACAGGCGCCACGATAGGATGGTTGTCTATCGCGGCGCAGGCTGGAGAACAACACCATCACGGCGCCCATGTTCACGGCATTGCCCACCTGAATGTGGCGCTGGAAGGAGAAAACCTGTACATGGAATTTGTGAGTCCGGCGGCCAACATCGTCGGGTTTGAATATGCCCCCAAAACCAAGGCCGAGCGCGATGCCGTCGAATCGGCCCGTAACACCCTGAAAAATGCGGAAACCGTGTTCAAGCTGCCTTCGGCGGCCGGTGCCCGGCTGGTCGAGGCCAGCGTGGTCAGCGAAGCAGAGCATGATAAGCATCATGACGGCGAACATGGCCATGAGGGTGAGCACCATCACGCGTCTGAGCATGACCATGAGGGTGAAGGCCATCACGAAGAAAAGGCAGGGAAAGACCACAAGCACCATGATGCAGATGACCACGAGAGCGAAACCCACAGCGATTTCAAGGCGGTTTACCGGTTTGTCTGCCAGAATCCGGACAAACTCGCCAATATCGAGGTGCGGCTGTTTGAACTGTTTCCGGGCATCGAGGAAATCGAGGTTCGGGTACTGACCGAAACCAAACAGACCGCTATGGAATTGACGGCTCAGAAGCCGAAAATCCGCTTGTAGCATTGTGACGGTCTCGTAAAAAGTCCGATAGCGGCGTTACGCGTAGCCCTCGTCATTGCGGCGTACCTTGAGTACGCCTCATTCCTCGAGTTTCGCAAGCCTTGCTCTCGAACTTTTTACGGGACCGTCCGAAGTATGATATTTTACGGAACCGGCAGCATTACCAACAGATCAAGCTGATAGGAGACAGCGACCTCTTACAATGACACCGAACAAAGGCAACGATTTGAAGCCAGCCATCGCGATTGAGAATCTGTGCTTTGCCTGGCGCACCGGCATGGCCCCGGTGCTGAAGATCGAGCGGCTGCAGGTGCCCCGCGGCGAACGGGTTTTCATCGAAGGGCCCAGCGGCAGCGGCAAGAGCACGCTGCTGAGTCTCGTGGCCGGTGTTGTCGTTCCCCAGGAAGGCCGGGTCGGGGTCAACGGCCGACAGTTGAACACCATGCCCGGGGCGGCGCGGGATCAGTTTCGCGCGGATCAGATCGGGTATATCTATCAGATGTTCAATCTGATTCCCTATCTGTCGATTGTCGAGAATGTGACCTTGCCCTGCCGGTTTTCAAAGATCCGGCGGGAACGAGCCGCCGGCCGGAACGGCGATCTGATGGCGGAAGCGACGCGCCTGCTCAAGAAACTGGGATTGGAGGCCTCATCGTTTGGGAATCGAGCGGTCACCGATCTGAGCGTGGGACAGCAGCAGCGCGTGGCCGCGGCCCGTGCCCTCATCGGAACGCCCGCCATCATCATCGCCGACGAACCCACCTCCGCCCTGGATGCCCAGCACCGCGAGGCTTTTATCCGCCTGCTGTTTCAGGAATGTGACCGGGAAAAAACCACCCTGGTCTTTGTCAGCCATGACACATCTCTGGCTGGCATTTTTGACCGCCGGGTCCGGCTAACCGCTATCAATGCCATTTGAAATGTCCGTTTGCAGGCTGTTGAAAAACGTCATGAGCGCAGGCCAGACAAGGCAAAATCCGACGAAAAAGCGCAGTTTATGTGCAATAAATGAGCATTTGGAGGAGGATTTTAACACCGTATGGCCAAGCGCAATAGTTTTTCAACAGCCTGATAAAGGGAGCGCAGCCCAAGCGAAATGTTCGGCCTAGCCCTTAAAAGCATGTACAACCGGAGACTGACCACGGTGCTGACCGTTGTCTCGATTGCCCTGAGCGTGACCCTGCTCTTGGGGGTCGAGCGCATCCGTACCGAGGCCCGAAACAGTTTCAGCAACACCATATCGGGGACCGACCTGATCGTCGGGGCCCGCAGCGGGCCGGTCCAGTTGCTGCTGTATTCGGTCTTCCGCATCGGCAACGCCACCAGCAATATCGGCTGGCAAAGCTATCAGGCCATCGCCCGGCATTCCCAAGTTGAATGGACGATTCCCATAGCGCTCGGGGATTCCCACCAGGGCTACCGTGTGATGGGGACGAATAGCGGTTATTTCGACCATTTCCGTTTTGCCGGCGGACGTGCATTGGAACTTGCCGGCGGTCGGCGGTTCGAAAGCGTTTTCGATGCCGTCCTGGGGGCCGAAGTCGCCCGGGCGCTGGGGTATGACATCGGCGATCCCATCATCATTGCCCACGGGGCCGGGAAGGTCAGCTTTATCGAACATGATGACAAGCCGTTCACCGTGGTCGGCATCCTGAAACCAACCGGAACGCCCGTGGACCAAACCGTCCATGTGCGCCTGGAGGGTTACGAAGCGATCCATATCGACTGGAAAGACGGCGCACCCGTGTCGGGTCGTTCGATTTCGGCGGAGCGCGTGCTTCAGATGGACTTGACGCCCCGGACAATCACCGCATTTTTAGTGGGGCTGCGTTCGCGGATTGCGGCCTTCGGTTTACAGCGCTGGATCAACCAATATCCGCGTGAGCCGCTTTTGGCCATCATGCCGGGAGTGGCCCTGCAGGAATTATGGGATTTGGTCGGGGTGGCCGAGAAGGCCCTGCTGGCGGTTTCCGCGCTGGCCGTTGTGGTGGGGCTGTCCGGCATGCTCGTGGCGCTGATGACGAGCCTCAACGAGCGCCGACGCGAGATGGCCATTTTACGATCAGTGGGGGCACGTCCGCTGCATGTCTTTGCGCTGATTGTGGGCGAATCGGCCCTGCTGACCCTGGCGGGCGTGATCCTTGGTGTGGGCCTGCTCTATGGTCTTCTGCTGGCCGGACAGCCGCTGATCCTGTCCCGGTTTGGGCTTTTCATTGCCATTGGCGGTTTATCGTCTTACGAGGTTATACTGACGGGCATCGTTTGTCTGGCGGGTACCCTGGTCGGTATCATTCCCGGCCTTCAGATCTATCGCTACTCCCTGGCCGACGGCATGACGATTCGCCTGTGAGCTTAGAACGTATCTCAAAATTAAGATTAGGGTTCCTGGACGGCGTGAGACGGTGAGAAAGCGGAGCATACACGCAGTATGTATGCAGGTTCGCAGGGCAGGGACCCTGTGGCTCTTCCAAGAACCGGCTTTCGATGCACCGACAGATAAAAAGATCGATGCTGAATCCCGCTATGCGGGTAACACCACCAGGGGCGGTTAGATTATTTTGGAGATAGGTTCTAGAGTGACATCATGAAAACCTTTATTCAAATGATAATCGTCCTTGCCGCCAGCGTTCTTTCCATGACGCTCGTGGCGCAGGAGGTGCGCCAGATCACCTGGGAAGATCTGGTGCCGGCCCACCTGGCCGATGTCGACCCGGTGGCCCATCTGACTCCGGACCAGCAGGATCTGGTGGGGTGGATCATCTACATGCTTGAAACCCTGCCCCCGCGTTCACCGGAGACGGAGGATTTGTATGAATCGCTCGATCAGGAGATGCCGCTGCTGAAGAAATACGGCATCGACCTTGAAGCGATCATGAAGCAAACCAAAATGATCCAGACGTCCCTCGTAGAGGAACTCGACGGACAACAGGTCCGCCTGCCAGGCTACCTGCTGCCTCTGGAAGTCATCGATAACCGGGTGTTGGAGTTTCTGCTGGTGCCTTATGTCGGGGCGTGTATCCATGTGCCCCCGCCCCCGCCGAACCAGATCGTTCACGTTAAATCGGATCGCGTGAAAGACTTGAAAAAGGGCGGTTTATTCGACCCCGTCTGGGTGACGGGGCAAATCAACGCCAAGCCGATGGCCAAAGATCTGTTTTTGATCGACGGTTCAGCCACCATCGACATCGGCTATACCATGCAAGCCGATCGTGTCGAAGCATACCTGCAATGATTTCCGTGACGGTCTTCGATGTTTCGGCGCGCCCGAGTAGTCCTTGATTGTTGCCGTGGCAATGCCGACGCCATCAAGGCACGACCCAGACCGCACACCCTGTTGCTTTGCTCACAACCTGCAGGGCGACGCTTCCCATGAAATGGCTGCGGTTGACGCCACTGCGGCCCAGGACAAGCGTGCCGTATTCGTCGGCGCCCAATTCCTTGACAATCTGGCTTCCCACCCGGTTTAAGCCCGTTCGGGTCTTGATTTCGATCTGTTCTTCGCCGATGCCGGCCTGGGCCAGCCGCTGTCGGGCCTGACCATAAAAGTTCTCGATGCAGTGCGTGTCCCCTGCGGCGACCACATCCTCTAAAGTCGTGGCCGTGTCGTCATCGAAATCGATCGGACAGAAATGGCGCAATTTGGGCTGAACGTGGAAAAGCACCAAGTGAACGTCTTTTCGTGCGGCCAGGATGAATGCCAGGTGATCGATGGCCCTGAGCGAGGACGATGAGCCATCCACCGGGACAAGCAGACGGCCCGGCGACGGTCGGCCGTCAACCATCCAGACGGGAACGATTTGTGACTGCTGGATAACATTGTTGGAAACGCTGCCGAAGATCATGTCCTGAAGTCCGCTCATGCCCCGGCGACCGAGCACGATGGCGTCGGCGCGGGAGCGCGTGGCGAAATCCAGGATATCCTTGCCTACGCCGAGGTCGCGGGCCATTGTATGTTCTTTGATCCGATCTTCCGCGATGCCTTCCTTTTTGATGTGGGCCGCAAATTGAGAGAGAATTTCGCGCGAATGCGCAGTGTTTTCCTGGACAAGCAGGTCGAGCTTGCGCCGTGCCGACACCTTGCGCTTTGCTTCTTCGAGGAGAAAATCGGATACGGCCGGCTGGATGTTCAGCAGATCGAAGCGAACATTGTGATCGTCAAGAAACAGTTCGGATGCATACTGGGCCGCGAGTCTGGAGTGACGCGAGTCATCGACGGCAAGAAGCAGTTTACGTTCCATATCAGGCGCTCCGGATTTTGAGGTTCCGATCAGGTAAGGTCAATCTTAGTTCTTCTCTGATTGTCGGTAATGCTGCTAAGAAGCTAGTAATCAAAGACGCGCTTGCAAGTTTTGCGCATAATGAGGACTCCTGGCCTGGGTTGAACCGGCAAAGCGGATTTGTAAAGGCCAACAGAAGTCTCTTTTAGGCCCAAAGGATCGACTCACCTAAGGCATCCGTCGCCACTTGCACACGTAACAGCTCATCCCTATCATGATATTGCCAAAGCCTTTCAGATAAATGATCATGTATTAACGACAATCAATCCAGGTGTCAGCATGCAACGCTTTCGCAACATATTGATGGTCTACAACGACGCGGCCACCCACCAGCCCGCCCTGGCCCATGTCATCACCCTTGCCCGGCAAAGCGGTGCCCAACTGACTTTTATCGACGTCCTCGAGGACCTGCGCCTGGCGCCGAGCGTTTCACACACGGCCCTTCCGGATGATTTTCTTGCATTGCGCCGGGAAGACATTGCGACCAACCTCGAGGCCCTCGGTGCGGATTTGGATCGTGTGGGTATTAAAGTCGAGTTGGGAAGCCCGCCCATGGTGATCATCCAGGAAGTGATCCGCGGCGGCCACGACCTCGTGGTCAAGACGGCCCGTGGTCCGGATACGGGTTTGGGCGGCCGTCTTTTCGGCAACACCGCCATCAAGCTGATGCGTAAATGCCCCGTACCCGTATGGGCCTTCAAACCCGCTGCGGAGATCCGTTTTCCCCGTGTCCTGGCGGCTGTCGGTCCGCCATCCGAAGATGGCAGTGACAATCGCCTTAACAACGACATCGTCTCCCTGGCGGCGGCCTTTGCTCGCGCAGCGACCGGTCACCTCGATATTTTACACTGCTGGCGTCTGCACGGAGAGTCACTGTTAACGAGTGGGCGCACGCGAATTTCCGGAAAGGCTCTGGACGCGATGCGATCGCAAGCCGAGGACCGAGCCCGGGATCACTTGAATGCCAGTCTCCTCGTCCCGGACTTGACCGGTGTTGCACACCAGGCCCATTTGCTGCAGGGCCAGGTGAGTATCGCGCTGCCTGCTTTTATCGCCACAGAAGAAATCGATCTGGTGGTCATGGGCTCTCTAACCCAGGCCGGTATCCGCGGTATGATTTCCGGGAGTACGGCCGAACAAATATTTTACGCCGCCAACTGTGCCGTCATGGTGGTAAAGCCGCCCAATTTTGTCTCGCCAATTCTCCCCTGATGCACGGGCAGATCATCTTCGAGCCGTTTCGTCATCTTTCTTAATTGTTCATCGCCGCCTGGATACGCATGTACTCGCCCAGGTTGTCCATGGTCATCAATCCGACAATTCGATCCTGGTCCATGACCGGCAGGGTATGGCAGTTGCAGTCGTTCAGTTTAGAAAAGGCCGCATCGAGCATATCTTTGCGGTCAACCAATGTGAAATCGGTTTGAATCACCGAGGCGATCGTTGGATGTTGATCTTTCTCCGCCAGGGCCTTCAGCAGGTCGGTTTGGGTCAGGATGCCCTTCAGATGGCCATTGTCCATAACCGGGAAATCTTTTTGAGACCCTGACAGCGTCAGCGCGACGGCTCGGTTCAGGTCGTCATCGACATGTAGCGTTTTAAAATCGCTGATCATGGCTTGCTGCACCGGGATGCCGCCGACGGCAGACTTCAGCTGGGCCATGCTCGCCTCCTGGGCGGCCCCGATCCAGACGAAAAATGCAATGAAGAGAAGAAAAGGACTGTAGAAGAGGCCGAAAAACCCGAAGATAACGGCGATCCCCTGGCCGATGAATGCGGCCGTTTGGGTGGCGCGACTGTAATCCTGGCGTGTGGCCAGCAGCGCGCGCAGCACACGCCCGCCGTCCATGGGAAAAGCCGGTAT
>JASJCD010000176.1 GCA_030066135.1 Desulfobacterales bacterium | reverse complement strand
ACTGTCTGAATGGATTAGGGATCGTCAAGAAAGCGTCAGCTCGGCTTGGCTGACATCTTGAAAAGCGTAAAAAAGAAATAACTATTAGTTTCAAAAGTTTGCGAACGCTTTCTTTACGATCCCTTATGCATGCGTTTGCGCGCTGGAGTCGCTGAATATTGATTGCGCACCTTAGCGCGAAAAACTCACCTACCCCTCATATAAATATGCCCGCTTTAGCCGTGTAGCATCCTCTAAATTCACACCTGCACGCCGCCTCCCCTCAGAAGTAGCTTTATGGATCTATATCAGCCACAGTGTTCAAACCGCACGACCGCTTCCTTGGCCACCCGACAGATCTTGCCTTCTTCTTCGAGATAACGCAGGTGGGCCAAGGCTTCGCCGGTGGCGAACCACTGTTGGGCAATGGGGAACGCTTCCCAGTCCTCGGCCTGGATATCCCAGGACATGCGGGCTGCCACGGCATAGCCGCTTAGGGGCCTCTCCCTCAAAATCGCCAGGACCTCGTCCAGGCGATGGCGGTGATGGACGATCAACTCGTCGATCCGCGCCGTGAAGCGGCTGAAAAGCCGGCGGTGGCCCGGCAGCACGAGATCCACATCAAAGGGCCGTACCTTGGCCAGGCTTGCCAGGTACTGCTTGAGAGGGTTGCGCCCCTCGGCCCAGCACTGGATATTGGGGGTGATTCCGTCCAGAAGATGGTCTCCGGCGATGAAGAACTTGTGGGTGGGTTCATACAGACAGGTGTGCCCCAGGGTATGCCCGGGGGTCTCGACGCATTCGAAGGCATAGTCGCCCACGCGGATCACGTCGCCCTCGGCCAGCATCTGCAGGGGCGGCACCCAGTCGGTCCCGAATTTGCTGCCGGGATGGGCCTTGAGCGCGGACTGCAGCCGCGCCAGCGGAAAGCCGTGGCGGCCGATGTATTCCAGGATGGGACCGAAGCCCTGCCAGTTTTCGATGATCTCCGCATCGGGGCGATTGAAATACACCTGCGTGGCATCGGTGGCCAGCTGGGTAATCAGTCCGAAATGGTCCGAATGCAAATGGGTGATGAAATAATCACAGTGTGCCGGATCGATACCGATTTCTTCAAGACCCGCCCGCAGGGCGTTTAGGCAATCATCATGGTTCAAGCCCGTGTCGACCACCAGGCTGCGCCCAGTTGCGCGCACGGCATAGGCGTTGAGGTATTTGAGCGGTGTCTCCGGCAGCGGCACCTTGATACGGAAGAGATTTTTCGCTATTTCTTCAACCATAAGCTTCCTTCTACATCCAATTTATATCGGAAAAAGATAGACCCGCCTGGAGATCTATACCGGTAAAACAGGCATTTATAAAGTGACTAAAAGCGGTTTCAAAACCTCAGATCGCGTTTGAGGGCAAGGCACAGCCTGATAAAAAAGCGCTGCATATTCGATGATATGTACACAGGGGCGCGGGGTAGGGGCCCCACGGCGCTGTTGAAGAAAGCTGTTAAGCACTTGGAGTTAAAAAGATCGACGCTGAATCCAGCAAAGCGGAGAACACCGCCATCGGACGTTAGATGGGGTTTGGAAACCGCTTATATTAAATCTGGAGCATGATTACATGGATCTATCACAAGCGACCACTTTGGGACGCACCGATCTGCGTGTGGGGCGGCTGGGCCTGGGCGCCGGCTATGGTGCCCCGGCAGCCGCCTTTGAAATGGCATTCGAGCGCGGATGCAACTATTTTTACTGGACCTCACGGAAATCCGGTATGCGCGACGCCATCCGGCAAATTGTCAGCCAGGGGCAGCGGGACCGGTTGGTGGTGGCCCTGCAGAGCTATGCCCGCTCAGGGTTTCTCATGGAGTACTCGCTGGCGAAAGCGCTCAAATCGCTGGGGCTGGACTATGCCGATGTCTTTGTGCTGGGGTGGCACAACAAGGCCCCGTCGCCGCGGCTGATCGACAGGGCCCTGGCCATGCAAAAAAAGGGAATGCTGCGCCATCTGGGCATGTCCGGGCACAACCGGCCTGTGTTTACCCGCATGTCGGCAATAGAAACCTTCGACGTTTTTCACGTGCGCTACAACGCCGCCCACCGCGGGGCGGAAATGGAAGTCTTTCCCCATCTCCAGGGACAGGGTGTGGTGTCCTACACCGCCACCCGATGGGGTCATCTCCTTCAGGCGCGGCGGATGCCACCGGGTGAGCCTCCCCCTTCGAGCCGCGACTGCTATCGCTTCGCCCTCAGCCATCGGTCGGTTGATGTCTGCATGTGCGGCCCCCGCAATATGGCGCAGATGCAGGCTGCTCTCACGGTTTTGGAAAGCAGCCCCATGGACGCGGCCGAACTGGAGCGGATGCGGGCCATCGGTGATCACGTCCACGCCCGGCGATCCTTTTACTAGCATACGGCGCTTACCCCGGCCGCAGCACCATTGGGGCGTAGACCTTGATTTCCTGCTCGCTGCCGGCTATCGCGTCGATCTTGGCCTGAATGGACGCCCGCGTCTCGCTGGTGACCCAGGCATTCCAGTCTTCGATCGTCTGCCAGCGGCTGATCACCAGGCACTCCTCGGGATTGTCGACATTGCTGAGGGTCTCGCTGGACAGGTAGCCGGGCTGCTGAACCGCTTTGGCGCGCAGTTGCATCAATAAAGGTACCAGTTGTTTGGCCTGCTGCCCCTGCTGAACTCTGCGTTTGATGATGGCTTCGATGGCCATGGCGACCTCCTTTCAGATTTCCCCGGAATTACAAGGCCGATGGGATACGGCGTCGATAATCATCTCGCGTTTTACAAAAGCAACCTGCTTGCCGTCGCTTGAACGGCAGTCATTGTTTGGCGACCCATTCTAGGCATCCCCGCCCGGCATGCACCAGTTGCTCTTTTTTTGACTTGGGCCAGCGTTTAACTGCGTGCTCGACCTGGAAGGCCAGGTGTTTCGCACCGATCCGTTCCTGGAAAACCAGCCGCAACGGTCCGCGTCCCTTCAGGTACTTGGCGCCCGCCTTCTTCTGGTGGGCCTTGAAGCGACGGTCGACGTCGGTCGTTATGCCCGTATACAGGCTGCCGTCTCTGCAGCGTACCAAATATAAGTACCAGTCCTTGTTGGTGCCATGTCGGGCTTTTGTCAGCGTCATGCGATCGTCGACCGGGCTGATGGGCAAAGAGTCACGGGGAAGATGACATACAAACCCGCCTTCTGCTCTATACACGCAATTAAGCGGCAATGTAAACCGATCGCCGGTCAGCCGCCTCCCACCCGGCAGCAATGCCGGCATGCGTTGACATTCGGCAGGATCGTGGTATCAATAAACTGTTATTATTATAATTTTTGAAGAATTGGCATCCTTTCGGAACCGACCGATGAAAAACAAAGCCCCGCAGACGTCCACCCCTCCGCCCAACCGGCGCCCGGTCTTCCAGACCGCCGGGGGGTTGCAGAGTATCAAGACCAGGATCATCGTATTCACCCTGGTGGCCACCATCATACCGGCCGTGACCCTGGGCAGCTTGTCGTATCTACAGAATACGCGCTTTCTGAACGAAAAGATCGAGCAGGGGTTGCGGGACATCGCCGCCCAGACGGCCCGCGAACTCGACCTGTGGATCAAGGAACGACTCTACGACGTGAGGGTCTTCTCCAGTTCCTACATTGTATCCGAAAACCTGGTAACCGTCCTTCGCAATCGGGGTGCCCGCCTTGAAAACCTCGTTGCCCGGAACATGCTCCAGGAATACCTCAAATCGATCCGGCAGAAATTTTCCGATTACAAGGAATTGATGGTGCTGGATCTCACCGGCAGTCTTCTGGCCACGAGCGAATCCAACGATACGCCGCCGGTCCTGCCCCCCGACTGGAAGGCGCAGGTCCTCTCGAAGGAACCGGTGGTGGGCAAAGTCTACTATGACACCCAGTTACAGGCACGGGTGATGCTGATCGCCGATCCGATCCTGACGGCCAACAATGAACTGCTTGGCGTTTTAGGGGTCAAAGTTGCGGCGGCTTCCATCGACAAGGTGCTGGCCGCCTACACGCAGACCGATGTCGACGAATTGTTCATGATCGATCGTGACGGCCGGATGATGGCCAGTTCCAGGCAGACGGCCACCGTTTCCAAGGCGGCTACGTTAGCGGGCCTGCCGGTCGGCAGGCTGTTTCGGCAACCTTTACAGCCGATGGACTATAGCGGCACAGACGGCGCGGCCGTTATCGGCACCCTTCAAATCGTCCCGGCGCTGCAATGGGGTGTGATCGCCCAGATGGACAAGGACAAGGCCTTTGCCCGTGTCGAACGGCTGCAGAAACTGACCGTTTCGCTCGTGCTGGCCCTGCTGGCAGGCCTGGGGCTGTGTGCCTATCTGTTTGGGTTAACCATCGTACGGCCGCTGCGGCGCCTGAGTGAAGGCGCCGAACAGGTGGCGAGCGGCAATCTGGATGTCGATCTGCCGGTACGCGGCCGCTCCGAAGTCGGTTTTCTGACCCAGGTTTTCAATCACATGGTGGCCCGCCTGCGCCGTAGCCGCGAAGAGCTCGACAGCGCCAATCAGATGCTTAAGGAAAAAAACAGGGCCCTTCATCAGCTCTCGATCACCGATGATCTGACCGGCCTCTACAATCGCAAACACCTGATGGAAACCCTTACCAGCGAGGTCATCCGCTCGGGGCGCCACCGACATCCCTTTACCCTCCTGATCATCGATATCGACCATTTCAAACAGGTCAACGACACCCACGGCCACCAGAGCGGCGATGATGTGCTTTGCCGACTGGCCGCCGTATTCCGGGAAACCATCCGCGACTGCGATTACGTGGCGCGCTACGGGGGGGAAGAATTCATCGTCCTGCTGACTGAAATCGAGCCGCAGCTCAGCCTGGAGGCCGCCGATCGCATCCGCAAACGCACCGCCCAGGAAACCATTCACAGCGGCGAGGAGTCCATCAGCGTCACCGTGAGCATTGGGGCGGCCTTTTTCCCCGGAGACGGCGACACGCCCCAGACACTGATCCAGCAGGCGGACAAGGCGCTTTACGCGGCCAAGGAATCCGGCCGCAACAGTGTTCAACAGACCGCCGAACGAAAAAGCGACGACAGCCGACAGGGACCGATCCGACTGATCGAAAAAAACTGACCCCCGCCCCAACCGGAGGACATTACCGAATCGTCTCCGGGCGCATCGCCTTAAATCCTTGCAAGGCCTGTCTCATCCCCCCGGTTTCAATCAACAAGAATGGGTCGCTCCGACGGGGAATCCCGCTTTAACAGGGAAGCTAGCGGCCGCCTTACCCAGGAGCAAAATCCCGTTTTCGTTTTTCAATTATGGGATTGGTAATCGCAAAATCCCCCATTCGGGGGATTTTTTCGGGCAGCCGATCTGTTAATATGGGATACCACCGCATTAAGGAGGACAACCCATGCGCCCACCGAATAACGCGATGGAAATTTTTGAGCTGCTCGACAAGTCCAACTGCCAGGAATGCGGCCGCAAGACATGCCTGGCTTTTGCAGGAGCGGTATACATGGGGCAGAAATCCATCAAGGATTGCCCCCGGCTGGCCCCCGAGGTCATCGCCCGGTTCTACGGGGAAAGCCTTCCGCCCAACATGGTCGAGCAGAGCGGCGAGGACTACCTCCAGCAGCTCGTGGCCGCCGTCCGGGAGACCGACCTGGCGGCCGCGGCCGACCGTATCGGGGCCCGTTTCGAAAACGGACGGCTGGGCCTCAAGATCCTGGGAAAGGACTTCCGGGTGGACACCGACGGCCGCCTATCGGCGGACATCCATGTCAATCCCTGGGTGGCCGCCCCCTTTCTGCAGTATGTGCTCTACGGCAAGGGGGTACAACCAGGCGGCAATTGGGTTTCACTGCGCGAACTTAGCGACGGCAAGGCACGCTACCCCCTCTTCCAGAAGCGATGTGAAGCCGCCATGCAACGCGTGGCCGACATCTATCCGGACCTCTTCAGCGCTATGGTCCACCTTTTCAACGGTCGCCAGGTGGCCCGCCAGTTCCGCTCGGACATTTCGGTGGTCCTCAAACCGCTCCCACGGGTGCCGATCATGGTTTGCTACTGGCGCCCGGAAGACGGCATGGCTTCCAATCTCAAGGTCTTCTTCGACGAAACCGCCGATCAGAACCTCGATATCGGCGCCCTTTTCACGTTGGGAACGGGGCTGGCGGCCATGTTCGAAAAACTGGCCCTGCGGCATGGGTTTAGTGTCGACCGTGCGGCAACGTGACCGCCAAACGTATTTTAAGCAGGAATCTGGGTTTCGGGTTCGGGGTTTAAAACAACCTGATCCGGTCAGCCTGGAACGTGAAAGTTTTGCCAGGTTTCAAGGATTTAAATAGTCGTGGGGCAAGGTTCCAAAAGGCTCACGGACTTGCCTGAAAAACCGCCTTTAGTCCTCGGCGTCGGTATCGCTATCGGCATCGGAATCGAGCTTTTGCAGCACCCGGCCGTTAAATTCTAAAACCGATACCGATACCGAATCCGACCCCGATGGTAACAGCAGGTCAAGGTGACATTTGCGGGAAGGCTGTCGTGCGGGTGTTGTCGCCGGACGGAACTGGCAAAGTGGGTTCAGCGAATCCCCGCGAGAGACTGATGGACCCATCCGGCGTGGCCGTCTTCGGTGTGCACCCGCAGCCAGTTTTCTTTGTGGGCCAGCCCGACGATCATGGTGCCCGGCTCCAGGATCTCGATGATCCGGCCCTGCAAATCAGGTGTCCGGCGAAAATTGCAGCGCTTGAGAATTTTGAGCGGGAGGGGCTGGGAAAAGAGGACCTCGCCCGGCTGGGACGCCCAGCCTTCCACCTGGGAGCGGTTGAGCTGTATCGTGTTGATATGGCTCCGGGCCTGCCCGGCAAGGTAGAGGGCCCCGCCGTAGTTTTCGTTCTTGAACTCCCGCGAACTCATCTTCAAAAGCTCTTCCGCCCGTTTCAGGTTCTCCTTCTGGACGCCGGCATCGGTAGCCAGGCCTTCCCTGGTGGCCCGAATGGCAATCTCGGCCTCGGCCATGGTCGAGGCCGCCTCGGCGCGACTTTCGATGGTCCGCAGCTTGGCTTTGGCCCGCACCACCTCCTGGACGGCCTCGTCCAGCATCTTGCCCTGGGTCTTTACCTGCTTTTCCGAGGCCACGCTCCGCGCGCTTTCCTCGAGCAGCTGCACCTGGACGCGGCTGAGTTCGGCTTCCGTTTCCCGAAGTTTTACGCGCTGGCGCTCTATCAGCCTCTGAAGTTTGCGATGCTTCTTTTCGAGATCACTGTAGCCTTCACAGGGGTCGGCGGCAGGAGCCGCCGGGGCGGGCGACTGTTTCAGGCAGCCGGTTATCAGCCCGACAGGCAGTAACAGCCCGAGGATCATGCTTAACCCAAGGAGGCGTCGATTCTGGACAGATGGCATGGAGCCTCTCACCGCTTACGATTGGGGCGCTATTGGCAACGGCCAAGAAAAGAGAACGCGGCCTTATCATCGGCCGCCGTCTTTTTTCCAACGCGTATTCCTTTCGTTGAAAAAAGCTTAGGCGGAACTTGGCCGTAAGTCAAGCTGTCCAGCTCGTCGCCTGTCAGGCGGCCCGGAGAAGTCCGATTTCCACGCCGGAATTATCTGTGGGTGCAGGATGAACAGCCGTGGCCATTCTATAGTTGGGGAGTACATCGTACCAGTTGATTTCAGGGGCCGGGCCATAAGGATCGAGAAGATACCGGCCGATAATTGTTCGGGGCTTGATCGGAAAATTATGAATTTGCCCCTTAACAAGTATCTCGGGCCGCCAGCGAAGGACCATTTAATTAAATTTCAGGCTCCGGACGATGGGCAGGGCGTTGTAAGGGCTGTGCCAGGGATGCGCAGACACGCACACGACCTTGCCGTCTTTGTAGGCGCTCACGACAAGTGTCGTGATCGGCCAGAAGTCGGCGGCCTTCCAACGGATATCGGTGCGGTAGGCCCGGGTGCCACATTCGAGCGTGACTTTTCTATTGGAAGTCACCTTTATACCCGTCCCAAACTTTTCAAGCGCCGTGGCATAGGCGCCGGGGCCGAAGTCTTTCAAAGCCATTCCGTTGGGGATATCCCCGATTAACGCCGTAAAATAGTAGTCACTGAGGGTTTTCATGCGCATGATCTGGCCGGGATAGTCGAGGCCCGACTTCCTGCTGCCGACCGGGTACGCAAACGAAAAGGCGGGTGAAGCGGTGCGCGTGAAGACCCCATCTTTGGCAACGCCCTCCGCCTTTGAAATCCATATGGCCCCGTCCTTGGATTCTTGGGCCGCATTGTCGACCAGTTGTGCCAGACGGGCCTGGTCCTCAGCGTTAGATGGCAGCGCCTGGGGTGACGAGGCCGCGGGGATGATAAAATCTTCGAGCAG
>JASJCD010000175.1 GCA_030066135.1 Desulfobacterales bacterium | reverse complement strand
TAATCAAGGAATACCAGGCTTTTCACAGTAACTACCGGGCCACGGCTTCGCTGGCCGAATACCTCAAATCCCAGGACATCATCGGGGTGGAGGGTCTGGACACCCGGGCCCTGACCCGCCACATCCGCAAGGCCGGCGCCATGCGGGCCATCCTGACCACCCACGACCTGGATCCGGTCTCCTGTGCCGCCAAAGCACGTGCCATTCCCGGCATGGAAGGTCAGGACCTGGCCAGCGCGGTCACCACCCAAGCCCCCTATCGCTGGGAGGACGACCGACCCGTGCCGCTCGAAGTGGAAGGCGGTGCCAATGCCCTTGCCCGGGACGTCTGGCGCCACCGCGGTCGCCGGCATTCGGTGGTGGCGCTAGATTTCGGGATCAAATACAATATCCTGCGATGCCTGACCCAGGCGGGCTTCGAGGTGGTGGTGGTGCCGGCCGCGACCCCGGCGGAAACCATTCGGGCCATGGCGCCCAGCGGTGTTTTTCTCTCCAACGGGCCGGGCGATCCCGAACCGGTGCAATACGCCATCGAGACCATCCGGGAACTGATCGATTACCGGCCCATGTTCGGCATTTGTCTGGGTCACCAGCTCATGGGGCTGGCCCTGGGCGGCCGCACCTACAAGCTCAAATTCGGCCACCGGGGAGCCAACCAGCCCGTCAAGCACCTGGCCAGCGGCCGCATCGAGATCACCTCCCAGAACCACGGGTTTGCCGTGGATCTCGACTCGCTGCGGAACAAGGACATCGAGATCACCCACATCAATCTCAACGACAATACCCTGGAGGGGTTTCGCAGCCGCCGCTACCCGCTGTATGCGGTGCAGTACCACCCGGAGGCTTCGCCCGGCCCCCATGATGCCCGTTATCTTTTCGCCGAGTTCAACCAACTGATGGAGGACGCCTCCTGACGGGGAATCCGACGGCGGCCTGCGGGGGAGCATCCTTTGCAGCCGTTTAATCTGCAGCCTTAGACAGAGATCTGAATTCATGCCCAAAAGAACAGATATCCAGAAGATCCTCATCATCGGCGCCGGCCCGATCATCATCAGCCAGGCCTGTGAATTCGACTATTCCGGTACCCAGGCCTGCAAAGCGCTCAAGGAAGAGGGCTACGAGGTCGTGCTGGTCAACAGTAATCCGGCCACCATCATGACCGACCCGGAAATGGCCGACCGGACCTACATCGAGCCGGTCACGCCCGAGGCGGTCACCCGGATCATCGAACGCGAGCGCCCCGATGCCCTCCTGCCCACCCTGGGCGGGCAGACCGGCCTGAACACGGCTGTCAAGGTGGCCGAACGCGGGGTGCTGGAGCAGTTCGATGTGGAAATGATCGGGGCGACCCTGGGATCCATCCAGAAGGCTGAAGACCGCGACCTCTTCCGCCAGGCCATGACCAACATCGATCTGCGCATCCCCAAAAGCGGCATCGCCACCACCATGGCGCAAGCGCGGGCGATTGTTGAAGAGATCGGCTATCCCATCATCATCCGCCCCAGCTTTACCCTGGGCGGCACCGGCGGCGGTGTGGCCTACAATCCTGACGATCTTGAACGCATGGCCAAGGCCGGCCTGGATGCCAGCCTGATCACCCAGGTCATGCTGGAGGAATCCGTCCTGGGCTGGAAGGAATACGAACTGGAGGTGATGCGCGACAAGCACGACAATGTCGTGATTGTGTGCTCGATCGAAAACCTGGATCCCATGGGTGTTCATACCGGCGACAGCATTACGGTGGCCCCGGCCCAGACCCTGAGCGACCGGGAATACCAGGTCATGCGCAATGCCTCCCTGGCCATCATGCGCGAGATCGGCGTGGATACCGGGGGCTCCAACGTCCAGTTCGCCGTGCACCCCAGGACGGGTGAAATGATCGTTGTGGAGATGAACCCGCGGGTGTCACGCAGCTCGGCCCTGGCCTCCAAGGCCACCGGTTTCCCGATTGCCAAGATCGCGGCCAAGCTGGCGGTGGGCTACTCCCTGGATGAGATCCCCAACGACATCACGGGCGAAACCCTGGCCTCCTTCGAGCCCACCCTTGATTACTGCGTGGTCAAGATACCGCGCTGGACCTTCGAGAAATTCCCGGAGACCCCCGATTTTCTGACCACCGCCATGAAATCCGTGGGCGAGACCATGTCCATCGGTCGCACCTTCAAGGAAGCCCTCCAGAAGGGTTTGCGCTCGTTGGAGATCGGCCGGCACGGTCTGGGAGCCGATGGCCGCGACGCCCGGGATGCTGCCGGTGATCCGGCCGCAACCCTGACCGGGTCCGAGATCGAGCACCATCTGGTGACCCCCAATTCCCAGCGGATATTCTACCTGCGCCACGCCCTCCAGCAGGGTTTTTCGATCGACGCCATCCATGAATTGACCGGGATTGACCCCTGGTTTCTCTACCAGATCCGCCAGATCGTCGAGCTTGAGGGCAAGTTGGTCGCAGCCGGTGACAGCCTGGACGACAGTCTGCTGGAAAAAGCCAAAGTGTTCGGGTTTTCGGACATGCAGCTGGCCCATTTGACCGGCCGTGACGCCATCGCCATCCGTAAGCGCCGTCAGGCCATCGGGCTGCGCCCGGTCTACAAGCTGGTGGACACCTGCGCGGCCGAATTCAAAGCCGCCACCCCCTATTTCTACTCCACCTATGAGGAGGAAGACGAGGCCCGCCAGACCGAGGGGGCCAAGGTCATGATCCTGGGCGGGGGACCCAATCGCATCGGGCAGGGTATCGAATTCGACTACTGCTGCGTCCACGCTTCCTTCGCGTTGCGGGAGGAGGGCGTGGAGAGCATCATGGTCAACAGCAACCCCGAGACGGTCAGCACGGATTACGATACGTCCGACAAACTCTATTTCGAACCCCTTACCCTGGAGGACGTGCTCCACATCGTCGAGACCGAGAAGCCCAAGGGGGTGATCGTCCAGTTCGGAGGGCAGACGCCGCTGAACCTGGCCGCAGGACTCCTGGAGGCCGGCGTCCATATTCTGGGCACCCATCCCCATAGCATCGACCGGGCCGAAAACCGTGAACAGTTCCAGGCCATGCTCAAAAAGCTCGGCCTGGTCCAGCCCGACAACGGGACCGCCATGGATGTGCCCGAGGCCGTCAAGGTGGCCGAGACCATCGGCTACCCCGTTATCGTAAGGCCTTCCTACGTATTGGGCGGACGCGCCATGAAGATCGTGTACGATCGGGCTGCGCTGGAAAATTTCACCCGCCTGGCCATCAGCGCCTCTCCGGGGCATCCTGTGCTGATCGACAAATTTCTGGAGGACGCCGTGGAGGTCGATGTGGACGCCCTTTGCGACGGGCAGCGCACCGTCATCGGCGGCATTATGGAGCATGTGGAGGAGGCCGGTATCCATTCCGGGGATTCGGCCTGCATTCTGCCGCCGCGCTCGATCCCCGACGGGGTGCTGGACGAAATCGCGGCCGCCACGCGGGCCATGGCGGCCGAGCTCGACGTGGTGGGTCTGATGAACGTGCAGTATGCCATCAAGGGGGAGCAGGTTTTCGTCCTGGAAGTTAACCCCCGGGCTTCGCGCACGGTCCCCTTCGTGAGCAAGGCCACCGGCGTGCCCCTGGCCAAGCTGGCCACCAAAGTCATGCTGGGCCGCAGCCTGGATGAATTGGGCCTGGACGTTGAAATCATACCGGGGCACGTCTCGGTCAAGGAGGCCGTCCTGCCCTTCGACCGATTTCCGTCGGTGGACACGCTGCTGGGCCCGGAGATGAAATCCACCGGCGAGGTCATGGGCATCGATACGGATTTCGGTGCGGCCTTTGCCAAGGCCCAGCTGGGCGCCCGCCAGCAACTTCCGGTCGAAGGCACGGTTTTTATCAGCGTCCAGGATCGGGACAAACCGGCCGTGGCCGATCTGGCCCAGCGGTTTGCGGACCTGGGCTTCGGCATCCTGTCCACCCGCGGCACAGCGGACTTTTTGAACGCCCGCGGCATACCGGCGCGTTTTGTCTACAAGGTTTCCACCGGGCGACCGCACGTGGTGGACGCTATCAAAAACCGCGAAATCCAGATGGTGGTCAACACGGGCTCGGGAACGGGGGATGAAACCAAGCGCGACGGCTATGAGATTCGACGGGCGGCCCTTAAATTCAACCTGCCCTACGCCACCACGGTGGCAGGTGCCTTGGCCATGTGCGAGGGCGTGGCCGCCCTCAAGGGACGCCGCCTGGAGGTAATGTCGCTGCAGGAATACCACCGGCAGCTTGATGCCCAAACCGGCCTGCGCAGTGCTGGTCAAGCCACAGCAACCAGGAGACAGCCCGCATGATGATGTATGATGACAAGCCGCGCGAAGCCTGCGGACTATTCGGTGTCCACGGGCACACGGATGCGGCCAAGCTGACCTATTTCGGGCTCTACGCCCTCCAACACCGCGGCCAGGAAAGCGCCGGCATCACCGTCTGCCAGGACAAGCACATCGTTGGCCACAAGGGTATGGGACTGGTTTCGGATGTCTTCTCAATGAAGCATCTCGAACAACTTGTGGGCACTTCGGCCGTCGGACATGTACGCTATTCCACCACCGGCAGTTCGATTCTCACCAACGCCCAGCCGTTTTTCGTGCGCCACCAGAAGCGCTCCTATGCGGTGGCCCACAACGGCAACCTGGTAAACGCCCACATCCTCAAGGACGAACTGGAGCAGTCGGGCTCCATCTTTCAGACCACCATGGACAGCGAGGTTTTCCTGCACCTCTTCGTGAAGAACCTGAACCACGGGTTCGAAGGGGCGTTGATGGAGACTGTCAAGCGGTTGAAAGGGGCCTATTCCTTTGTTTTGCTGACCAGCGAGGGCGAGGTGATCGGGATCAAGGATCCCAACGGTTTCCGGCCCCTTTGCCTGGGCCGGCTCAACGGCAACTATGTGCTCGCTTCCGAAACCTGCGCCCTCGATCTGGTGGAGGCCGAATTCGTCCGGGAACTCGACCCGGGTGAAATCGTGATCATCAGCGACGAGGGCATAAGAAGTATTCAGACCCAGCCCGCCGGGGCCCCGCGTTCGTTTTGCATCTTTGAATTTATCTACTTCGCCCGTCCGGACAGCACCATTTTCGGCAAGAACGTCTATCTGACCCGCAAGGCCCATGGCCGTCGTCTGGCCCAGGAGTCCCCGGTGGCGGCCGATCTGGTGATGCCTTTTCCGGATTCGGGCACCTATGCGGCCCTGGGGTTTTCGGAGCAGGCCGGCATTCCCTTCGAGATGGGGATGATCCGCAACCACTACGTGGGGCGCACCTTTATTCAGCCCACCCAGAGCATGCGGGATTTCGGCGTGCGTGTGAAGCTCAATCCGGTCAAGGATCTTCTGCGCGGCAAGGACATCATCATCATCGAAGATTCCATCATCCGCGGCACCACGGCCAAGACCCGCGTGAAAGCCCTGCGGGAGCTTGGCGTCCGGCGGGTCCACATGCGGGTCAGCGGACCGCCCCACCGCCATCCCTGCCACTACGGCATCGATTTCCCCACCGAGGGGGAACTGATCGCGGCCAGCATGTCGGTGGAAAAGCTGGGACAGCACCTGGGCCTGGACTCTCTGTCCTATCTGAGTTTGCCGGGTCTTCTGGATTCCACCGGGGTCACCACGCCCACCAATCATTTTTGCAAGGCCTGTTTCGATGGTTGCTATCCGGTCGATTTTGATGGATCATTGTCCAAGAACTGCATGGAAATGATCTAAACCACGGAGGGTGTGACCCATCCTCCCCGTCGATGCGCGAGGTAATATGCAGGAAACACGATATCTCAAAGATAATATCGAGAATATCCAGCGACTGCTGACCATTCCGGCGTTGCGCAATTTCGAAACCAGCAACCTGAGCCGCCTGCTGCGGTTGAGCAAGATCCGCGAATATGAAAAGGGCGAGAAAATCATCCAGGAAGGCGATAACGACCCCTGGCTGTATTTTCTGCTCGACGGTAGTGTGCGCATCGAAAAAGGCGGGATCGAAATCGGGTCATTCACCGAGCGGGGGGAAATTTTCGGAGAAATGCGTGTGATCGACAGCCGCTCGCGGTCGGCCACCGCGGTCGCTTTGTCCCGGGTCGTTTGCCTGGCGGTCAACACCTCGGCCACCGACCGGATGGAAGGCCAGGACGGGCGCGACGAACAGCTCGATTTCCTGCTTCTGCTCTATCGCATTTTCGCCGAGTTTCTTTCCATCCGGCTGCGGCTTACCAGCGACGAGCTGATCAAGGCCCAAAAGATTCTCAAAACCCTTAAATAGTACCCGTCCATAAATGGGATCTTTCGGCCCCGGCCGGTGTTCTTGCGGTTGTAAACCCTCGCCGTAGTCGCGCTACGCCTGTGGTTTGCAAACGCTGCGGCCAAATCCACTATTTCTGGACGGGCATAAAATAGACCGTTATGGCCCGCAAACGAACGGTGGCGTTTTCCCGCAGCGCCGTCAATCTCTTCTTTCACATCTTGACCCGCTGCAACCTCAACTGCCGCCACTGCTACATCAACCCGGATCAGCACGGCTCGCAAACCCTGCCGTTTGATACCATCCGCTGCTGGCTGGAGGCCTTCCAGGCCCGCAGCCGGGAGACCAATCTGGTGCTATTGGGCGGGGAGCCCACCCTGCACAGGGATCTGGCCCGCATCATCCGCATGGCCCGCAAGTTGGCTTTCGCCTCGGTGACCGTGGATACCAATGGCTACCTTTTTCACGATATCCTGGACCGGGTGGCGCCTTCCGATGTCGATTATTTCAGCTTCAGCCTCGATGGGCCCACGCCCGCCGTCAACGATCCGCTGCGCGGTAAAGGCAGCTTCGATGTCTGTACGGCCGGTATCCGCAAGGCCGTGTCCCGCGGGTTCACGACCAGCCTGATCTACACCGTCAGCAGCGCCAACATCGACCACCTCGATCGCATGGGTCCGCTGCTGCAGGATCTGGGCATAGCGCGCTTCTTTATCCAGGTCATCGGTCTGCGGGGTCAGTCCGCCATTCATCCGGAAGCCGCTGGCAGCGATGCGCCGGGGCAGGTGTCCCGCGGGCAATGGTGCGATATTGTCCCCCCGGTGGCCGCAAGGATCGCCGATCTGGGCATCACCGTGACCTACCCCAAGGTCTTCCTCGAACCGGGCGAGGCCTTTGCCTGCGCCGGTAAGGTGGCCGACAATTATTTCGTGTTTCCCAACGGACGGGTCTACCGCTGCCCGCTGTGTGAAGATTATCCGCTGCACAGTCTTGCCTTCAGCGATGAGATGCTGAGGGCTACCCCGAAGATCAATGAAGCGGATCTTTTTGAACTGGCCATACCCGAAGGCTGCGTCATGAACCGCCTGGTGCAGCCCGGCAATATCGAATACGGTCCGGACGGCCGACCCCTGTATCAGATTGCCTGCTGCCTGCTCAAGGAGGAGGTGCGGATCGAATGAATGCCGGGACCATCAGGCAGCAGATCATGGCCGTCCTGAAGGAGGGCGAGTGGGGTGTGCGGGAGTTGTCCCAGCGACTCGGGGTTGCGGAAAAGGACGTGATTACGCACTTGCCTTACGTCCAGCGCAGTCTGGCGGGCAGTGGGACCCCTCTGGTGATCCGCGAGGCTTTTTGCTGGGCCTGCGGGTTCACCTTCAAGGGCCGGGGGCGTTTCACGCGCCCGGGACGCTGCCCGCGGTGCCGTCGGACGCGTATCGAGCCCCCTGCGTTTCACGTGGCGTGAGGGTTACTTCCGGTACCATTCCCCGCTTGGCTTTTGAAGCCATTCGCTGGCCCCGGCGACCTGGGCCCTTTTGGCCGCCGCCCGTTGGCCGACCTGTGCGACGCTGCCGCCGGTTTTGGCGGCGATGGCTTTGTAGACCATCTGGCGGTCGCTGTTCTCGGCCTTGACCAGACCCGCGGCGTTGCCGCCGCCGGCCCCGCGGATTTCGAGATAACCCTGGTTGTTTTCGCCGATCAGGCCCTGGGACTTCAATTTCAGAATTTCGGGCGCCCGGGCCGCCATGCGTTCTTTCACGCTGCCGGCCTGGGCGGCGGGCGTGATCACTAGCAGCAAGAAGGCCACGCCGATGGCCAGCCATCCGATCTGTTTGCACCTTGATGCCGTCATGGTGTTGTCTCCTCCCTGATTATTCCTGCGTCGCGTTTTCCTGTTCCTGGCGGAGGGCCTCTTCCTGTTCGAAAAGATCACCGAAATAGTCGTCGATTTCCCGGTCGATTTTGACATTCACATCGATGGTGATGTGAATGGGTTTGACCTCGACCGGAGCGACCTCAACGCGGTGTTGCGTGCAGGCGGCACTGGTGCCGGCCAGAAGGACAACCGTCAACAA
>JASJCD010000174.1 GCA_030066135.1 Desulfobacterales bacterium | reverse complement strand
TTGAGCATTCATCGGGGTCGGGTATCGGGATCGGAATCGGTATCGAGAGAAGTTTAAGGTTCTAAAAAAGGAATCGATCCCGATTCCGATAGCGATACCGACCCCGAATCTTTTGCATGGCCGTAATCGATCCTGAAAGGACGCATAATGCCATTTGGTCACGAGAAACTTGATGTTTACCAGACCTCCATCGCCTATGTGGGCTGGGCTCACGGTTTATGCGAAGGTATTAAAGGTCAGCGCAATGCCAAAGACCAGTTGCTTAGGGCCTCACAGTCGATCCCGCTCAACATAGCGGAAGGCAACGGCAAGGCCACAGATGGTGACCGAAGGCGTTATTTTGAAATTGCACGCGGTTCGGCCTTGGAATGTGCCGCCGTCCAGGACATTCTCGTCGTTTGTGGGGCATTGGATCCCGATGAGGGTTCGAAGGCAAAAAAGCAGCTTGACCGAATCGTTGCCATGCTGACCAAGCTTGGTGGTCGTGGCTACTCTGTCCAGGAGCAGATCAGTGATTATGGCGAACACGTTGTCGCTAGCGACACGGAGTTATAATCTTTAGTAACGATCCGTACCATGCCCTTTCATCGCCGTCAGCTTCGGTATCAAAAAGACATTTAGATATTTATTAGATTGATCCCGGTCCCGATAGCGTTAGGAAGACTGAACTTTGAAACCCGGTCGTGGCCTCACACGTACGTTATTATCGGCGTCGGTGTCGGAATCGGCATCGGAATCGAAAGCCGTTTGGGTTATAAAAGACTTCGACCCCGATCCCGATAGCGATTCCGCCCCCGATTATTTGCCATGAAGACCTTCACCCTCAAACGCCGCCAGATCCTGCCGACCGATCTTGAGTCGGCCTGGCAGTTTTTCTCGAATCCCGCCAATCTGCGGCTGATCACGCCGCCCTGGCTGGACTTCAGGATCACGTCACGGGTGCCGGCTCGCATTCATCCCGGCTTGATCATCACTTACCGCATCCGTCCGCTGGCGGGTGTTGCCGTTCCCTGGGTATCGGAAATTACCCATGTCGCGGCACCGCGCTATTTCGTGGACGAACAGCGCCAGGGCCCCTACCGCTTCTGGCACCACCAGCATTTTTTGCAGGCGGTTGCTGGCGGTGTCGAAAAAACCGACCAGGTTCACTACAGCCTGCCCTATGGCCTCGTTGGTATCGGCCTGCACACCATTTTAATTCGGCGCAAGCTGGACGAAATTTTCCGTTTCCGCTATCATGCCCTGCAACGCTTATTCGAGCCCCGTCCCTGAAGCTTGCGTTTTTCGAAGGAGGTTCCCGTGATGTACCGTCGTTTCCTTATTATGGTTACCATTAGCTTAATCTGGCCGGCCGTTCTTTTCGGGGAGGAAATCCCCCTCAGCGAAGCCACCCAGGAGTGCCTGGAATGCCATGCCATCTTCCACCCGGGCATCGTGGCCGGTTGGGAAAAGAGCCGCCACGCCAAGATCACACCGGCCGAAGCCCTGCAGGCCGATGAACTGGCGCTCAAGGTCTCCAGCAAGGACATCCCTGAAAGCCTGCAGAAAGTGGCTGTGGGCTGCGCCGAGTGCCACAACCTGCGACCCGAGGCCCACGGCGCCGGCACGTTCGAACACAACGGCTATGATGTGCACACGGTGGTCAGCCCGGACGACTGTCGCACCTGCCATGCTGTCGAAGCCGACCAGTATTCGCGCAACATCATGGCCCACGCCTATGCCAATCTGGCCGACAACAAGCTCTACAACCAGGCCGAGGAATCCTTTCTGGGCCATCGCACGTTAGAGAAGGGACAGCTGAAGATCACACCGCCCGATGAGGACACCCGGGCGGAAGCCTGCTACTACTGTCACGGCACAGTGCTGAAGGTCAGCGGCACCGAGGTGCGCGACACCGATGCCGGCGAGCTCGAATTCCCCGTGACCGAGGGGTGGCCCAACCAGGGGGTGGGGCGGATCAATCTGGACGGCAGCAAGGGCGCCTGCTCGGCCTGCCACACCCGGCACTCCTTTTCGATCGAGGTGGCCCGCAAACCGTACACCTGCAAGGAATGCCATGTGGGGCCGGACGTGCCGGCCTTCAAGGTTTACAGCGCCAGCAAGCACGGTAATATCTATTCTTCCAAAAAACAGGAATGGGACTTCCAAGCCGTCCCCTGGACGGTGGGCCAGGATTTCACCGCCCCCACCTGCGCCACCTGTCACGTCAGCCTCCTTGTGAATACCGATGAAGAAGTGATCAACGAGCGCTCCCACGAGATGAAAAACCGACTGTCCTGGCGGATATTCGGGCTGATCTATGCCCATCCTCAGCCGCGTTCTCCGGACACCACCATCATCCGCAACAAGGATGGCCAGCCCCTGCCCACCGATTTCGAGGGTGGTTTCGCCGACAAGTATCTCCTGACCCCCGAAGAGCAGGCCGCCAATACCCAGACCATGCAGGCCACCTGCCTGGCCTGCCACGGCACGTCATGGGTCGAAGGTCATTTTCGCCGCTACCACAACACGATCAAACGCACCAATGCCGAGATCCTGACGCAGACCGACATGATGCGCGAGGCCTGGCAGCTAGGGTTCGCCCGGGGGCTCGACCAGGGCGCCAGCCCCTTTGACGAATCAGTGGAACGCAAGTGGAGCGATGCCTGGCTGTTTTATGCCAATAATGTGCGGTTTGCTGCGGCGATGGCCGGCGGGGGGGATTACGGTGTGTTTGCCGACGGCCGCTATCATCTGACCCAGTCCACCATCGATCTGCACGCCTGGCTGGAGCGCAAGAAAGCCATCGAGGCCTTGAAGGCGGGGAAGCAATAGTCGATTGGCGCCGTTTTCAACACGGACGTTGTCGGTGGTTTTATCGGAATCGGGTTCGGGATCGGTATCGGGTCTCGAAAAAGAGGACATGATGAGGGCGCTGTCGATTCCGATGCCGAAAGCGATGCCGACCGCGATAATTGCATCAAAGCAAGTGCGGTGACTTGCCCCTATGCGCGCCGACTCTTGAAGAGGAATGTCCCATGACCGTGGCCGAGACCCGTATCCAGGTATTGAACGATCGCGAGGTCGCACCGGGCGACTATGTCCTCTACTGGATGCAACAGTCCCAGCGGGCCGAGCACAACCCGGCGCTGGAACTGGCCATCCGGGAGGCCAACCGCCTCAAGCTTCCGGTGGTGGTCGTCTTCGGGCTGATGGATGATTACCCCGAGGCCAATCAGCGACACTATCGATTTCTGCTCGAAGGCCTTCAGGATGTGGGGTCGGCCTTGATGCGCAAGGGCATTCGGTTCGTTGTGCAGCGGGGCGTGCCGCCGGCGGTGGCGCTTGCGCTGGGAAGCCGGGCGGCGCTGATCGTCTGCGACGTGGGCTACACCCGCCACCAGCGCGAATGGCGCCGGGCCGTGGCGGCCGATGCTGGTTGCCGGGTGCTGGCGGTGGAGGGTGACGTGGTCGTGCCCGTGGCGGTGGTGTCGAACAAGGCCGAATACGCCGCCCGGACCATTCGGCCCCGGATCCAGAAGCACCTGGACGACTACCTCACGCTGCCCAGGCCGCTGCGGCCGCGGCAACCATCCCTGGATCTTTCCTTGGAAGGCCTCGACCTGGACGATATCGACGGGGTTTTGGCCGGACTAAAAATCGATCGCAGCGTCCCGCCGGTCCCGATGTTCTTCAAAGGCGGCACGGCCGAAGCCAAAAAACGGTTGCGCGGCTTCATTCGCCATCGCCTGGCCCTCTACGACAGCCACAGCAACCAGCCCCAGACCGATGACATCTCCATGATGAGTCCCTACCTGCATTTCGGGCAAGTCTCGCCCGTCTATCTCGCCCTCCAGGTGCGCGACGCCCGAGCGGGGCAGGGAATCGACCGGGCTGCCTACCTGGAAGAACTCATCGTGCGGCGTGAGCTGGCGATCAATTTTGTCTACTACACAGCCGACTACGATCGCTTCAGCTGCCTGCCGGACTGGGCGCGCAAAACCCTGGGCGAACACGTCGACGACCGGCGCGCACATGTTTACAGCCGGAAGGAACTCGAAGCGGCCCGGACCCATGATCCATACTGGAATGCGGCCATGCGTGAGATGAGGTACACGGGATTCATGCACAATTACATGCGCATGTACTGGGGCAAGAAGATTCTGGAGTGGACGCCCGACCCCGAAGAAGCCTTCGACACCACGCTGGCGATCAACAACAAATACTTTCTGGACGGCCGTGACCCCAACTCCTATGCCGGAGTGGCCTGGGTGTACGGCAAACATGACCGGGCCTGGGCCGAGCGGCCCGTGTTCGGCAAGATCCGCTACATGGCGGCCAGCGGGCTGGAGCGCAAGTGTGACATTCAGGCCTATGTCCACAAGGTCGACCAGCGCGTGCGCCGCAGCAAGGGGGCCTGATGGCTGCTGCCGACACCCTGCGCCTGATCCTGGGCGACCAGCTCAATCCACGGCATTCCTGGTTCCAGGCGACCGACGACAGGATCGTTTATGTCCTGATGGAGGTGCGCCAGGAAACCGACTACGTTCTCCACCACGTCCAGAAGATTCTGGCCTTCTTTGCCGCCATGCGCGCTTTCGCCCAATGGCTGCGGAAGAAGGGCCACCGCGTGGTCTACCTGCACCTCGACGACCCTGAAAACCGGCAGGATTTTGAGACCAACCTGAAACACCTGATCAAACGACATCGCTTCCGACGTCTCGAATACCTACAGCCGGACGAATACCGCCTCGATGCCCAACTCAAAGATATCGCCACCGACCTTTCCGTCGAGACCGAGGCGTTCGGCAGCGAACACTTTCTCACCAACCGGGACGACGTAAAAAGGATGTTCGCCGGCAAGAAGCGCTACCTCATGGAGAGCTTCTACCGTGAGATGCGCAGGCAGCACGACATTCTGCTGGAGGGCGGCAAGCCGGTCGGCGGCAAGTGGAACTACGACGCCAGCAACCGCCAGCGCTATGATGGCAAGGTGCCCATCCCCGGGCCCAAGCGCTTCCGGAACGACGTCGGCGCCATCGTAAAGACGCTCACGGCGATGAAGGTCCGGCATTTCGGCCGTACAACCGGCAACACCCTATTGTGGCCGGTGACGCGGCGTCAGGCCCTGGCACAATTGAAGCATTTCCTGGAACACGGCCTGCCTCATTTCGGCACCTACCAGGACGCCATGACGGTCGGCGGCTGGAGCCTGTTTCACAGCCGGATCTCCTTTGCCCTCAACGTCAAAATACTCGATCCGCTGGAAGTCATCCAGGCGGCCGTCAGCCGCTGGGAAGAAGATCAGGATCGTATCACCATCGCCCAGGTGGAGGGCTTCGTGCGTCAAATCCTGGGCTGGCGCGAATACATGCGCGGGATCTACTGGGCCCTCATGCCGAAGTTCAAAGACATGAATTTTTTCGGCCACGACGCCAAACTGCCGGACTGGTACTGGACCGGGGAGACGCGCATGCACTGCATGGCTCAGGCTATCGGCCAGTCCCTGGACTACGCCTACGCTCACCACATCCAGCGCCTGATGGTCACCGGCAATTTTGCGCTTTTGGCCGGGGTGCATCCCGATCAGGTCGATGCCTGGTACCTGGGTGTCTACGTGGATGCGATCCAGTGGGTCGAGATGCCCAACACCCGCGGCATGAGCCAGTTCGCCGAAGGCGGGCTGATCGCCACCAAACCCTACGTTTCTTCGGCCAACTATATCCATAAGATGAGCGACTACTGTCAGGATTGCCACTACGATCGCAAACGACGCCACGGCGACAAGGCCTGCCCCTTCAACAGCCTTTACTGGCATTTCCTGGAGCGCCACCGCAAACTTCTGGCCAGGAATCCCCGCATGGGAACCATGTACCGGGTGTTGGACAAGATGGACAGGGGCGAGCGCAAGAAGATCCTGGCACAGGGGAATGACTATCTCAGTACGATCGATATGTTGTGAAGGCGAGCGCCGGCGCTCGATCTCGCGGTTGGGAAACACTGAGCGAGATGGGCAGCGATGTCACCGAGCATCTAGATCAACATACTTGTGGATGACCGGGAACGCTTTTACTTTTTTTCCTGCAAAAGGCGCCTTTATTGGCAGTCGCCGATGCGTTTACCCTTGATGGTGGTGGTCATTTTCATGTTGCCGGCCTGAGGGCCCATCTGTGTATGCACCGTGCCTTCGAAGTGTTTGCCGCGGTAAGCCATTTGGCCTTTGCTTTTCATCTGCTGCCCTTGCTGGTTGCATTCCATTTCCCAGGTAACGGTATCCCCCGTGGTTTTCATGTTCGTGATCTTGCATTTGCCGCCGTCGGCCTGCTGGTTCGGCACGGGATCCTGTTTTGTCAGGCATTCGGTGATCGTGGTGGGCGGCGGCTGCATGGGTACGCCCTCCATCTTGACTGTGGAGGTGATTTCATAGCGCCCATCTTCGAGATCCAGAGTCCAGGCATTGGCGGCGAAAAGAAGCAGGACACAGAAGACGGTTGTTGGCAAGACGTGTTTTGACATTTGCAGGAAATCCTTTCTCCCAGGTGGGTTTCAAATGGATAGGGGGTTGGGGTTGCCACAGACTTTTCGAAGGGTGCCGGTCGTTGCTGGGAGTGAATGTGCTGCGGCGCTATACGTCGATCATCACTATCGGGAAACATCACGTTTTTAGCCCTGCATGGGAGCGAAGTCAAGGATTTGAGAATGATCTCATATTGAAGCTGGCAGAGTGTCTGGATTCCGATTTTGTCTGAACAGATTCTCGCGCCCTGCATTTTGGCATTCTGATGCCTTATCCGAATTTCAGCAATCAAATAGGACTGCCTGGCGGCTTACGATGAACTCTGTAAATCTCTGTCGACTGGACTCCCTAAACTTCGTGCTTAATATCCGTCCAAGGTTTTGCCGGCCTTATTGTCTGGAGTTCAATAATGAGCACGATTACGCCCGAAAAACTGGCGAGCATCGAATTCAATCTGAAATGGGAAAAAAACGGAATCAAACATGAAGATCAGTACTTCGCCCAACGGGTCAACTTCTGGCGCGACATCCTGCCGCCGAAGATTCTGGAAGAGATCATGGGCGCCTCTGCTGGTGATCGCATTACAGCCGCCTTCAAGCCCGGCGAAATTATACCGCCGGCCTCCGAAAAATCGATTCATCCGGTAGCGCATCGAAATATCGATGGCCTTCTGGCTGACGGAAACGCCTATCACCCCAGGTACGGTCGCTTCTACCCCCGCGGCATCCTTCATGGCGTGGCGGGCGTGTTCCGCGGCAATATCGAACCTTTTCGCTGCACGAGCGTTGCAGCCGATGGGATCGAAGCCGATTTCAACCACCCGTTGGCCGGCATCGATTTGACGATCGAAGCCCGCGTTCGAGAAGTGCGTGAAAAATTCGAGGAACACGGTGGCACGCTGAACGACTGGGGAGAGCAAGTTACCACCGGGCCGGGCATGCAGGCCCGCTGCAACGGGAATCCCACGGATTTTTTCATCGCGGAGGCCTTCGCGCGCGATGATGCCGCCGACGATGGGCACTTTTACCGTCAACCGCGATTTGTCCAGCACATCGATGCCCGCGCCATCGAGACCATCAGCGCGCTCTACGGTCGCCTGATTCCGGAAGGCAGCCGGGTCCTCGACCTGATGAGCAGCTGGACCTCGCATCTGCCGGCCGATCTTAAAATACAGTCGGTGGAAGGACTTGGGATGAATGCCGACGAATTGTCGGCGAACGAGCGTCTGACCCGCTACGTGGTCCACGATCTCAACCGCGATCCGCGCCTGCCTTTCGACGACGGCGCTTTTGACGCCGCCGTCTGCACGGTATCGGTGGAATATCTCACCCGGCCGCTCGCTGTATTCGATGAGATGGCCCGCGTGCTATCA
This sequence comes from Desulfobacterales bacterium, assembly GCA_030066135.1. Classification (GTDB taxonomy): domain Bacteria; phylum Desulfobacterota; class Desulfobacteria; order Desulfobacterales; family UBA5852; genus JABZFP01. The sequence continues at coordinate 2,967 of JASJCD010000174.1, read as the reverse complement.
CCGGGCGGAATCTTTATCGTGACGTTTTCCAACCGCTGGTTTCCCCCCAAGGCCATCCGTATCTGGAAAGAACTGCACCCCTTCGAGCGCATGGGCATGGTAAGGGAGCTGTTCAGCCACGAAGCGCGTTTCGATCGTCTGGAAACTTTCTCCAGCCAAGGCTGGCCGAGGCCGGAAGACGACAAGTACGCCGGACAGATGTTGAACTCCGATCCGGTGTTTGCGGTCTGGGGGCGGCGGGCACAATGATGCGTCGTCTTAGAGCTACCCCGCAGTAATAGAGATGGTGTTCTCATATACTATCTGGGTTGGGGTCGGTATCGGAATCGGGACTCGAAAAAAAATGGGAAGGCGAAGATCTTCGGTTCCGTTCCCGATAGCGATACCGACGCCGATTATAGATTGGTCTGAGCATGCCGGCACTCTATAGCCTCTTCGAAAAAATCTGTTTTTATTTAAATATGATTTTCATCACCGATGGTCGGCGAGGGACAAAGGGAACCTAACCCTGTGCTTGCAATTTGGAGAGCGAGCTTTTAGGGTGTCGGGCAGGAAGACACGCCCTGCCCGCCTACATACAGCTTGAATACAAGTTGACGGTGGCCAGGCTTTCAGCGGAAATCCCTCCGGAGCGACACCCCTATGGACAATCGGCTCGAACGACAGCTTGATTTCATTTGCCAGCTTGACAAACTCAAGAACGTCCAGCGGCAGACCTGGCTGATGGACACCAGTCGCAAGGAGAATTCGGCCGAGCATTCCTGGCATATCGCGGTGATGGCCATGGTGCTGGGCGAATACGCTCCCGATGGCGAGGTGGATGTGAGCCGGGTCATCCAAATGCTGCTGGTGCATGACATCGTCGAGATCGATGCGGGCGACACCTTCTGCTACGACGGCGCCGCGGTGAGCGGACAGCATGACCGCGAACAGGCCGCCGCCCGCCGGCTTTTCGGCATCCTGCCCGAGGACATCGGCCGCCGCTTCCATGCCCTCTGGGATGAGTTCGAAGCCCGGGAGACGCCGGAATCGCGTCTGGCCAACGCCCTCGACCGTCTGCAGCCCATCCTCAACAACTACCACACCAGCGGGAAATCCTGGCAGGACAACGGCATCTCGCGCGACCAGGTTTTGGCACGCAATCGTGAAATGGCCCAGGGGGCACCTGCCTTATGGACCCATGTCCAGGAACTGCTCGCGCGGGCGGTGGAAATGGGGATTTTGCCGCGGTCGGCGCCATGATGCCCAGACCCGTTTCCGACCATATCGTCCAGGCGCATCAACTCTCCCGCGTTTATCCCCTGGGCCCCAGCCAGGTCGTCGGCCTCGACCGGGTCGACCTGGAGATCCCCACGGGTGCCCTGGTGGTATTGAAGGGGGCCAGTGGCTCGGGCAAGAGCACCTTGTTGGCGCTGATGGCCGCACTGGACGCGCCGACCCACGGGGACTTGCTGGTCGCTGGACATGATTTAAAGCAGCTGAGTGAAACCCAGAAGACCGCCTTCCGCCGCAAGGTGGTGGGTATGGTGTTTCAGTCTTTCAATCTCCTGCCCACTTTGAGCGTGCAGGAAAACGTCTGCCTGCCGGCGCTCCTGGCCGGTGCCGCCTTTGATGCCACCCGTGACCGCGCGGCCGAACTGCTGGACTGGCTGGGCATGGCCGACCGCCGTCAACATCGCCCGGCCCAGCTTTCGGGCGGCGAGATGCAGCGCACCGCCATTGCCCGTGCCCTCATCAACCAGCCGCAACTTGTTCTGGCGGACGAACCCACCGGCAACCTCGACAGCCGCAACGGTGACATGGTGATCCAACTGCTTCACGATCTAAACCGCAAGCAGGCCTGCACCGTCATTATTGCCACCCACAGCGACCAGGCCGACAGCCTGGCCACGCAATTCATCCATTTGAAGGACGGCACACGCATCCAGGACCGAGGCCAGCGCTGATGATCGGCCTCAGACTTTTTATCTGGTTCAACCTGCGCCAGATTCGGCTTCATCCCTGGCGGGCGCTGGCCGTCGTGCTCGGAATAGCCCTGGGGGGAGGCGTCTTCATGAGTGTGCGCCTCTCGGTGGATGCTTCCCTTTCCTCCTTTACCCGCAGCATGGATGCCATCGCCGGCCGCGCCGATCGGGTCGTGACGCAGCCCGGGGGGCGGGTGCCCGAAGCGCTGGTGGCACAACTGCGGCGGCTGCCGGGGATTGCCGCCGCGAGCCCGGTGCTGACCACCTACACGCGGGATGCGGCTGGCGGCCGGCCCTTTCTGCTGGTGGGCATCGATCCCCTTCTGGATCGCCCCTTGCGGGGTTGGGAAGCCGCCGACGTGACCGGCGACGAAGCCGCCTGGTGGCGAATTGTGGCCGATCCCTTCGCACTGCTCGCCGGGGAGACCCTGGCGCGGGAATCCGGGTGGCGCACCGGGGACCGGGTCCTATTGGCCCATCGGAACGGAAACACACCTTTTACCGTGGCCGGGCGGATGACCCTGGACGGTCTGGGCAACATGGCCAACGGTCGGATTGCCATCTGCGACATCGCCACCTTCCAGGAATTTACGGGCACCAGGGGCCGGGTCGACCGGATCGATCTGCAGCTGGCCGATCGGGACGGCGGGCTTTCCCCCGAAGCGCGGCGCATCATCGGGGAACGCCTGCGGGTGGGTCTACCCGGGGCCGTCAAACAAAGCGGCCAGGGGATGATCCGCGCCTACCAGGTGAATCTGTCTTTTCTGAGTTTTACTTCGCTTTTCGTCGGGATGTTTCTGGTTTACAGCCTGGTGGCCATGAATGCGGCTGCCCGCCGTCACGAGCTGGCCATCTTGAGGGCCGTGGGCGCATCTTCCCGGGCGGTCTATTGGCTCTTCGTGGGGGAAGGGGCGCTCTACGGCCTGGCCGGCTGGCTCCTGGCCCTGCCCCTGGGAAGCCTGCTGGTGGGTTTTCTGCTCGAGGGGATCAGCGCGACCATATC
>JASJCD010000173.1 GCA_030066135.1 Desulfobacterales bacterium | reverse complement strand
CAGCTACTATTTTTCCAACCTGGGCCCGATGATCCAGCGCCTTTCGCGCACGGGCGTCCAAGGCATCGTGCTGTTCAACCGTTTCTTCAGCCCGGACATCGATATCGACAACTTCAAGGTCAAACCCTCCTTCGTCTTCAGCAGCCCGGCCGAGCTGGCCGTCTCTTTGCGCTGGGTCGCCATCATGGCCCGCAAGGTGGAATGCGACCTGGCCGCCTCCACCGGTGTGCACGAAGGTTCGGCGCTCATCAAGCAGCTTTTGGCCGGCGCCGCGGCCGTCCAGACGGCCTCGAGCCTCTACAAAAACGGCCCGGCGCATATCGCGACCATGATCGATACCCTGAAGGCCTGGATGCAGAAGCACGATTTCGCGTCCCTCGAGGATTTCCGCGGCCGCATGAGCCAGGAGGAGTCCACCAATCCGGCCGTTTACGAGCGCGCGCAGTTCATGCGCTATTTCGGAGGGGAAAAGGAGGAAGTCACCTGATGGCCGCTACCATTGCCCCCGGCCGTAAAGTGGCCGCCGGGCCTCGTGGTTTAAGAACTTCGGGCGGGGCGGCCATGCTGAAGATCGTCGAAGTGGGGCCGCGCGACGGGCTGCAGAACGAAACCGCCACCGTTCCCGTGGAAGCCAAGGTGGCTTTTGTGGATGCCCTATCCGCTGCCGGGCCGGGTGAAATCGAGGTCAGTGCCTTTGTTGCGCCCCATCGGGTGCCGCAGCTCGCCGATGCCGATGAGGTCTTGCGCCGAATTGCGCGCCGGCCGGGCGTGGTCTACTCTGCTCTTGTACCCAATAGGCGGGGCTTCGAGCGCGCCCTTGCCGCCGGGGTTGACAAGATCGCTGTTTTTACGGCCGTCAGTGAAACCTTCAACCAGCACAATATCAACACCTCGCTGGCCGGTTCGCTGCGGCGCTTCCAGCCGGTGATCCGGCGCGCCCGTGAAAACGGACTCCCGGTGCGGGGATATCTTTCGGCGGCCTTCTGGTGCGCTTTCGAAGGGCGAATTCCGCCGGAGGCCACCATCCAGGCCGCGCAACGGCTCGCCGACCTGGGCGTGGACGAGATAGCCATCTCCGACACCATCGGCAAGGCCACGCCGGCGCAAGTCGCACGCCTGCTCGACGGCCTCCTTTCCAGGATTCCCATCGAACGCATTGCCGTTCACTTTCACGACACCTACGGTCACGGCGTAGAGAACGTGCTGAAAGCATATGAATTCGGCATCCGGATCGTCGATGCGAGCGTCGGGGGGCTCGGCGGTTGCCCTTTCGCGCCGGGGGCTTCGGGCAACGTGGCCACCGAGGCGGTGATCGCCGCCCTGAGCGCGGAGGGTGCGACCATTGAAATCGATCCCGAAGAACTCGGGGATGCCCGGCGTCTTCTGGATCCCTACCTGGGCACGGATCGCCGCCCCCAGCCTGTGGCCGACCTGCCGATCTGTGCCGCCTGCGATCATTTCACCGATGTGGACTGCTGCGACCGCAAGGCGGCGACGGGGTGAGTCGGGCACCTTTCTGCCGCCGGGCGGAGAACGGTGTCAGCGGGGACGGGCTTGCCTTCATCCGATGAATGATTACAAAGTAGAGGTTAAGTTAGCGGATTAAGCCAATGGATTTCAGTTGCCATGCCCGTTCATTTTAAAATCCAAGCCAACCTCATCGAATTCACACTGGCCGGTGAGTTCACCCTGGACGACCTCGAAAAGGTCTGTCGCAAGGCCGTTCTGAATCCAGCCTTCAACTCCCCCATGAAAGTCCTGATCGACACATCAAAGGCGCCCACGGATTCAAGCTCCCGTACAATCAGCAAACAGGCGGGAGTCCTGCGCTCGATCAAATCGCACGTGTCTGCCAAGTGGGCGATTCTGGCCAGGCAGGGATCGCTCAATTTCGGTCAGGCCCGCATGCTTGCAGCCCAGATCGGTCGGGAGGACATCGAAACCTGTGTGTTTGCGGATCGTCCCCAGGCCTACCGCTGGCTGTTCGATGCCGATACGGCGGACAAGACGCAAGACCGCTGCGCATTCCCGCCCCTGTCGGAGTTCAAGGGCTGGCAGCCCTACCCCTGATCCGTTCCATTGCGGCCGAACGGCCACAATCCTTTGATCCAGGCCCATAACCGCTCCATAATCGATGGCCCTTCCACGCGATGCGGGTCGTAATCGGGGGCCCGCATTCGTTCGGCCCGGGCTTCCGGCGCCGGGTGGCTGGAGAGGAATGAATGCTGGTGGCCCGCGCGGGCCAGCTTGGCCATTGCGGATATGGCCGGCCGTTTGTCAAAGCCTTTCTTTTTCAAATACAGCACACCGTAGTCGTCGGCCTCGCGTTCCTCCTGCTGGGAGAACTGGGCGTTGACGAGCTTTTCGGTCAGTGCGCCGATGCCGGAGCGGGCGATCTGTCCGGCTTCGTTCCGCTGCGAGGCGATCGCCTTGCGCACCGCGCTGCCGGCATAGGCCAGCATGATCTTCTTCTTGACATGTTTCGCCACCACGTGTCCCATTTCGTGGCCGACCACGAATAGCAGTTCGCGGTCGTCCATCAGATCCATCAAACCGCTGTAGATCCGGATGGTGCCGTCGGCCATGGCAAAGGCGTTTACCGTTGGCGACAGGTAGACCTTGAAGTTGAAATCAAGCCCGTCTTGGGTCTGCGTATTGCCGACGAGCCGCCTGAGCCGCCGTGCATAGGGGTTTTCCACCGGTGCGACGGTATGCTTCCGGTCAGACGCCTGTGCGACGGCCAGGGCCAGATGCTGGACTTCCTCGTCGGACAGGGTGACGGCCGTAACGGCATCCTTCCCCGCCTCCACAGCCATGCCGATATCCGTGTCTTCACAGCCGGTAATGAGCAGCATAAGGAGAATTATAACGGACAGTCCGGTTTTACGCATGGGAACCTGCTCCTATCGATAGCGTTCAACCAGCACCCGTCGCTCGTCCTCGGGCAGCGACCGCAGATAGCCCTTCCAGCCCGGGCACCAGCCAATATGCCATTTCCAGATGCGGCCCAGGATGGAACGCGGGTTATTGTCGTACTTGGCACGGAATTTACATTTTTCGCAGTTGCTCATGGCCTGGTTTCCCTGCTGATGAAGTTATTAATGCAAGGACGATAAGGTCTGGCGCCCAGGGGAGAGGCACTATTGGTTTCAGATGTTCATCTTATAGTCTAATTCATCCAGCAGCAATTCCATAATCTGATTATTGCGATCCTGGACGATTATCTGCGACCTGAATAAATCCCAGACTTCAATGATGGGAACGATGGCCATCAAGAGGAAACCGATTCCGGTATGCCCCGCGAACATCAAAAGGAAGCCTGCCATAACAACAATCAGGTTGATGGCCCCTCTCAGATAGTAGCCCAGATAGAGGTGGTGGACGCCAACCATGAAGAAGTATACCAGGACGGCGTAGGTATCGGGATCTCTCAGTTTTTTTTTGGCAATATGGTAAAAGCGCTTGCGGTGCGCATTGGATAACTGGTTTATCCTTTGTCGCAACTGCTCTTCTTTATGCTCGACATCCTCAAGCCTTAACATGCCGTCTCCTCCGGGCAGACAACCTTTTACGGAACCGGATCGTATATCACCGCGGTGATGTCACGCTGGTTACATCTCCTGATCCGCTGCCAACCCAGTGAGATGCCCTGCCAGAAACCATATTTGATGATGCATTGCCGGGTGTACTCGGAGCAGCTCGGATTGAAGTTGCACGCGACATACAGATTGCGGCGGCCCCCGCCTGAGGATTGATAATACGAAATAAGCCTTAGGGCCAATTTCGCCAGCATGTTCATCTCCCCAGGGTGATGAGAACGGCCTCGCGGGTCCAGAATAACAGGAACCGTTTGGCTTCGATCACCTGGAAAACGACCTGCCAGCCATCGGCCGCGGCCTCGTTCAGGGCCGCTTCCATCTTTTTCAATGGTACGCCGGAAGAGCCCAGCAACAGCGTGCCGCAGCCGCCTTCAGCAATGTGCATGACCTTGTATTCCTTGAATCGCATATCAGCTTCCTTCGCTACCGGTATTGTCGCAACAGTTTGAGGTGCGGGTTGAGGATTTTCGCCGGGAGACATCAAATTGTCTGGATCGACAATGATTCTGTGGCCGCATTTTTTACATTTCATCGCGGCTTTATGGGGGGGTAGTTTATTCGCGGGTATTTTGTACCGGGCATTACATTTTGAACAAATGACTTCCATCATTTCTCCTCTCAGGTCGCAGTCATACCCTCTATGCACTTATGCGCCAACTCAATATCGTGATGCGCATGCCTGTATTGTACCGTTAAAATTCAGGAACACAAATAATGATGGCGGTTAATCCCAATGCGCGGCCATCATAGACAGCGTTATCGACAAATCTGAAGAATCCTTGAGCCAGGCTAAGGCTTTTCGCGCTCTGCCATACTATAATTAAATTACAAACGCGCTTGGTATAAATTGAAGAATGGTGGGGTGGCGACGGTGGAAACTCATAACCTATCGTTATGAATATATATTAGGTATAATCAGAGGTGATTTGAAATCATGCCATGCCCAGGATTTTGCGACCGCCCCATTTGATGCTATCTGTTATCCGGCAATAGAATCAGGGTATCAGCGCGTCTTTCTAAATCGGACTAAACCAGGATGCTCGTCTGTTGGCGCGTGGATGGTAAAATAGGTCCTGCATATGGGAAGGCTTTGGGTTGCGGCGGTTTTTTATCCAGCTACATCGGCGGCGATGCTTCGAGGATCATAGGACCAATCTCCCCAAACATTTTCAATGGTCTGCATGAGCAACGGTTTGACAATTTCGTCCGCCACCTTGCCATAGAGAAGATCCAGGTGATTGGCGCCCTCCACCACAAAATCGATAAGTTGGCTTCGCTCGGGCGTTAAGGTGATGCGTTTCAAATCCCGAGGCGAGTTGATGTGATATATTTTTTTTACGCGGTGAGGGTAACGATGGCGGTAGCGTAAATTTTTTATGGACACAAGCTTGTCATGCGACCCCCAAAAATGGAAAACCGGGATGTTCTTCGGAAACAGGTGCAGACAATTGGAATAGTTCAAGCGGCTGCCGTCCATGCGTTTGAAACCGCTTCCGTTGTAGACGGCCTTCAAACATTGGAAACCGAGTCCCAGCGGAATCGATTCCATGGCCACCTGCATATAGCGCTCGATAAAATATTTATCGTCGCTATGATTCTTCGGTGAAATCAAGAAATTCAAATCCCCCACATTACAATTCGAAACAAACCGGGTGAATTGTTTGAATAAGGGCAGTTCGGTAAGAACCTTCGAGATTTCCTTCACCGGGACCTGTTTGAAGCGAAACATCCTGGACAGATGATTGAGCCACAGAGCGGTGGGGAAAAAAATGTGGGAGTTTTTGGAAAAGAATTTCGGTGAGGCCAGCGAGACAATACCGCGGACCATCTTCTGATAGCCTTCTGCGGCCTCGGGCGGAGGTAATACCTGGGCCAATAGATTTTTTTGCTCGGGCGCCAGGCCTTCAAGTTCGTTGAGATGACGCGCCAACGACCAGTTAAGCACCATGTTTTCAGCGATAAGACCGCCCAGGCTGTGACCGACCAGGACCGAAGGTTTACCGTTGCTTCGGGCGCAGATGAAACGTACCAGGGTTGCCAAATCGTAGTCGATCATGGTGTCCACCGTGTACAGGGGATCAAACCTTCCCTGGTTCACGCCCACACCGCGAGGGTCGAAAAGGTAGACCCACTTGCCTTTGTCAGCCATATCCTTGGCCATGGAATAGCGATCGTTGATATTAAAGCAATTGCTATTGTTGGCAAACCCCGGAATCAGCACGACGGCGGGCCGCTCGTCGCCGGTGGTGACCCCCTCCATGCTGACCATGCGGCGGAAACCGATCTCTTTGCCTTCATCGGTGTAATTACGATAGTAGACGGTCTCATAATCACCGCGCCCGTTTTGCGACGCTTCTTCGATTTCGCTTTCAAAATAGATCGGCACCGGATCCACGCGTATCGATTCACTTAGAATACGGCGCCGCCGCGCCTTTTCCAGGATATTCTCCAGTTCACTTTGGGGAACCTTGAATCGCTCCAGCGCCAGGAAGGTAAGCTGGTCTTCGGTGAGCAGGATGACATTTTCGGTCAGGCGAATAGACCCCTTCTCAAGTTCATCGCCGAGGATCTTTTTAATATCGTCTCGGGCCAGCGCCACCGTGGTCGCATTGAGACAAATATGGTAAAGCACCAGGGCCAATTTTCGAACAGCCCCGCTTCTGATTTCGGCCTGACTGATGATCAGTTCTTTGGATACCGGAAGTCCCAAACTGATCTGCCCGCGATACAGCATACTGTAGGCGTTATAACCGCTGTTGATGAATTGCGCCGGCCCATCGTTTACCAGATAGCGCGTCAGTGTGCGGCTGAGATTAAGCCCCTTCTTGAAGATCATGCGCGATTGGCCTCCTTTAGTGCATACGCCTTTACCCTGGCAATATCCTCATCCGAATAGATCCCGTTGACCCCTGAAATCGCTGCAAGCTTCATGCCATGCTTCAGTCCCAGGCGGTAGATCTCGCGCACTTTTTCCCACTGGGGGGAAGTGCCCACCGTGAAGACCTCAAAACGCCCCTCCAGGGCGAGGATAATGGTTTCGGCCAGGCCCGCATAGGCGATCCCCGGAGGGAGGCCAATGTCTTCCATTTCCACATTTTCACCCGGCAGCAGGATTTCCCCTCCGCGGATGACCATGACATCCGGGCGTTTGGCGCATTGTTTCTCCGAAAATATCATGGGTATATTGGCATCGGTAATCACGCATCCCGGTTTGACCCGCATGATGTCAAGAACGTGACGCGCACCGGAGCTGGTGGCCACAATCATGTCCATGTCGGCCAAGTGCGTATCCCCCCGCGTGGTCACATGAAGCTTGACCTTGGGCGTTTCCTTGAGGATGGCTTCCTGTAAAGCCAGCAGTTTGGCAATGTTGCGCCCCACCAGATGGACTTCCTCGAAGGCGGTGGCCAACAGGTGCGAACAGATGACCCCCACGGCCCCGGTCGCACCGATCACCATTGCTTTGGCGCGAAGTATTTTGCCTTTTTTCAGCTTGCGCAACCCCATTCGGCGGACGGCCTCGGCCGCCGCCCACAGCATGGCCGAGGCAAAATAGCTGTTGCCGGTGGTGATGGGAAGCTCAGCGTGTTTGGCCACTTCCAGGCTGGTATCCTTCATGGCTTTGGGCAGCGCGCCCACCCCCATGATTTGGGCACCCAGCTTTTTCGCCATGCGGGATGCTTCAAGTATGCGCTTGGTGGTGAATTCCGGTCCGTGCGCCTGCATCTGTTCCGTCGTCTCGCCCAGGGCGATGAGCCAGCCTTCCGCTTCAACCCCGGTCTCGGACTGGATGCCGCTCACCTTGGAGTAGACGAACGGAGGGGCATAGGCCACGGCTTTCTCCACGGTATTCATCATACCGGGCGCCAAATCGGACAGGACCTCTATCGGTTTGAGCTTTTTTAAAAATTCCTGCGAAGGGGGATTTACGACGTAGGCGAATCGATTGACCCGATACGGCTTGCCGGATGGATAGATAACACGGGGCTCCATGGCCATGTTGCTGATGATTTCCAGCAGCTCTTCGTCGCGCTCTTCGCCCTGATGAATATCGAATGCGGCCGTGAGAAGGGCCTCGAGCACACTGACCCCCACGATATTGTCCAACAGCTGGGGCGTTGTGTCGATGATGACCCGCACGCCCTTATCTTTCAAATAGTCGATGCGGTCATCGAAAGCCACGGAGGTGATCACCGTTTTTCGGTCGAGATCTTCAATCGAGTAAGGGTCCAGAAATCGAAAAAACTCGGCATGGGGGACCACCAGAATGTGTGATTCCTGAATCGCCTTGCGCATGAGATAGTCGTTCATGGAGCGGACCGGATCGCTGGACATCACCATGTCCTTGCCTGGAATCCAGTTCACCGCCCGGCGAAGGCGTGCGGCATAAAAATCCAGGTCTTTCATATTGTTGATGAACTTGGGAACACCGCTTTCAAGCAGGGGATCGGCAAATCTGAGATTCTGCGTGTACTCTGCCAGCAGGCGTGCGATGGTGTAGCTGGCAACACCGGAGAAGAAGAAGATCCGGGCGTTGGTGAAATAGTTGTTGCCGAATTTGAAATGGATATGGCGAAGCGACCATTCCTGGCCCACTTTGCGTAATGTATCGCCGGATGTGACCGGTGTCTGAAGTTTGGCGCCCAGTTTGAGCAGCTTGGTCAAAGCCTTTGGGGGCAGTGCCTGGTGGCCCGTGGCGTGAGTCCATCCGAAGCTGCTCAAGGCGATCGCATCGGCCTCTTTGTTCAGCCGCAGTATCAAATCCGAAGCCTGATCCACATCGCCATCTGTTCCGAAACGCTTGATCTTAAAAGTTTGATCACGAAACCTGGTTTTGAATTCATAGTCGTCGAGGCTGGACCCCAGACTGATCTGGATGATACATTTCACAGCGACCTCCGTAAATTGGATTACTTCCTTTTGCGGGCTTCCAGTGCAAGCTGTTTGACGTTTGCAATATCCTCATCCGTGAACACGCCGTTGACCCCTGAGATCGCAGCTAATTTCATACCGTGTTTCAGGCCGAGTTTGTAGATCGTCTTGACTTTTTCCCACTCAATATCCCGGCCGATGGTGAAAACTTCGAACAGGCCTTCCAACGCCAGCACGATTGTTTCCGCCAGGCAGGCATAAACCACATTGTCGGGCAGCCCGATATTTTTCATTTCTGGATTGCCGGGCAGTTCGATTTCCCCGGACTCAATCACCAGGACATCCGGTCGCTTGGCCACGTCTTCCGGAGAAAGGTCAAGGGGGCGGGCCACATCCGTGATGACGCAGCCCGGCTTGACCTGGGTTATATCGAGCACTTTTTTGCCCGCGCCGGAAGTGGCCGTGACGATGACGTCCATGTCCTTTAAAAACTTGTCCGGTCGGGTGGTCACCGTAATTTTGGTTTTGGGATCTTCCTTCAAAATCGATTCTTTTAAGGCCAGCAGTTTGGCGGTGTTGCGGCCCACCAGAATGATCTCGTGAAAGGCCTTGGCAATCAGGCGGCTGCATACCGCCCCAATGGCGCCTGTGGCGCCCAGTACCATGGTATTGGCCCTGATGCGCTCGCCCTTTTTGATTTTGATCAGTCCCATGCGGCGGACGGCATCTGCGGCGGCCCAGAGCGCACCGGAGGCACTGTAGCTGTTTCCGGTGGTGATGGGGATATTCGCTTTTTTGGCCACGGTGACACCGGCATCGCCGACAACCTTGGTAAAAGCGCCCAGGCCCATAATCTGCGCCCCCATCCGTTTGGCCATTCGAGCGGCCTGCAACAAACGCGAATAGGTGAATTCCGGGCTGTGGGCGAGCATTTGTTTGGGCGTTCCCCCCACGGTCAGCAGCCAGCCTTCGGCTTCGACCCCCAGGGGCGATTTTATTCCGGTGACCCGCGAATACACCCAAGGCGGTGCATAGGCGATCACTTTTTCCACCGCATCCAGAAAGGCCGGGGGGGTAAAATTGGACAGCATATCCACGGCTTTGTCTTTTTTCAGGAATTCCTGGGACAGCGGGTGGATCACAAAGGCAAACCGGTTGACGCGTCGCGGGCTGCCCGCAGGATATACCACGCGGGGATCCATCTTTTGCGCGCTGATGATCTCCAGAAAATCATCCGCACGGACCTTATCCCTTTTTCTTCCCAGGGCGGCAAGGATTAAAGCCTCGAGCACGTTGGGCGCCACCACGCGCTCCAGTATTTTCGGGGTCGCATCGATGATGACATCGACGCCACGCTCTTTGAGGAAGGATACGCGCGCATCACTTGCGGTTGCGGTTATGATCGTCTTGCCGCCCAATTCCTCCAGGGTGAAGTCTTGCAGATAGTCTTCAAAGCCAAATGAGGGTACGACGATAATGGTCGCTTTCTGTGCGGCCTTGCGGAGGATGTAGTCGTTCCATGTCTTGAGCGGTACAACGGAGTCCGCCAACCTTTTGCTCGGCACCCATTGAAATACTTCATGGGCCGATTGGGCATAAGCTTCAAGATTGCTGAGGGAATTAAGAAATTTGGGGATGCTGTTCTCGAGGATGGGGTCGGCGAAGGTAAGGTTGTCCGTGAACTCGGACATGACTTTGGCGATCCGGTAATTGCTCATTCCGGATAGAAACAAAACGCGGGCGTTGTCAAAATAGCTGCCGAATTTATATTCGATGTATCTCAGGGCCCACTCGAATGATACGTCACGCAAGGCGCTGCCCATGGTGACCGGAGTTTGAACCTGGGCCCCCAGTTCCTCGATATAGTGATGCTGCCTTTTGGTCAGGTATTTGGGGCCGATGCCATAGGGAAATTTGATATGCCCGAGTCCGATGGCATCCGCCTTTTTATCCCATTGCAACAGGAGCTCCGCCGCTTTTTCCCAATCGCCGTCCGTTCCGATACGGTTGACCGTAAAATTGTGGCCCAGGAATTCGGTCTTGAATTCGTAATCATTCGCGCTCGGTCCCAGACTGATGCTGACTACCTGTTTCACGGCTCCCTCCCGCTGTACCTCCAAGATTATCGATTAAGCCGGCTAGGCCTTACCTTGAACCCTGCCGCCGGCGCCAATCGCGTTAACCGGACAGATGTCCATGGCCTCGGCACAAAGGCTTTCCTCGACTTCGTTGTCGGGTTGCTTGTAGACATAGTCATATCCCTGTTCATGATCAGAACGGAAGTTCTGGGGTGCAATGGCGGAACAGATCCCGCAGCCGATACAGCGCTCATCCACCTGGTACTTTCCCGGAATGTTGGCTTGAAGGTTCCCCACCGTAGCGTCCCGCGTTCGGTTCC
>JASJCD010000172.1 GCA_030066135.1 Desulfobacterales bacterium | reverse complement strand
CATTAATCGGATGGAATTGCGGAGGCAACTACATAAATGACGCTGATAGAAGTATGGGACAATCGAACATACTGCAGTGCATAATGCACCAATAAATGAAAGGATAATTAGTCGGTCTTGAAAAAGCATTTATCTATCAGAATATATTGGCAAAATAGCCTGTTTTGTGCTATTGAATTTGCAGGATTTTACCCCATAATCTTCCATTTTCCTGCAAATTTTTGACATGAAACCAAAGAAATCGAAGCAGAAGAGCCGACAGAGAGATTTATTCCGCCCCGAACTGACGAAAATGATCGATCCGGGTCATGGCTTGGTTAAACTGGCCCGAGCCGTCAACTGGGACCGCATGGACGAAGTGTTCGGTAAAACGTTTAGTCCTGACCAAGGCCGCCCGGGCATCAGTACACGGTTGATGGTTTCGCTTCACTACCTCAAATACACTCATAATCTCAGCGACGACGATGTTGTCTCAGCCTGGGTGGAAAATCCCTACTGGCAGTATCTGAGCGGGATGAAGTATTTTGAACATGAGCTACCGATTCATCCTTCCAGCATGACGCGTTGGCGAAAGCGCGTCGGTGAAGCCGGAGCCGAAGAACTGCTCAAAGAAACGATTGAAGCCGGATTACGTCTCAAGGCCGTGAAGGCCTACCAACTCAAGCGCGTGAATATCGATACGACGGTGCAGGAGAAAAATATTCGCTTTCCCACCGATGCCCGATCCTACGATCGGGCCCGCCAGCGGTTGGTCAAGGCGGCCAAGCTGCGCGATATTGCGCTTCGGCAAAACTACAACCGCTTGTCGAAACAAATGCTTGCCCAGCAAAGCCGCTACGCGCATGCCAAACAGATGAAGCGGGCCAGGCGCTGCACCAAGAAGTTACAAACTTTCCTGGGACGCGTTATCCGCGATATTGAACGAAAATGCCCCAACCCAGATAGCGAGCTACAATCCCTGTTGACCATCGCCACCCGGATAAGAAACCAGCAGCAAAAGGATCAAAACAAGATTTACAGTGTTCACGAACCGGCGGTGGAGTGCATCAGCAAAGGCAAGGCCCACAAGCGTTATGAGTTCGGCTGTAAAGTCAGTGTTGCGGCGACCAGCCGTGGTGGCTGGTTTGTCGGTGCCAAGGCCCTGCATGGCAATCCTTACGACGGCCACACGTTAAAAGATGCGATCAAACAAGTCGAACGGATTGCTCGTCGTCCCGAGCATGTGTTTGTCGATATGGGTTATCGGGGTCATGGCTACACAGGCGCGGTTGACGTTCATGTCGACAAACGGCGGCGGGGCCGAACAGCAAAAAGTCTTTGGCGCTGGATGAAGCGCCGCGCGGCGGTGGAGCCTGGTATCGGTCATCTGAAACGCGAACATCGAATGGATCGCAACTGCCTCAAAGGGACCTTAGGCGATAGAATCAATGCCATCTTGAGCGCTGCTGGCATGAATTTCCATAAGCTGGTCCTCCTGGCAGAGGACCTTTTGCGCCAAATTTTCTTCGGCCTGCAAATTTATCAAAGAGCCTGGGCGTAAAATGCCACAGCGAAAAAACCATTTTTTCAGAATCGACTAATTAAAATGGAAAAACCTATGACATTTACGACTTTAATTGACCTACCGTTGGAAAAGCGCGAGAAAATGATATCTTTGCTCAATCAGCAGCTTGCGGACGTATTCGATCTATTCAGCCAACTGAAACAGGCACATTGGAATGTCAAAGGCGCTCAATTCATTCAATTGCATGAGCTCTTTGACGACTTGGCGTCAGAGCTGGATGGCTTCGCCGATACGATTGCGGAGCGCGCCAACGCGCTTGGCGGCATGGCGATGGGCACCGTACGTATGTCTTCTGCTGCTTCTCGGCTTCCCGAATATCCCCTTGATGTATTTGATAGCATGCCGACTGTTGAGGCATTGGCAAATCGCTATGCCAGTCTTGCTGCCACTACACGTGCTGCAATTGATACCGCTGCGGAGCATGGTGATGCGGACACGTCAGATCTGTTTACGGAAGTGTCGCGCGGGTTAGACAAGGCACTTTGGTTCTTGGAAGCGCATCTTCAGAAGTAATTCGTATTAATCAAAAAACTTGTAATTGAGATTGAGCTCGGTGGCAAGCTATATAATAGAAAGCTCCAGAATACCGCCGTTCGAGCTCTCTATGGCCGTGCGTTGCCCTCCAATGAAATTCATGGCTTAACGATCGAAGTGATCCTGAACGACAACGAGTACAAAGGCCGCCAAACGATCCATCTGTATGTAATCTTTCTGGAACTCAACGACATCGAGCATCGTACCACAAAGGTGGGCAACCCGAGGAGCAATATCTTTATGGTATGTTTTATTCCAGCCTTTCTGAACGCGTTCTTCAGAACAGCGTTCAGAAAGAACTTTATGAATCTGTGGACGCATTGCAGGAAAGTTTGAATTCCCAGCGCCGTTAGTACGCCTCATCGTGGCTATCGCAGACGGGGGCATCTTCCGGTGGAAACCTTTGAGTTTGGCAAAATTCGTCGCCAAGAGCTGCTTACGCAGGCCGTTGGGCTGTGAACTATCCGATAGGGCGACTGCTAGAAACGTTTTTGATTTTTCCCCTTAATAATTCCTGACTACCTAGCGAAGGGGTTTGAAAAGAAGACTTACGAAAAGTTTCGTGCCGCTGCGGTTCAGGCTGCACCGGTCTATATGAACAAGCCAGACTACTTTGATTCAGAGGCAACCCTTGAGAAAGCATTGGGCCTTATCGCCGAGGCCTCAGGAAATGGCGCCACCCTTATTTTGTTCCCCGAAACCCTTCTCCCCGGCCATCCGTATTGGTCTATCAATTTGGCTAAAGGGCCCGAGTGGTCAGTTACGTGGGCAGAGTTTTTAAGGCACTCCATAGAGGTTCCCGGCCGGGAGACGGATGCCCTCTGTCAAGCCGCCAAGCGCAGTAACGCGTATGTTGTCATGGGCATTAACGAACGAGACGCCACCTACGAGGGCCGGATGTACAACTCAACCCTTTTTATCATTCCCCAAGGTGAAGTGATGGGTACCCACCGTAAAGTGTGCATTACTGTACAGGAGATCTTTTACCATACAAGAGGGGATGGCGGGGCAAACCTTCGCGTGTATGACGCACGTTTTGGCCAAGTAGGTGGAGTTAATCTGTGGTGAGCACTATCATCCGCTGTTACGATACAACCTGATCACCCAGGGGGCTCAAGTGCATTGCCTGCTATGGCCGGGTTACAAAGGGGGGCTGAAGAGCTCACGACCACGATACCGGTCATGACCCAGTCTCTCGCTGCGTCCGGAGGTCTCTGGGCCGTGGCATCTTGTACTTATATCCCGCCAGACCAGATCCCCTCGGATTTCTATGACAACAGCGCGTTTGACCAAACCTTCGGCGGTAGCTGTATCGTCAACCCATTTGGCGTGGTTGTGGCCGGCCCTGAGACCGACAAGGAAACCATTGTCTACGGTGACATCGACCTGAAGTTGAATGCCGCCGCCAAATCCATCATCAACCTCAACGGGATCTACAGCCGATGGGACATACTGAACCTTGGGGTTCGCGAAAAGCCTTATCAACCGATCGGGCCCATGGATGAACTTGGAGCAAGCCTTCCCGACAGGGGCGCTTCAGAGGTTGAAGATTTGAGGCGGAAGATCGCATTGCTCGAAGCAGACGTCCGGCGACTCAAGGGTGAAAAATAAGCCCGGTAGGGAATTGACCCAGAAAACTCCAGACTGCCGACGCGTCCTGTTCGCATCACCTGAAAGTAACTGGACTCATACAAAGCAGTTCAGACTTTCCCCTGGGTGCCCAAAGTAATTCAAATTAGAAAGTGCCTAAATGAAGAAGTGTGAAGTGCCTAAAGTTTGAAGTGATGTAAAGTTGTGGGGGCACTTCGTGCCGTCGATTTAGAAGAGATGTGACCGAAGGGAACACCGAAACTTCAGGCACTTTAGCTCACTTTAGGCACTTATAACTTAAGATGACTTTAGTTCACTTTAGGCACTTTACACTGCTTTTCTGATGTTTGCCCGGCTCCCATCACTTCATCTTGATGGTGATCCCCTCCGGTCCGGCGGTTAGCTGGAGCCCCTTGCTGTCACTGACCAGTTTGATCACGACGCCCTTGTCGTTTTCCATTGCCAGCGCCTCTTTACCCACGCCGACGGTGCCGCTGACCTTGACCTCAAAATACTTGCCCGAAAAATCAGCGATCTTCTTTAGGTTATGAACCTGACCGCTGGCACTGATTTTCGTTACGCCCACACCGCCAGCCCCGACGCCGCCGATTTCAAATTTGTAGACACGGTTGTTGAATTTCAATTCCCCTTGGCCCACATTCATCGTGGCGACGGCCTGAATATTCCAGTTTTCAATATGAATCGTTCCGCTGGGGGCTTTGGACATGTCGGGTTTATCATCTTTTGAAGCGCAGCCCATGACCAGCAGTAGGCTTATAATAAAAATCGACAATGCTTTAATCGTATTCATGTGCTTCTCCTTTCAGGTTTAGTTTGGCCGATTCATCGCGTTAGAGCGTTGGTTTCCGGATATTGTTCATTATCAATATAGGGGTCAAGATAAAACGCTTGAATCATCTTCCGAAGGGCCTTACGCATCAAGCACCCACCATAAGGCGGCGTGCCTGACTATTTCGTGATACCAGGTTATATTCCCTTTTGTCCGTGCCGGGCATCGACAGGGCGGACGGCCTAAGCGCACGGACTTTTCTGAGCCAAGCAAGTTTCCGCGTGACGCGTGCTATGCCGCTCACCAACTGAGTGCTATGCTGATCATTACGCTCATAAGGGCCGCGATTATGCCGTAAATAATCATCGGCACCACGGTCTTTTTAATGATGGCCCCCTCCTGGTTGTAGATCCCCAGGATCATGCAGACCGCCACGATGTTGTTGATGCAGACCATGTTGCCCATGGCGCCACCCACCGACTGCATGGCCAGAATCAGACCTTTGTCCAAGCCTACACTGGCGGCAATGGCCTCCTGAATTCCCCCGAACGTCAGGTTGGACACCGTGCAGGAGCCCGAGAAAAACGACCCCAACGCCCCAAGATAAGCTGCAAAATACTGCCAGTGGGCGCCGGTGACCTCGGCAAAGGTGCGGCCGATCATGGTGGTCAGCGAGCGGTCGCCGCCCACCATCATGAGCTGGACCATGATGAGCGCCCCCACCAGGGTAACCACTGTTTTGGGCATCCGGCCAGCCGATTCCGACCATATCTGCCGGGCCACCTTGCCCGGAATGCCGAGAATCGGGATTGACAGGAAGTAGATCAGGAAAAAGGGGATCAGGGCCGGTACGGTAAGGGCTTTGTAAGCCCAGGCGGCATTGGTGCCGAAAATCTCGTTCAACTTCAGCACGAGGCCCGCACTGATGCCGAAAAAGGCGAAAGATCCCAGCTCGATCGACCAGGCCGGTTCAAGCGCCCCCATCCAGGCGCGGAAGGGCAGCGCCGGAATCCGGGTCACCACCAGGATGGCGATCAGGGCCATAAAAGGCGACAGGGCACGGATCAGTGCGCCCGTTTCGACCGGCTCCGCCACCTTACCGGCACCTTGCCCGGCCTCAGCTGTTTGCAGACCGACATTCTTGCGGGCCAGTGTGATCGACACCGCGAAGCCGATGGCGCCGCCCACCAGGGCAGGGAATTCGTTGTTGACCATGGCCAGCAGCACGTAAGGAACAACGCAGGACAGCACGCTGAGATAGACAAACACGATGTTGGCGCGGATCTCCTTCCAGTCCACAACGAAACGCAGCGCCATCACCGGGATCACAAGGGCAGCCGCGGCGTGAATGAGTGCTGTCTTCTGGCCGATGGCCAGTAGGAAATCGGCGTCCAGATTCAGTTGGCCGAACCCGTACCAGGTGGGCGTGCCCACCGCCCCGAAAGAGACCGGCACCGAGTTCATTACCAGCGCCAGCATGGCCACCGGCAAGGCCTCGAAGCCCAGACCCACCAAAATGGGACCGGCGATGGCCGCCGGTGTGCCAAACCCGCTGGCGCCCTCGATCATGAATGCAAAGGCCCAGCCGATGATCATGAGCTGCGCCACCCGGTTGCTGCTCACTTGGTTGAGCCAACGGTTGACCACCGCCTGCTGGCCCGACAAGTCCATGGTTTTAAATAGAAGGATGGCCCCCCAGATGATTGTAATGGGGGTCAGCGCCTCGAGAGCCCCCTTGACCACGGTGGCGTTCATCAGGTTGGGCTCGGAGGCAAAATAGACCAGCCTCAGCACGTAGACGATCAGGGCGGTCAGCGGCAAAGCCACATTGGAGGGCACGCTATTCTTCTTGGTCATCATCCAGATCAGGATGATCAAGGGCAAGACCGCCATGAAAAAATCGAGATAGGGGTTCATTTAATGCTCCCGTTTAGGAATTGAAAGGATTCGAGGATCCAAGGGGCCGAGGGGTCAAGGGGGACTGCTAAAGAAAATGCCTAAAGTATACTTTAGTTTTAAGTGCCTAAAGTTTCGGTGTTCCCTGCGGTCACGTTTCTTATAATCGGCGGCGCAACGCGCCACCACAACTTTAGCTCACTTTTAACTATAGGCACTTTGAACTTTATGGTTTCACTTGAATCCTTGGCCCCTTAGTTCCTTTTTTGGCATTACCCTTTTCAAGCATTCAGGACTTCCACCGTCTGCCGGGCGATCTCCAGTTCCTCGTTGGTGGGAATGACCATGATTTTGACGGGACTGTCCGGCGTGCTGACAACACGCGCCTCCCCTCTTCCGGATTGGTTTTTCTCGGCGTCAAGAACCACGCCGTATGTTTCGAGACCCAGGCAGCATTTCTCCCGGGTGAGCGGATCGTGCTCGCCGATACCGGCGGTGAACACCAGGGCATCGACCTTGCCCAGCTCGAAAAAATAGGCGCCCACATACTGCCGGATGCGGTGGATGAACATCTCCTCGGCCAAACGGGCACGCTCGTTGCCTTCGGCGGCCCGGGCGTGGATGTCGCGCATATCGTTGCTGCCGCAGATCCCCTTCAAGCCGCTCTCCTTCTGCAGAACCCGGTCGACCTCCTCCACCGAGTAGCCTTTCTGTTGGGCGATGTACATCACGACGCCGGGATCGATGTTGCCCACGCGGGTTCCCATGATCACGCCGCCCAGGGGGGTCATGCCCATGGTGGTATCCACACTGCGGCCGTTTTCGATGGCGCAGATGCTGGCCCCGCTGCCCAGATGGGCCGTGACCAGTTTCAGTTCATCCAGCGGACGGCCGAGCAGACCGGCGGCTTCGGCAGCCACGAACTTGTGGGAGGTGCCGTGGAACCCGTAACGGCGCACCCCCATTTCTTCATAGTATTCGTAGGGCAGCGCATAGTGGTAGGCCTTGGGCGGCATGGTCTGGTGAAAAGCGGTGTCGAAGACGGCCACCTGGGGCGCATCCGGGAAGAGTTCCCCGGCCACCCGGATCCCCGTGAGGTTGGCGGGGTTGTGCAGCGGCGCCAGGGGGATGGTCTTCTCGATAGCCGCCATGGCTTCCGGAGTAACTTTCGCAGAGGTTTTAAAAGCTTCGCCGCCGTGCACGACGCGGTGACCCACCGCCCGTATATCGGGCGCTCCCCCCGCTTCGGAAGCGGCCATCACGGACTGTGCCAGACGCAGGCCGGCCTCGTGATCGGGGATCGGCTCCTCCCGCACAGTCTTCGTTTCCTTGTCCGTGTCCGGCTGGCTCTTATGGGTCAGAATCCCCTGGGGCTCACCGATACGCTCGATCAGGCCCGAGGCCAGAGCGGTTTCGGTGGCCATGTCGATAAGCTGGTATTTCAAAGAAGAACTGCCGCAGTTGATGACCAGGATATTCATGGTTGGCTCCTATTAAAAAGTTATAAGTGCCTAAAGTGAGCTTAAGAATTCAAAAGTTGAAAGTGCCTAAAGTGAGCTAAAGTGCCTAAAGTTAATGGGTGCCTGCGGCACGTCTATTCTAAAATCGGCGGCGCAGCCTTATTTTGACTTTTGTCCAATTGATGTGAAAATCGCAAGCAATTCGCTGCATTCGTTAAGCTCGGTTTTGATTTCACTTCCTGGCAACCAATCCAATTCAACTATCAGTTCCAGCCAATACTGTGTTTCGCTGGCCTCACCTTCGCAAATTTTTATTCTATTGCGGAAATCTGCTTTGCTCCTAGCTCTGTTGGCTTCACGATAGTTGGCCCCTATCGAAGTGCCTGCCTTGGTTATCTGGTTTCTTATAACTTGTCCTTCCGATGTCCTTGGCAGTCGTGATGATAACCGTATTATGGAAACAGCGAATTTACGCGTTCGCAATTCAAGCTTGTGCGCAAAGTCTCTGTTTTCCATTTAATACCCAACCGTCCACCAAAATTATGGTCCTAAGTGCCAATTATTTTTTAAAATGGCAGCGCAAAGCGCTTCCACAACTTTAGCTCACTTTACACTTTAGGCATTTTACACTTCTCCTTGAGTGCCTAATGTGAGCTAAAGTTATAAGTGCCTTAAGTTAAGATGTTCCCTGCAGTCACGTCTTTTTAAATCAGCGGCGCAAAGCGCCACCTCAACTTTAGCTCACTTTAAACTTAAGGCACTTTACACTTCTCCTTGAGTGCCTAAAGTGAGCTTAAGTTATAAGTGCCTTAAGTTGCTGTGTGCCTGCGGCACTTCCCTTTTTAGAATCGACGGCGCAAAGCGCCACCTCAACTTTAGCTCACTTCACACTTTAGGCACTTTAAACTTTATTTGCCTCCCCCCATCGCCTGGGTACGACCCAATTCAACGCCGTGGACAGCCTGCTGCCCCTCCTGGGCCGCGGCAAAGGACTCGTGAAAGGTGCGGTTGATCACATCTAGCTGCTGCTCGCGGGTCAGGCGCACGAAATTGACGGCGTAGCCGGACACCCGGATGGTCAGTTGGGGGTATTTTTCGGGATGCTCCATGGCGTCGAGCAGGGTCTCGCGCTTCATTACGTTGACGTTCAGGTGCTGGCCGCCGTGTTCGCCGTAAGCGTCCAGCAGGGTCGTGAGGTTTTTGATGCGGTCCGGTTCGGTGCGGCCCAGGGAATCAGGCACGATCGAGAAGGTATTGGAGATGCCGTCCTGGGCGTCGTCGTAGGGCAGTTTGGCCACCGACGCCAGCGAGGCTACGGCCCCTTTGGTGTCGCGCCCGTGCATAGGGTTAGCCCCCGGGGCGAAAGGTTCGCCGTCGCGCCGGCCGTCGGGGGTGTTGCCGGTCTTGTGGCCGTAGACCACGTTCGACGTGATGGTCAGGATCGACTGGGTGTGGACAGCATTGCGGTAGGTAGGGTTCTGGCGGATCTTGTCCATAAAGGTCGTGGTGATCCACACGGCCAGATCGTCGACCCGGTCGTCATTGTTGCCGAATTTCGGGAAATCCCCCTCGGTCTTGAAATCCACGGCCAGCCCGGTCTCGTCGCGGACCACGTTCACCTTGGCGTGCTTGATGGACGAGAGGCTGTCGGCGGCCACGGACAGCCCAGCAATGCCGCAGGCCATGGTGCGGAACACGTCGCGGTCGTGCAGGGCCATTTCGATTTTCTCATAGGCATACTTGTCGTGCATGAAGTGGATGACATTCAGGGCGCTAACATAGGTCCGGGCCAGCCAGTCCATCATATTTTCATAGGCGGCCTTGACCTCCTCGAAATCGAGCACGTCGGCGGAGATCGGTTTCATGGTCGGAGCCACCTGCTCCCCGCTCTTTTCGTCCCGCCCGCCGTTGATGGCGTAGAGCAGGGTCTTGGCCATATTGACCCGGGCGCCGAAAAACTGCATTTGCTTACCGAGGCGCATGGGCGAGACACAGCAGGCGATGCTGTAGTCGTCCCCCCAGTAGGGCCGCATCAAATCGTCGCCTTCATACTGAACGGAACTGGTTTCGATGGACACGTGAGCACAGAAATCCTTGAATCCCTGGGGCATGTTCTTGGACCACAACACCGTCAGGTTGGGTTCGGGCGCCGGCCCCAGGTTGATCAGGGTCTGCAGATAGCGAAAGCAGGTTTGGGTCACCAGGGTGCGGCCGTCCACCCCCATACCGCCGACCGTCTCGGTCACCCAGGTGGGATCGCCTGAAAACAGCTCGTTGTATGCCGGCGGGCGCAGGAAGCGCACGATGCGCAGTTTGATTACCAGGTCGTCGATGATCTCCTGGGCCGCGGATTCGTCGATCAGGCCGTTGGCCAGATCACGCTGAAAATAGATGTCCATGAAAGCCGAGGTGCGCCCGAAGGACATGGCCGCGCCGTCCTGTTCTTTGATGGCCCCCAGGTAACCGAAATAAGTCCACTGCACGGCCTCCCGGGCCGTGGCGGCCGGGCGCGAAATGTCGCAGCCGTAGGCGTCGGCCATCTGCTTGAGCTCGCGCAACGATTTGATCTGGTCGGACAGTTCCTCGCGACTGCGGATGACATCCTCAGTCATGGCGACATTGTCCAGCGAGCCTTTCTGGGCCTCCTTGTCCTCGATCAGGCGGTCCACCCCGTAAAG
>JASJCD010000171.1 GCA_030066135.1 Desulfobacterales bacterium | reverse complement strand
GGCGTCCCGGATTCCCGGCATGACGCCGGCAGCGCTTTCGATCCTGATGATTCTCCTCAAGGCCGAGCGGCGAACATGACATGAGACCAGACGCCCTACCGGACGGCCATTCGCAAACCCCGGATCGCCTCGCCGAAGGTTTAGCCGTCCAGGGCCTGTGTTTCCGAGAACGCGGCCCGTTTTCTTTCCATCTGGCCCCTGGCGCCTGCGTTGGATTGACGGGCCCTTCCGGTGTCGGCAAATCACTCCTGTTGCGGGCCCTGGCCGACCTTGACCCCCACCGCGGGGAAATCTTCCTGGACGGGCGCCGGGCTTCAGCTTTTTCGGGACCGCAATGGCGTCTGCGGGTGGGCTACCTGCCGGCCACCAGCCAGTGGTGGCATGAGACCGTGGCGGATCATTTCCAGGCCGATTGGTTGCCGCTGCTGGCGCCCGCCGGTCTTCCGGAGACCATCGGTCGCAAGCCGGTCAGCCAGCTTTCCACGGGAGAGCGCCAGCGCCTGGCCATCTTGAGGCTGCTTTGCAATCGCCCGCGGGTTTTACTTCTGGATGAACCCACCGCCAATCTGGACCGCGAAAATGCACAGCGCATGGAAACGCTCATTCGCCAGGACCTCCATGCCCGTCAAGCGAGCGCCCTTTGGGTCAGTCATGATCTGGGCCTCCTGGACCGGGTGACCGAACGCCTGCTTGTGTGGCGCGGGGGCGATCTTCAAACCCGACAGACCGGAGAACGACAACCGGCATGATCACCCTGACCTATATCGATCTGCTGCTGGCCTCCGGGCTGGTGGGCCTTCTGGCGCTGTGTACCTGGCGACTGCGACTGGGGCTGGCGGGTCAACTGGTTACTTCGGCCGTGCGCACGGCCGTGCAGTTATTCCTGGTGGGTTTTGCGCTCAAAGCCCTTTTCGCCCACGTCAACCTGCTCTGGGTCGGCCTGGCGGCTTCGATTATGCTTCTGGCGGCGGCCCGGGAAGTGGTCGGCCGGCAGAAGCGCCGCTTCACGGGACCCTGGGCCTTCAGCCTCGGGGCGTTGTCCATGGCGGTTTCTTCCTTTGCCGTCACGATCCTGGCCACGGTGGTCGTGATCGGCCCTGATCCCTGGTATCATCCGCAATACCTGATACCGCTTCTGGGCATGCTGCTGGGCAATACCATGACCGGTATTGCCCTGGGTCTGGATCGCCTGACCCAGACGGCCTGGGAACAACGCGACGTCATCGAGGCGCGTCTCGCACTGGGTCAGGAGTGGTTCGAGGCCATCGGGGGGATTGTCCAGGAAAGTGTCCGCAGTGGAATGATTCCCATCATCAACAGCATGGCCGTTGCAGGCCTCGTAAGCCTGCCGGGGATGATGACCGGTCAGATCATTGCCGGCAGCCCTCCGAATGAAGCCGTCAAGTACCAGATCCTGATTATGTTTTTAATCGCCGGGGGTACCGGTATGGGCGTATTGGCGGCTGTGGGGCTGGGCGCCCGGCGTCTTTTCGACCGCCGGTCACGCTTTCGGCTGGAGCGTCTGGCGACTTCCGCGCGCACACATTGACATTGTAATATTTTCGATTTATTTTAGATGGTTACATATTACCTTCGAAATGAAAGGAGCTTATGGCAGGCGTGGATTATTATAAGATTCTAGGGGTCGAGCGCAAAGCTTCCGAGGGCGAAATCAAGAAGGCCTATCGCCGTCTGGCCATGAAATATCATCCGGACCACACCAAGGGTGACAAATCCGCTGAAGAAAAGTTCAAACAGATCAGTGAAGCGTATGCCGTTTTAAGCGACAAGGAAAAACGCCGCACGTACGATCAGTTTGGCGCCGAAGGCTTTCGGCAGCAGTATTCCCAGGAAGACATTTTTCGTAATTTTGATTTTGGCAGCATCTTCCGCGAATTCGGTTTCGGTGGCGGCGGGCCGGCGGGCCGTCCGGGGGGGGTGCGGTTTTCTTTCGGCGGTGACGCCCCCTTTGGCTTCGGCGGCGGGCCCAGCGCGAACCGTAAAGGAACCGATCTCGAATACGAACTGGGACTCACATTGAAAGAGGTCGCGCAAGGAACGACGAAGACGCTCGATTTCGAACATGACGGCCGTTCCGAGCGCCTGACGGTCAAGATCCCGCCGGGGATGATCAACGGGAAAAAAATCCGCCTTTCCGGCAAAGGGGCCCCCAGCCCCTATGGCGGACCACCGGGAGACCTCTTCATCCGTTCACGGGTGTTTGCCGATGCCATATTCACGGTGGAAGATCATGACCTTTCGATTCACCGCGATATCAAATTGAGCGAAGCAATCCTCGGCACGACCGTGGCCATCCCGACGATTGAGGGCAAGGAATTAAGTGTCAAAATTCCACCTGGAACCCGGCATGGCACGAAAATGCGCCTGGGTGGGCATGGTTTGCCGCGCATGAAGCAGTCGGGCAAAGGAGATCTTTTTCTGATCATCCAGATTATTGTTCCCAAAAATCTGACACCCGAACAGCTTTCACTGGTTGAAAAAATGGCGGCGCAGGGCTTGTAAACAATCAAATACGTTGACAATTCTTAGATATTTTTATAAATACTGCAAAGTAAACCCGCATTTTTTAAGCATAAATAGTGGGGTGGTGTCGCTCGCGGGGACCAGTACCAAAAAGATTTAATCCTGAGGGCAAGGCGGCGATCAACCGATCAGAAGATCAGGGATGCCGAAAACGATAGCGGTGCACATGGAGAAGAGGAAACGCCAACGGTCTTGACAGTGGTACTTCTCCTGCCGGCGTGCAATTCAGACAATCGTTAATTTTTGGAGTTGGTCTGTACAGCTTTAATCGACGCTACGACGACTGATCTTTACCCATGTCTGAATTCATTCCGGTACTGACTAAAGAAGAGATCGCGACCAGGGTCGAGGAAGTTGCGCAAGCCATTTCATCCGAATACAGGGACCGCGATTTGATTCTTATCGGTATTCTCAAAGGCGCCTTCATCTTCCTTTCGGATCTGGTTCGACACCTCTCCATACCGGTCCAAGTCGATTTCATGTGTGCTTCGAGCTACGGCAGCAGCACATCCTCGTCGGGACGGGTCAAATTGACCAAAGATGTCGATCTCGAAATCAAGAACAAGGATGTCATCATTGTCGAAGATATTGTCGATACCGGTATCACCCTTTCATATCTGATAAAGCATTTAAAATCTTCCGGCGCGGCATCGGTGCGCGTGTGTGCGCTGATCGACAAAAAGGAGCGGCGGGAGACCGAAGTGACCGTTGATTATGCCTGTCACGCTGTCGAAAAGGGTTTTCTCGTGGGCTACGGGCTGGACTACGCTGAATTTTACCGCAATTTGCCGGAAGTCTATCATTTGAAATTATAACCTTTGGGGTGTGTCATGATTCTTACCTGCCAGAATTGCAGTACCAGTTTCCAACTGGATGAAAGCCTACTCAAGCCGAGTGGATCGAAAGTCCGTTGCTCGCGTTGCAAGCATATCTGGCGGGCCCGACCGCCGGCGGTTACGATGGCCGCCCCCCAAGAACCCGAAGAAAACGACGGACCTTCCGTATTGGGTGCCGCCGCCGGCGTTGCGGCCGGGGCAGGCGTGGCCGCCGCGCTGGCCGGAGGAGACGACGCCGCTGCCGAAGCGCCCGAAGCGCCGGAGCTGAAAATGGATCTGGAAGAACCGCCCGCTCCGGAGGCGGCCGAAGAAGATGATTTGGTGACCGACGAGATAAACCTGGATGAACTCGATCTGCTGTTGGAGGATGAACCCCTTCCTTCGGGCCCGGAACCCGAAGACGATTTCAAGACCGAGGAATTAAATCTCGCGGATCTCGAAAAAATGCTCGATGGCGACGAGGGTGAAAAGGCAGCCCCGATGGCGCCGGACACAAGCCCGGCGGATGATGATTTGAATGCATTTCAGGAAGAGACCGAAGATAGTATTATTGATGACCTCGATCTGGACATGGACGATCTCGAAAGCTTGCTGGAAGAAGACACCGATCTGGGCGCGGGGCTTGAAGCGCCCGACCAGCCCGTAGCCGCCGCCGATGCGGACGCCGGGGAAGTCAAACTGGACATAGCGCCCGAGCTGGAAGATATTTTAGATGGTGACGTTCAGGATATCGGCCTTGAAGAGACGGAAGAGATCGGTCTGGCCGAAGTCGAGGATGCGGATTCCCAGGCCCTGGGCGGGGATAGTCGCGGGGGTGACGACCTGGAGCTTGAACTGGCACCGGGAATCGACAGCCTTTTCGATGAGGTTGAAGATCAAGATGTTCCTCTGGAGGAGACGGAAGAGCTCGACTTCTCCGCTTTGGGGGATGATATGGGGCAACTGGCGCCCGCCACCGATGAGCCCGTGGATGCGCCCGTGATCGCGGACGACGATTTGGACTTGGACCTCGCACCGGTCGATGCCGATCAGGCCCCTGCGGCCGAAGCGGTTGAAGAGCTCGATCTGGGAGATCTGGAAAGCGCCTTGGAGGCTGGTACCCCGGACCCATCCAAGTTGTCGCCGGGCGAAGAGCAACCCGAGCTGGTTCTGGAACTCGAAGGCGACACCGAGGAGCCGGCCGATGTGGCGGAGATGGATCTGGCCCTGGACGACCTTGATCTGGGCGCGCCGGAAGCGTCCGCCCCCGACGATATCGAGGAGACCCGCGAACTTGAACTGGACGAACTCGAGAGCCTGCTCGAAAGTGACGATACCGTCCCGGCCGAAGTCCCGCCGGCCGATGAAGCGCCGGAGGCCGAAGGCCTCGAACTGGATTTAGACCTGGACGAAGTGGCTGGCGACGATGATGGGGAGCCCGAGGACGCCACGCGCGAGCTGAACCTGGATGATATTGAAAAAATTCTAGACGCCCAGGAACCATCAACCGCCGCGGCCGTATCCGACGCGGAGGTGCCGGATGATCTGGAGTTGGATCTGGCTATCGGCGACGCGGAAGCGGCGGCACCGGCTGAGGCGGACCTGCTGGGCGAGGATGAAACCACCGAGGGCAGCGATTCGCTCGATTTGAGCGAACTTGAAAAGATGTTGGACGTCGAGGATACGACGGACTCACCGTCGGCGCCGGCGGAAGCCGGGGTTGAAGATCTGGATCTGGATTTCGATCTCCAACCCGCTACCGATGAAGGCGATGACCTCGAGCTGGAGTTCGACATGCTCGAAGATGAAGGCGAGGAAGCATCGGCGCTATTTGATACCTCCGAGTCGGAAGACCTCGGCCTTGATTTGGATATCGGCGAAACGCCGGCACCTGAAAAAGTCAAGCTGGATGAAGATCTCGAGTTTGAGATCATGGACGAGGGCGGCAGCGAAGAACTCGATCTGGATATTATTGAGGACGATGGGGGTGGAGGCGATGATCTCGACCTGAATCTTTTGGAAGAGGGCGGCGAAGAACTGGACCTGGATATCCTTGAAGACGATGCTGAAGATTTTGACCTCGATATCATGGAAGACGATGCTGCTCCCGCCAAACCAGCTGAAGCCGCCTCTGCCGTGGCTTCGCGCGATCTCACCCAGGAGCTCATGGATGAAATGGCGGCCGCCGACACCCAGACCATGGAAATCCCTCCGGCGGAAGCCAAACCCATCAAACCGGCACCGGTGCCTAAAAAGAAAAAAACGAGCAAATCCCTGGTGCTGCTTCTGCTGCTCGTTATCCTGGGGGGCGCCGGATATTATGCCTATACCGCGACGGGGTTCGATTTTTCCAAATTCAAGCTGTCCGATCTACCGGAAATACCATACGTCAGCAAATGGCTTGGGGTCGAAAAAACCCCCGAGGCCATCGTGCCGATCCAGAAGACCCTCAAGGGCAGCTGGGTTGAGAACCAAAACGATGGTCGCCTTTACATCATCCAGGGGCGCGTCAAGAACGAATATTCTGAGGCTCGCAGCTATATCCGGGTTACGGGCCGCATATTTGCCGACGGAAGAAAATTTAAACGGGCCGCCCAGGCTTATTGCGGCAATATGCCGAGCCCCGAAGATCTGGAAAATCTGTCGCTGGCCGATTTGCAGCAGTTCTTGAGCAACCGCAACGGGACCGATAACAGCAATGTCAAGGTGGCACCCGGTAAAGAAGTGCCCTTCACGGTTATTTTTGCCGGGCTGCCAGAGGATGTTGAACTCCAGGAGCTTGCCGTGGAGATTTCCGGCTCACTGCCGGCGACCCAGCCGAAATCGAAATAGATTTTCAACTTGACGGGTCAAAAGGAAGCTGATAGATAGCAGATTTCGTTTTCGGCGGCACCTTCGGACCCGCAGGTCTTGTCACCGATTGCGTTGTGGCGATGTAGCTCAGTTGGTCAGAGCATGCGGCTCATATCCGCAGTGTCCGGGGTTCAATTCCCTGCATCGCCACCACATGAATATTAAAACCCGCTGAATTATCAGCGGGTTTTTTTGTTTTTGGAGGGCTTGGTATTTCTGAGTCGTTGCCGTCACCTTCACCTCATGGGGTTCGCTGTGATCTAAAGCCCACACCCTGATCCGAAGCCCGGATCGAACGCCTATGATCGACTATGAATCTTAGCGCGCTAGTACCTATAGATACACCGGTTGAGCGCTAAGTCCTATGTAGTGTTCGGAGAAAAAGCTCGCCGGCCTGGTCACAAACCCTACCGATGATGCGCCATTTATCCTATCAAGGATCGTTCAAGTCGTGGCGTGCCCTACCTGTGTGCCGGAACCATTCGACGACGTCAACATTCTTGTCTTGCGGTGCAAGGCCTGGGCGGCACAGAAAAGGTCCATTTACCCGAGGTGGATATGTCCCTGCGCTATGCGGATCTATCTTTGAGGCCGCCCACTGCAAGCAGATCTTATCCTGCGGTTGTCCAAGCTGTAACAAGAATTATTTGCGGCCACGTCAGGAAACTGACCTTTAGCGTCTATATTGGAGACGGAAGTCACAACCGATATGGCTTGGAAGGTGATCTTTCGGATCGCCTGGGGTCAAGGGGCCGGCGGTCTGCATCCGGTGGTGAAAAAAAAGCAATTTATGAAAGTTATTGCTCAGACAGGCTGTAATCAATTGCCTAATCAAGTTTTAATGGACACATCCTGGATGAGATATTTAAAAGCCCGATTGAGCCGGATGGCACCAAAAGCGTATATGATTTTGAAGGGTTATAGCCATATCGCCGGCGTCGGGGCGCAATGATGGCACCCCTTTTGCTTCAAGAATTCTGCTTAATGGGATTCGGCGGCATCACTGTGCTCATGGTGCGGGCCTGATATGAGATGATGGCCCTTGAATTGATTCTGTGCCGCCGGAATGACTAATTAGCAATTATTTTCCAAAGCCGGATCGCCCCACATTGGCGAGGGCGGCGATTAGCACACACGAATGAAAACCCTCAGTGCGGTGCCAAAAATGACTTCCGACCTTCCTTACGGTTCGAAGGAACGGCGATCAGGTACGGATCGTCGCCAGTTTTCTTATGCGGCCCATATTCCGGAGCGCCGTTCGGGCAAAGATCGCCGCAAGCCACGCATCAGAAAAAAACGCGAGCAAACCGCTGACCAACAGTTCCGCCCTTAAGGATTGCCACCGCCTGTTGCCGTCATGGCATCGGCCTCAACCTTCAGCGCCCGCCAGCAGGAAAGTCATAAGGTGCTTCCATTCTGCAGCGCAGCCTATCCCTACCAGCCCCTTGATTCTGATGACCAACCCGAGGCAGCGGAGACGGCCGTGCAACCATGCGGCCGGGATCCTATGCGCCGCGTGGGGTCCCCCCCCAATTTGATCTTAACCCGTTGCCAGAGGAGGATGCCGTGGCCAAACCGCAAGACGAATTTCTGGCAAAGATGAAAGCCCAGTTTGAAGAATTGAACCGCAAATGGATCAGCGAGCGCAGCCGCCTCGAGGAGGGGATCCAGCATGTCTCGTCCGAGGCCAGGAAGAAATACGAGGCCGAATGGGAGACCCTCGATCAGCTTCGCCGGCAGATGAAAGAAAAACTCATCGATCTGGAAGTCGCCAGTGAAAACGCCTGGGATGACTTCAAGGACGGTGCCGGAGATGCCTGGGGTGATGTCCGTGAAGGCACCGAGGCAGCCTGGCAGGCTTTGAGAGACGGTTTCAAGAAAGCGGCCTCGCGGTTCAAGTAGCGAGGCTGAAAGGCGCCTGGATATCAGCGTTGCCGAAACCCCAAGCCCCACCGTTTCCGAATTTATGGCGGCGACCCTTGGCGCATGTAGATGATAACGTCTGCAAATGCGCTCTTGCAGTACAGCGCAGGCGGCGTGTGATCTGAGAACTATAGCCGCGAAATCAAAGCGCTAAGGGCTGTCTGGCCTTGGCATGGTGACGGGGTCACACCGTAACGACGATTTTACCCTTCTGTTGGTTGGATTCCATGTGGCGATGGGCAGCGGCGATTTGATCCAGGGTAAAGGTGCTGTCGATTACCGGTTGAAGGGCACCGGCTTGAAGGCCTGCATAGACGAACTGCTTGCCGGCGGCGAGCATGGCAGGCTGTTTGACGATTTCAAACAGCGTATAGCCCCTGACGGCAAGCCCCTTGCCGAGGGCTTCGAACAGCGGGTAGGGGGTGGGTGCCAGGGACAGTGCGCCGTATTCGAAGATAACCGCACCCGGTGCCGCGGCCTGCGCCAGTTTTTCCAGAAAGGGTCCGGCCACCGGATCGAAGATGATATCCGCGCCGCGGCCATCGGTCAGTTCACGTACCTGTTGAACGAGGTCTTCCTTCTCCGTCACGATGACATGGTCGGCGCCCGCCGCCAGCAAAAAGTCTTTCTTGGCGGGCCCGCGCGTGGTGGCCACCGCCAGGGCCCCAATTTGCTTGGTGATCTGGATGGCGGCCAGCCCGACACTGCTGCTGGCTGCCGTAATCAATACGGTATGCTCTGGGCGCATTTGCCCGTGTTCCACCAAAGCACCATAGGCGGTGAGGTACTGCATCCAGATGGCGGCGCCCTCGATGGCGGTTAATCCATCGGGGTATGGGGCCACGGCACTGGCGGGCACGATGGCGCTTTCGCCATAGACGCCATACTTGCCCATCGAGAACGAGGGGATGGTGCTCACGCGGTCCCCGATAGTGACATCCGAAACCCCTGGCCCCAAAGCATCGACGACACCGGCGGCTTCATAACCGATAAGGGACGGCAGTTGGGGGGCTTCCAGATACAGACCCTGGCGAAATAGGATTTCGGCGCGGTTGAGGCCAATGGCCGCCACCTTGAGGCGTACCTCGCCTTGCCCGGGTTCGGTCAGGGGCATGTCTTCCAATTCGAGCACTTCGGCATCACCGGTTTTATGGAAACGGACGATTCTTGGCATTGCGGGCTCCCGTATGATTTGTGATGAAATCGTTCGGCGGCTGTCGGCAAGCCTATGGTAAGGGCGCCGCAAGGGCTGTCAATCGGCGGGCACCGGCATGGTGGCGCGGGTCGGGTCGAACGGCCCGGCGCTCATGTGAGATTCTTATGCTGCCGGGTTTTAGATCGTCCTCCCCAAACGGCATTACACTTTTCATGAAAGGCCCGGTCGCCAATACCGGGGTAGATATGCTTGCGTAAAACGGTCGATGACGTTTCGGAAGGGGAGGGGTATGCGCCTGGCAACTTCGGTCTGAATCGCCGACGGTAATGGGCCGTAATAGGCTTCGGCAATGCTGCCGGCGATGCAGGCCTGGGTGTCGCTGTCGCCACCCAGCGAGACTGCGTTGCGCACCGCGCTTTCGAAATCGTTTGCCTCCAGAAAGCAGATGATGGCTTCCGGTACACTTTTCTGGCAGGCAACCTCAAAACCGTAGTCCGGCCGGATGGCGGCCACGGATCGCTTCAGGTCGTAGCCGAAGCGGTCTCCGAGGCGATTTCGAATTTCCGTTTTGTCCCGTCCCTGCCGCGCCAGCCAGATAGCCAGGGCCGTGGCCTGGGCGCCGCGAATTCCCTCGGGGTGATCGTGTGTGACGGCGGCGCTTCGCGCGGCCTCCTGCATAACGCGTGATTCAGTGTCGAAAGCCCAGCCTACCGGGCTCACGCGCATGGCTGCGCCGTTGCCCCAGCTTTGGTAGGGTGGCGCCTTTTCGGCTCGGAACCAGCGGGCGAACGCGGCCCCGAAACCACTGGCCGGATAGGCTCTGGCCAGCCGGCGATAGGCATGCGCGTAGTCTGTCTTCTGGATAACAGCCGCAGCCGTGGCCACGGTCAGCACCGTGTCGTCCGTAAAGCAGGATCGCCGCGTGAACAGGGGGAACGTGGTGCTTTTGATCGGGGCGGCTTCATAGACGGAGCCGATGATGTCACCGGCGACGGCACCCACCATGGAATTCTCTCCCTTTGATGGATTTTCATACGGGTCGCATCATATTCTATTCGATCGACCCAAGAAGATATCGGCATGCTTGAATCACGGGCGTATTTACCTGTAATCGAGGGCTTACGATAATCCCCAGCGGCCTGGTCGACCAGGGTCGGTGCCGGTAAGCGCATGCCGGGCGGCCGCTTGCCCGGTCATAAGGAGGCATCCGTGCAGATCAACAACGCGGT
>JASJCD010000170.1 GCA_030066135.1 Desulfobacterales bacterium | reverse complement strand
GGGTTACCGCACCCTTTCGATCATGCCGGGCACCACGATGCCCTGGCCCGAAGGCCGCTATTTCGGCTACCAGCGTGAATATCATGCCCGGGATTTCGACTATCG
Organism: Desulfobacterales bacterium; assembly: GCA_030066135.1. Lineage (GTDB taxonomy): Bacteria > Desulfobacterota > Desulfobacteria > Desulfobacterales > UBA5852 > JABZFP01. The sequence goes on along the minus strand of JASJCD010000170.1, from coordinate 10,418 downwards.
CGGCCCGGCTTTCGGCTTCGCGCCCATGCCCGACCAGTTTGTCCTGGACCGGATCTACCGGCGCGAGATCCGGCCCCACAAGGGGCCCCTCTTCATCCGCTATGTTCTCGTGAGTACCCACGCTCCCTTTCACCGGCAGCCTGTCTATCTGCCGGACTGGGAGCTTATCGGCGACGGATCCGTCTACCATCAACTGGCGCCCGTGGTGTTTCCCAACAATTGGCCGGATCTGACCGGGGCCACCGAGGCCTATCTGACGGCGATCCGGTATGAACTGACCGTGCTGGGCCATTATCTTACCCGCTTTGCACACGACGACGCCCTGATCATCGTGCTCGGTGATCATCAGCCCAACGCCCACATTGCCGGAAACCAGGCGCCCTCACTTGTGCCGGTGCACGTCATCAGCCGGGATCCGTCGGCCCTGGCGCCTTTTGGTCAAATGGGTTTTTCACCGGGAATCGTTCCCGCCGACAATCCACCCTTCGGCGGTATGCAGGATTTTCTACCGGATTTGCTGGCGGCTTTCAGCCGCTGAACGACGAGACGCTGGCCCCAGAACAGGGCATGCGTACCCCATAACCTGGCTACAAGGAGGTCATGATGCACACACAGCAGTGGAAACAACGCGCCATCTTCCTCTTGATAGGGGCCTTGGCCGCGCTGGCGGTTGTTTTTCTGACCGGCGCCGATCTGGCGACCTCGTCGCAGATCGGGCGCTATCGCATGTGCTGCACGCCCCGGGGATCGTTCACCGAGATTTATGTGATCGATACCACCAACGGGATGGTCAAGTGGCTGGGCAACAGCGATGACGCCAAGCCCTTCGATGAAATCAAATAAAAAGCGGCAGCCTGGCGCCAAACCATCCGACCAAATGCTGCCGGGGTATGGTTGCAACCTGTCCTGCACTGGTCGGGCCGCGGCGCAACCCAAACGCGGATAAAGCCGGCCGTCCATCGGGCCCGGCCTTTCAGGATACAGGCATTTACGTGCATGGGGGCAGGGATTGGCAGGCGACCGGCGCCTATTGATCCTCGGAGGGCGTGAGCAGCGAACGCAGGGCTTTGCTTATTTCCTGCAGCCGATAGGGCTTTTTGACGGCGGCCTGAAATCCATAGCGGGCATAGTTGGCAATCACGGGATCATTGGAATAGCCGCTGGATACGATGGCTTTCACCGCAGGGTCGCGTTCGCGCAGTTGGGCGATGGTTTCCTTGCCCCCCATGCCGCCGGGGACGGTCAGGTCCAGAATGACGGCATCGAACGGCTGTCCGGCATCCCGGGCTTCAATATAGGATGCGACGGCATCCTCACCGTCCCGGGCGGTTTTTACCTTGTACCCCAGGGTGGACAGCATGTCCTGCGCCAGGGTGCGGATAAATTCCTCATCGTCCATTACCAGAATCCGCCCCGTTCCCCTGATTAGATCATCGGACGTGGGAACGGGCGCTGCGGCCGGGCCCTTGGCCGCAGGCAGATGGATATGAATCGTGGTGCCGATGCCCAGTTCGGAGTCGATGCTGAGTTTGCCGGCATGCTTCTCGATGATGGAATAGGCCACCGCCAGACCGAGTCCGCTGCCTTTCTGTTTGGTGGTGAAATAGGGATCGAAGACCTTGCGCAGGTGTTCCGGCGGTATGCCGGTGCCCGCGTCCTGGACGGTGAGCCGTAGATAGGGGCCCGGCGCCAGGGCCAGATGGTTCTTGGCGGCCAGGATTACGTTTTCACCGCTGATGCCCACCTCCCCGCCTTCCGGCATGGCCTGGGTCGCGTTGATCATGAGGTTGTGGATGACCTGGGTCATCTGCCCCTCGTCCACCTCGGCCATGTGCATATCGGGCGGGAGGTTGAAGCGGCAGCGGATATGGGAGCCCCGCAGTGCAAAGCTGGCCGTCTCGCGCACCAGATCACCGATCGGGATGGTACGTTTATCCGGTTCGCCCCCTTTGGCAAAGGTGAGCAACTGCAGGGTCAGGTTCTTGGCCCGCAGGGCGGCTTTCTCCATTTCATCCAAGCGTGGATGGACAGGATTGCCGGGGGGCAGATCGAGCTTGGCCAGCGACAGGTTGCCGACGATGCCGGCCAGGAAGTTGTTAAAGTCGTGGGCGATGCCGCCGGCCAGTACGCCCAGTGACTTGAGCTTTTCTGTTTTGAGGAGTTCCGCCTCCATGCGCCGGGCCGTGGTGACATCCCGAAAAACAAGGACCACGCCGATGATATTGTGATCGGCATCCAGGATGGGGGCCCCGCTGTCGGCAATCACGTACTCGCTGCCGTCGCGACTGACCAGTTTGGTGTGGTTGGCCAGCGCCACGATCCGACCGGAGGCCAGAACCGCCTCGACCGGGTTTGCGCAGGGTTGGCCCGTGGCCTCGTTGAAGATCCGGAATATCTTAGCCAGCGGGAGGCCCACGGCCTCGGGTTCGCGCCATGCGGTCAGCGTTTCGGCAATCGGGTTCATAAGGGTGACACAACCTTCGCGGTCGGTGGTGATCACCGCATCGCCGATGCTGTGCAACGTTACCCGCAGCCGTTCCTTTTCCGCCACAAGCGCCAGTTCGGCGGCGCGCCGCTCGGTAATTTCCTCGACAAATCCCTCGAAGATGCGCCTGCCTGGCCGCTGGCCGGAAATATGACGCATGTGCAGGTAGGCCAGCCACTGGGTGCCGTTTTTGCGGCGGTAGCGGACCTCCGCTACATGGAAGCCTTCCGTTGCCATTGCGGCGGCAATGATGGCCTCCCGCTGTTCGGCCGCGACGAAAAGCTGGGTGCCGATATCACGGATATCATCTATGGCCTGGCGGGCGTTGTCATAACCCATCATTTTTGCCAGGGCCGGGTTGACATCCAGAAAACGACCATCGTCAGTGGAAAGGAAAATGCCGAAGGGCGCGTTGGTGAAAAACTCCCGGTAGCGTTCTTCGCTGGATCGCAGGGCCTTCTCGGCGCGTTTCTGGTCGGTGATGTCCCGGACGACGGTCAGGAGACAGGCCTCCTCCCGGATGTGCAGGATTTCACCGCTCAGCAGGCCGTCGCGCAATTCCCCGGCTTTGGTTCGAAACCTCAGGTCCCGCTCGCGAATGACACCCTCTGAGCCCATGGCCGCAACAATTTCGTTGTGCGTCTGGGGATCGTACCAGAGGTTGATCGTGTGGATGGGCTTTCCCAGGACTTCTTCCCGCCGGTAACCCGTAACCCTTGTGAAGCCGTCGTTGACCTCCAGCAGTTGGCCGTTTCCCATGCGGGCAATATAGACGGCATCGGGGCTCGACTGGAAGGCCTTGGAAAATTTTTCCTCCGAGTCGCGCAGCTGCTCCTCCATCCGACGGCGGCGTGTGATGTCATGGGCGATGCCGGCGGTTCCGACCACTTCGCCGGCGTCACTGTAGATAGGGGTTTTGAAAGTTTCGATCCAGCGGGCGGTGCCGTCGGCATCGACCAGTTTTTCTTCCAGGAACTTGCGCTGGCCGCTGTCGATGACGTGGCGATCGTCGGCGCGGTAGGCGCGGGCCAGCTCTTCCGGGAAGAAATCGAGATCGGTGCGGCCCGCAATCTCTTCCGGAGAACAGTTGCAAATCTTGCCAAAGGCCTCGTTGACGGCGATAAAACGACTCTCCCGGTCTTTGAGCCAGGCCATGTCCGGGATATTGTTGAGGATGGCTTCCTGCTGCCGCCGGGTCTCTTCGAGGAGAATTTCCGCCTGCTTCTGATTGGTGATGTCGCGCAGGCTTTCAATCGCCCCGGTGATATGGCCCTCGGCGTCGTAGAGCGGGCTGGCGGTGCCGGCAATGTAGACCCCGCCGGGCTTGAGGTGGGGGTGGTGCGAAACCGATATTAGTTTGCTGCCGTCACGCTCGAGATGGACGTAATGCTCTTCGATACCCGTGTGCGGTTCACGTACCAGATCGATCAGCACGGGCCGCTTCTCACCATAGAATGGCAGAGCGTACTGGTAGTCGCCTTTGCCGATGATGGCCTTGGCGGGAATACCGGTGAGCTTTTCGATGGCCTGGTTCCAGGCCACCACCTTGCCCTCCTGATCCACGACCCAGGTGGCATCGGGCAGGAAGTCAATGATTTCCGCGAGTCGTTTTTCGGAGGCCTGCAGGCGTTCTTCGGTTTCGATCTGCGTCGTGATGTCCCTGGCCATGGACAGGATCGCCGGCTGGCCATCGAAATCGATGACGGTCACCGAGAAATCACCCCAGCGGGCTTCCCCATCGCGGGTGGTGAATTTGATCTTGTAGCGCGTCGGCTGGTCCTCGCCCCGCAGGCGACCGGCAGCGCGCTGGCGCACCGTCTCCCGCATGTCCGGATGGACGATGGCCATGGGGCTGAGCTCCAGGCTTTCCTCCCGGGTATAGCCGGTCATGGCCTCCCAGGCTTGGTTGACATAGCAGAAGCGCTCTTCGCGGGAAATGGAAACCGAAACCGGGGCCGCGTCGGTGAGCGTGCGGAACTTGGACTCACTGGCGCGCAGGGCATGTTCTGCCCGGTGGATCTCGGTCGTATCGATCAGCACGCTGAGGGCGCACGATTCGCCCCCCCAGTCGATCACCTCGGCGGACCACAGGAAATCGCGCAGGCTGCCATCCTTCATGCGGAAGCGGCAGGGATGGCGGTCCAGCCGACCGTGGTCCTGCAACCTTCGGCCGATGGCCCTTCGGGCTTCCGGGTTCGGCCAGAGGCCGCAATCGGTCGAATTGCGGCCGATGACTTCTTCGCGGGTATACCCGGTCGCGGCCACGAAAGCCTCGTTGACATCGATATAGCGGCCTTCGGCCACGGTGGCCACGTCCATCCACACGGGGCTGATATAAAAGAGCTTGCTGAATTTTTCTTCACTGCGGCGCAATCGGTTTTCGGCGCGTCCCCGTTTTTCGATTTCGTGGTCCAGGGCGGCGCTCTTTGACCACAGGGCCGTCGTGCGTTCATCGATCTGCCGTTCGAGGTGGGCTTGGGTGTGTTGCAGTACTTTTTGTTCCGTGCGCCGGTCGTCTGGGTCCTGCATGATGCCCATCACGTGGGCCACACCGTCGATCCGGGCGATGACGGCGGTGGAGATGCGCAGGGGTCGCGCCCGGCCGTCGGCACAGGTGATCACCCATTCTTCGGCGGTCAAATCGTCGTCGGCCCGCATGGCTGTCATGCGGGCCATGGCCTTCTTGCGAATTTCGGGGTCGGGATAGAGGCTCTGGTACCATCCCTTGATGTTGATTTCTTCCATCGTATAGCCGGTCAGGCTGACCATGCGATCGTTCCAGACCGTAAATCGCACGAAGGGGAAGTCGTCGACGGGGTGGCATACACAGATTCCCTCACGCGTGTATTTGAGAAAGGCCTCGCAGAAGGAAGTGTGATAAGGCGTTTGGAACGGATCTTCCTCGTAGCGACGGAGGCGATCCTCCAACGCGCGAATACGCTTCTGCAGCGCTTCATGGGAAGGTCTGGTCATCGCTGTTCTCGGTCAAACGCTAATGGAGGGAAAAACACCGGCTAAGTTAGAAATTGGTTAGTAAGAATTGTTCTCGATGTCAACGGGATTTCGGAACTAACTTATCGAGATCATTATTTCTTTTTGATCTGATTGAAATAAATAGAAAATTCGGGCAGGCCCATTTCAGCGCGGGGGGCGGTGGCCGCTGTCATTGGCTGCCACCGCGGTCTGTGATCTGATTGAGGATCGATTCGACGATCACTGCAGGTGTCGGGGCGATGTCCATCGTGATGCCCCCTGCAGGCACCTCCAGGGTATCGCGTTGGCACTGGAGCAGATCGGGATCCATATAGTGGCCCTGGCGTGCTTCGATTCTTCTCCGCAGCAATGCGAAAGATCCACGGAGATAAACCGTTTGTACGGCCTGCTGGTCGATTCCCGGAAGTTCCCCGTTTTCCACATCTGCGCCCAGGAGATTGCAGAGCACCTGGCGGAAGTATTCATGCCGCGGGTAGGAGAGGAAACTGCGCGAAGCGGTCAGCATGCCCACGAGGCGGCTCAAAAGCCCCATGTGAGAGAGGGTGTCGATCTGGCGCACCATACCGTCCAGTGCATATCATGGATGGGGGCGTTATGGGGGTTGGTGGTGACCGTCATCGGGATTGCAGGCCTGCCGGCGCGTTGGTCGGTGCAGGCGGCCGATTATCGCACGTCGGCTTGAGTTCTCGGGTGGGGATGCGATAAAGTTGTATCAAGATTGCTAATTTAAAGCGCTGCGAATTGTCAAATCCGATAAGCCCGCTCGAAAATGTTGGCAGCTGAATCAACGGGCTTATGGTTTGAAGCTTTTTCCGCACCAGAGGTGGATATGGTTGCTGTCCTGCTGTGTGCCGGTTATGGCACCCGGCTATTCCCCCTTACACGCAATACACCGAAGGCCCTGTTGCCCGTGGCCGGCCGGCCGGTGCTGGATTACTTGATGGATGCACTGATTTCGCTTGATGGGTTGGGCGCCATTCACCTTGTGACCAATGCGCGCTTTTGCGGCCACTTTGAAGCCTGGCGCGATGGCTGGCGACAACGGCTTGATATCTCTGGTATCGATTTGACCGTCCACAATGACGGGACCAAGCGTAACGCCGACCGACTGGGCGCCTGTGTGGATCTCAAGCTGGTCTTCGAAAGGATCGAGGCGCCGGATGGAATGCTGGTGGCCGCCGGAGACAATATTTTCAACTTCGATCTGCGACCCTTGTGGATCGCTTTCCGCCGCGAACCGCATCACCTGGTCGTGGCGCTGCCCGAAATGGACCCGGCGCGCCTCAGGAAAACCGGCGTGCCCGTCTTTGGTGCGGACGACCGTGTTGAGGCCATCGCGGAGAAAACGGAGCAACCGCCTTCCTTTTGGTTTTGTCCCCCGTTGTATTTTCTGAAACCATCCGCGATAATGGCCCTGAACCATTTCCTTGCGGCTGTCGGTGCAGCGGACGCACCGGGGTATTTTATGGACTTCCTTTGCCGTACCGAGAAAGTGTATGCTATTCGCCTGAACGCCACAAGGCTGGATATCGGGGACAAAGCCTCCTACCGTCAGGCCGATCGTCTGTTAACGTCCTGTCGGGCCGCTTGTCCCCGGCCGCCTTTGAGCGAAGAATAACCCCAGAACCATAGGAGACGCCGGACAGGCTGCAATGCAGGGCGATGGCGTGATCCGCAAGGTTGATCAGGATGCCCCCGGCGCAAATCCCGGCCCTGCCACGTAAATCTCCACCTGACACGGATCGGAGCGTTCAGCCATGATGTGGCCCAGCGTTTGCCGCCGGCAGTGGATGCTCGGTCGGGGTGATCCGGTCAGAAGATCATCGCGGCGGCTTATCGTCGCTATCCCAGCACCCGGGCGGGGCAACCTTTTTTACCCTTGACAAGTCGGGTTTGTTTCGCAACCGTTCTTACAGTAGCACTGCAGGCAATGCCCGGAATGCAACCGGGACCCTTTGTTCGGCCTGCGCATCGGGGAATCGTCTCTTCTCCACCGCCCGACGTTCGATCATTGCTGCCTTCCATTGGCCACTGAGGTGCCTCATGACCATTCATTATCGGAGACTTGTCGCCATCGGGTTGATCCTCATGATGTTGGCCCTGGGCGGGGCCGTACTGCGTGCCCAAATGCAGCCCAGCGGCCGGTTGGAGATTTTCTCCTGGTGGCCCGTGGGTGCGGGGACGGCCCTGGACTCCCTGGTCAAACGTCTTGAATCCAGGTACCCTCAGGTCGACGTCGTTTATGCGTCTGCAAAGGATGGATCAGAAGCCGGTGCCCGGGCGGTTTTGAAAGCCCGCATGCAGGAGGGTGAACCGCCCGACTGCATTCAGGTCCCCGCGGGGCGTGAGCTGATCGGCCCCTGGATCGCCGCGGATCGGCTGGAGGATTTAAGTGCCCTCTATCAATCCGAGGGATGGTCTGCAGTTTTCCCCAAGGACCTGATCAGGCTGCTCCAAACAGACGGGGGACTCTGGTCGGTGCCGGTTGCGATCAAACGTTCCAACCTCATGTGGTATGTCCCCGCCAACCTGATGAAATGGGGCGTGACACCGCCCGAAACCTGGAAGGCGTTTTTCCAGATCGCGCCCCGGCTCAGGGCCCAGGGGGTCGTACCATTAGCGCTGGCGTCCAACTGGTCGGCCTGTCATCTGTGGGAATCGGTGGCGCTGGCCGTTCTGGGTCCGGACAAATGGGAAGCGCTGTGGAACGGCAATCTCGACTGGATGAGCGAGGACGTTATTCTTGTCTGGCAGGTTTTAAGCGGCATTCTGGAATATACCCGTCTCGATGCCGCCAACACCTGGCAGGAGGCCGCACACAGTATGATCCAAGGCCGGTTCGCCTTCTTTGTTATGGGTGACTGGGCCGCCGCTTACATGGTTGCGACGCTCGATTTGAGACCCGGTCAGGATTTCGGGTGGTCGGTCGCACCTGGAACCAATGGCGTTTTTATGTTTTTGGCCGAAGCCTTCGGCCTGCCCAAGGGCGTCGCCAACCGTGACGCTGCCCTTGCCTGGCTGACCGTGGTGGGTTCCCGCGAGGGCAGTGACACCTTCAATCCTTTGAAGGGTGCCATTTCGGCCCGTCTGGACAGCGACCTTTCCAAGTATAACGCCTATTCCAGGATAGCCGCTCGGGATTTTGCACGGGATCGTATCGTGGGAAGTCTTCTGCACGGCGTGGTGGCCAGTGAAGATTTCATGAACAGATTTGCCCACGTCATGGAGAATTTTCTCGAGCGGCGCAATCCCCTGCAGGCCGCCCGGGCCATGGAGATCATTGCCAAAGAAAACGGCATCGTCTACTGAGGCGCACCCGTTCGGGGAGCACTCAGGGCATGGCCGTCGACACCATCGCTATTGTCAAGGGAGGCATGTCATGCGCAAAGTTCGTTGGGGGGTCATGAGCACCGCCAAGATCGCACGGGAGAAGGTTATTCCCGCCATGCAAAGGGGGGCATACTGCGATGTGCGCGCGATCGCCTCACGCAGTCCTGACCGGGCCCGGGAGGTTGCCAGGCATCTGGGCATTCCACGCGCATTCGGCTCTTACGAGGCCCTGTTGGCTGATGCGGACATCGAGGCCGTCTATATCCCCCTGCCGAATCACTTGCATGTGGATTGGTCGATCAGGGCACTGGCATCCGGGAAGCATGTGCTCTGCGAGAAACCGCTGGGCGTGAATGCGGCCGATGCCCAGGAACTGCTGGTCGCGGCGGGGGAATATCCGCATCTGAAGGTCATGGAAGGCTTCATGTACCGGCATCATCCCCAATGGCAGCGGGCCAAACTACTGGTTGACCGCGGGAAGATCGGCGAGCTGCGCGCCATTCAGAGTTTCTTTGCCTACTATAATGTGGCCCCGGACAATATCCGCAACCGAGCGGATGCAGGCGGGGGTGGGCTGATGGACATCGGCTGCTATCCTGTCTCACTGGCACGTTATCTTTTCGAGGCCGAGCCGTTGCGGGTGTGCGGCGTCATGGAACTGGACCCCGTATTCAAGACCGACCGCCAGGTCTCGGGGATCATGGTTTTCGGTGCCGGTACCGCCACATTCACCTGCGGCACTCAGTTGGCGCCCTATCAGCGGGTCAATATCCTGGGCACCGATGGGCGGATCGAGATCGAAATCCCCTTCAATGCGCCACCGGATCGGCCCTGCCGGATGTGGTTTCAGTCCGGTAGCCAGGTCGAAGAAATCCAACTGGAGGTTTGCGACCAGTACACCATCCAGGGCGACATCTTTGCCAAAGCCATTGTAGACGATGCGACGGTGCCGACCCCGCTGACAGACGCCGTGGCCAATATGCAGGTTATCGACGCCCTGGTGATGTCGGCCAAGAGCGGCAGCTGGGTATCTGTTTAGCGGTGGCCGTGTTGCCGGCAGGCAGATGACATGGCGGTGCGGGGTATGGTTAGCGTTCAGGCGACGCCTTCTCCGACAGTGACATCGATCTGCCCCTTGGGCAGCGGCACGACGAATATGGGGCGGCGGGAGCGGCGCATGACCCTCTGGGCCACGCTGCCCACAAATGTATTTTCGAGAACCCCTTTTCCATGGGTGCCCATCACGATCATATTGGCGTTGGCATCACCGGCCTCCTTGAGGATCTCGTCCGCCGGGTAGCCCTCGCGGATTTCGATGCGCTCCACGCGATTGACCAGCCCCGGGTCATAGCGACATTCCTTTTCACATAGCAGGTCCAGTCGTTTGCGAATCCTTTCCATCTGGTAGCGCATCTCTTCCTCGGTTCGAGCTTTCATCTGATCATCGTCCAGATAGGTGGAAAGCAGTGCATGGGCGGTGGCGGAGAGTTTTTCGATGACGTGCAGAATGATGATGCGGGCGTCGTTCTGGCGCGCAATTTTGCTGGCGAAACGCATGGCATAGGCCGAGTTGGGGGACAAATCGGTGGCATAAAGAATTCGCTTGATT
>JASJCD010000169.1 GCA_030066135.1 Desulfobacterales bacterium | reverse complement strand
CGCAGTAATTTTCTGCGAGGCTGTCCCAATATAGCCTTATCTGCTTCATATGGAAATGCCGACTGGGAGAAATTATGTTTATGGAAAATCTTATTTTTTTGTACTACTAATTAATCAATACAGATAAATTAATCAATACAGATAAAGATACTGGGTAAAGACACGACAAAATCGATCCTTAAGCCGGGAAGTTTGCCCTAACCGGCTAAAATACCATAAAAAGTAACATAGCTTATTTCTTCCCTTCTTGAGTGCGCTGCCAGTAAAAAGGATAAAATATTGGTTATTCAAAGCAGATGAATCGTTGCCGGATAATTGTGTACCGGAAATCGTTTTCGTCTATACAGACGTTTAGCCGCAGCAGGACACACTGATATAGACGAGAATAACAGCGAGAGCTTTACAAATTCGTTAATCACATAAAGTTTTATTGTCAATATTAAGAAAAAAACATGGTCCAATCGACCCTATTCTTTGGATTCACCCCAGGGGATAGCCTGAAATGTGTAATTACAATATCATATCAAGCGTAATAACAGATTATTATCTATTCTTTTCAAGGTCGTATTTGCAACGATGAGATTAAATCAATGAATCGATAAACGCGGACACTATAGAGGATATAGAACGCTGTGAATCTGATGCCCTTTTGCCATTGAATGCAATGATTTGTTTTCTTGCACACACAAGCCATGTGATTCATCTACCGAACAAGCATTAAGCCCAACCTCGCAAGCATCAGGAACCCTCTAATTGTCCTGGACATAATTGCATCATAATATTCAACCTCAATATTGCAGATATAGCCCTCCCAGTCTTTGTAAAAATTTGAACCACGGGAGATTAAAGATCAGGTCATGAGAAACCAGCCATCGTCAAATTTACGGCGCGTTGGGATGATCCCAATAGATAATGTTGCCGCCTATTCGCAGTGCTTCAGTCTGCGGCCATATTTTTTAGTACTTTAGATGCGCCCTTTCCAGATTTATGCCTTATTCATGTCCTGCCCTGAACTGCATCGTTCCACTGTCGTAGGGAAGCTCCAGGTAGAGTCTGCCGTCGTTCAAGAAAAACGAAACGACCCTCGGGAGATCCCGGGTAAATACGCCGTCCAGACTGCCGGGGGGACAGGCCATGCGGGTGGACATGATGGGCCCGAACGTTAGTTTGCCCGCGTCGATTTCAAAGCTCCCGCTGCCCGTGTTGCAGTCGATACGAAGGCGCGCGCGACCGTCGGGTTCCAGCAAGAGCGTGTAATTTTCAGGTGCCGTCACTTCGATTTTCTCCAGCGGGGTGGTTGTGGTTTCCCACTGCCAGAGTTTTCCCAGAACAGCTTGGGGATCCATGCTGCGCCCTTCCCCAGGGGAAGTTGAACGGGTGGCACACCCCGCCATAACCATGCTGGTCAAAATTACCGCGATGAGGCGATGCATCACCATGATCTCCTAAACGCAACCTAATTTTGAGAAGGATTCGAATCTTATTTGCGGTCCTTCCGGTTGAAACCGATATCCAGACCGGGATAGAGTTCCCGGGCACAGTCCGGACATAAGCCGTGACTGAAATCTGCGTCCGTATGCTCGCGAAGGTAAAGCTCGATCTGGTTCCAGTAGCCGCGGTCGTCTCTGATCATCTTGCATTTGGCACAGATGGGCAGCAGCCCGCTGAGCGTCCGCACCTCGGCCAGCGCGGCTTTCAATTCATCGATCAGCCGCTCCCGCTCCTGTTCCGATTTTTTGGCGTCCGTGATGTCGCGCACCGACTGGATGGCGCCCACGATTTGTCCCTGGGCGTCGTAAAGCTTGGCCGCCGTGGCCGAGAGATAACGCCCGCCGTCGCCCATGAGCGGATGAAAGGAATCCCCGGCCACAAGGGAGCCGTTTTCTTCCTTAAGGTTGAAATACTTATCCTCCCATTTACGGTCACGCTGCAGCAGCAGATTAAGCAGGGTCGGCCGGGGTTCGCCGTAGAAAGGAACGGCATGCGCGTAGTCGCATTGTCCTAAAATATCCTCCTTCTTGACACCGGTCAGGTGCTCGACCGCCTTGTTCCATGCGATGACACACCCGTCACGATCGATGACCCAGGTCGGGTCGGGAAGGAATTCAATGATGTCGTTCAGCCGCCGCTCTGAATTGGCCAGCACCTGCGCGGCCTTTTTCATCTCGGAAATGTCATCGAAAATGGTGGCGAACGATCCTTCCCGCGGGCAGTAGGCCACCACACGAAAATGCCGGTCCATGGGAGGATAATAGGTCTCGAAAGCCGTGGCTTCGCCGTTTTGGGCCACCGCTGCGAAGGTATCCAGGTAAGGGGCTTCATCCGAACCATAGACCTGGCTGGCATTGTGGCCGATGACCGTGCTGCGCTCAAGACCGAGAATACGGGTGTAGGCCGGATTCACGTCGGTTAAAACATAGTCGACCGCCCGGCCCTGGGCATCGTGTACGATATCGTGCAGGGCGATGCCCACATTGGCATGGGTGAACAGGCGTTTGAACTGCGCCTGGCTTGTGAGCAGCAACTGCTCCGCCTTTTTGCGTTCGGTTATATCGATATCGATGCCATCAAAGATCACCGCGCCGTCAGCACGGGCGCGCGGTGTGGAAACCAGTTCGAACCAGCGTCTCTCACCGCTGGGCAGCCGGCACTCCAGTTCACAGCGGAAGGTGGCGTGGTCCCGAATGGATTTGGTCTCCCGGGCCCGAAGTTCGTCCAGGAATTCAGGCAGGACCTGATCATACAACAGGGCGGGGTCGGCCATGACGTCATAGGGCGACAGGCCATGCAACTGGCGAATGGTGTCGCTGACATGTAGAAATTGGCGTGCCCCGTCCGGCTTGACCAGGAGTTGATAGACCATGGCCTCGTGCAGGTGGTTGGTGAGCAGGCGCAGCCGCTTTTCGCTTTCGCGCAGGGCGGCGTCGGCGCGCACCCGCGCCGAGATGTCGCGTGCGACGGTTTGCACGGTGGGTATTTTGTCCAGAAAGACCAGGGCGCCGCACACCTCCACATCGATCTCCTTGCCATCGATCTGCAGGAATTTGGCCGTCAACAGGGGCACCGCATCGCCGGTCTGCACCACCTGGTCACGGCGTTTCTTGAGTTTGGGCGCGTCATCCGCGTGCACCAGGCTGTAGAAATCGCGGCCGATCAGGTCTTCCAGCGCAGACGCCCCAAAGAGCTCGACCGCCGCCGGGTTGGCCAGCAGAATGGTGCCTCCGCGATGGCAGAGGACGGCGTCGGGGTTGCCTTCCACAAGCAGTCGATAGCGCTCCTCACTCTCATGCAGCGCGGTCTCGATCGCCTTTCTTTCGGTGATGTTGGTCAGCACGCCGGTGATCAGGTTCTCTTCCAGGGTGCCGCTCAAAATCGCGGTGACGTTGCGTCCCTTTCGGTCGACCAGTTCCACTTCGAAGCTGTCGACCTTCCCGGTTTTCGTGAGACGATCGATCAGGAACTGGCGGTCGGCCGGATTCCGATACCGTTTGATCACGCCCTCGGCCATGAATTCCTCCGAGGATTCGTAGCCGAACATGCGGATCAAGGCCTCGTTGGCATACAACATGCGGCCTTCGAGATCCGTCGTGTAAATCCCCACCAGCGAGTTATCCACGAGGGTGCGGTACTGCTGTTCTGATTTCCGCAGGGCGGCCTCGACCTGCTTGCGCTGCTCGATCTCGTCATTCAGCACCCGATTGGTTGCTGCCAGTTCAACCGTGCGTTCGGAAACTTTTTTTTCTAAAGTTGCTTTGGATTTCTTCAGAGCGTCTTCGGCCTGGCGGAACTGGCGGGCGGTTTCCCGCAGGGCGTCCACTTCCGCCTGCAGATTTTGCACCTGCCGGGCGAGCGCTTCATAGGTCGGTTTGGGGGGCATCGCGGTCCTCCCGCGCGCTTTGCGAACCGTCGGCGGTTTTACGACTTCGGGTCCGCTTCGTAACCTGCGCTATACATCAGTTGAGTGTTTTATTCCCATCCTGGGATTTCAAATCCGGACCCCCGACAGTACGGGGTGAGGTGATCAGGTTTTATATCGAATACGGAATGCAATACAGGCCGTTTGGATCCAGATGCTTTTTCAGTCTACTGAAAAAATCGGCCGGAAACAAGATGGACGGGCCGAAGATGGCCCACCAGATTCAAGACCATAGGAGAAGACGGGCCCATTCTGAGCCTCTGGTCATCAGGTGCCGCCGTTGGCCTTCGCCGGGCTGCTACCGTTGCAGAGACCGCTTTACGGTTGGGTTGCGACCGGAACCTTTACGGTTGGGTTGCGACCGGAACGCCATTTATGAATGCGTGCTACCCTGCCTGAATCGATTCAGGATGCGTACGGCGGTCGCGCATGCATCGGTTTTTCATCCCTGGCGTTCACATGCCAGCATGGTTTGATGGATGGTTTCGAATACATCTGTCAGCCGCAAGATGCCCACAACGCGGTCATCCCTGGAAACCAGAAGTGACTGATGGCGCCCCAAAACCATCTGGTGAATGGCTTCGTCCAGCGAGGCCGTCGCAGCAATGATCTCTTCCGCGGCAGGCCAATGCATGAATTTTTTAACATTTTGGGCACCGGCTTTGCGACAGATATCCTGCATGGGGCCATCGAAAAGGTGATAGTCCTTAAGCATGGATTTCATAAACTCCGCCGTGAATCCGTAAGTCCACAGTTGGCGGCGATCCAGCATCTCATGGTATTTGGGCTCAAGGGCCTTGAGTACGTCCATTTGGCTCAATTTACCGATGACCTGCTGATCCTTATCCAGCACCAGAATGGCCCTGTGGGGATACCGCGCTTTGTCGAACGCTTCCTGGGCCTGCTCCAACGCGGCCACCGCTTCAAAGAGCGTAGCCTCTTCGGAAACGGTGGCATACTCCGAAAGCGGGACCATGAGATCTTGCAGATTGTATGTTTTCATATGCCCCTCCCTTAAGCTAACCGTTGTGTAACGGATCGGGCCCCCGTACCAGGGACAAGGGCGAACAGCCCTGACCCGGCGTCAGGAGCTTGCCATCGATGCCGGGATTCTCTTCGGGCATTCTTACCCGCAACTACCGTACAAGCGGCCGCGCCGGATACACTGTGCGCATACATTCGTCCGATATCGATCAGATGCCGGTCAGGTCCCTGGTCCGGGCGACTAATCTATACATTGTATGGCACCACGAGAACCGCACACGGTGCGTGGCCGATAACATTCTGGGACACGCTGCCCAAAATCACCCGGTCCAATCCCGTTCGGCCTTTGGTTCCCAAGACAATGAGATCCACCGATCGCTCCCGGGCTTCCTGAACGATGAATTCGTGGGGTTGGCCGCCCATGTGGACAATCGTTTCGCAGGCGATATTGGCTCTCTCGATTTTTTCGGCGGCGCGGTCCAGGTGTTCCCGGACTTCTTGCGACATCTTCTCCACCAGGGCCGGCGCCACGGCCATCTGCTCCGGGTAGAGATCGACGACGCTGATGATGAAAATTTGACTGTTGCAGATACCGCCCAGGCTGATGGCCTGATCGACGGCGGCATCACTGTATTTGGAGCCGTCGACCGCCACCAGAATGCGTTCACCCCGGGTCAGGGGACAATCGTGATTATCCTGTGACATGTTCATAGCCTCCTAAACTATTCCTCTCCTGCGTCCATGTTGAGGCGCAGGTAAGATTATCGTCTGAGTTGTGCGTGCGATCCTCAATGCATGCCGACGATGCCCACCATGGACAAGGCCACCAGACCGGCCACCCATAGGGACAGCGCTGTATAAAAATAGATCTTGTCGGCGGCATATGAAATAGCGGCGGCAATCAAAGCCCAAAGCGCGACGCTGCAGCCCAATGCCAGGCCGAGTTGGGTAAAACCGTCGCCATACGTCAGGTGCTTCAGGTAAAAATGGCCGCCGGGAAAATCCCCCCCCACTTCCTCCCATACGGTTTCGGCATCTTTACCCTCGAAGATGGCGTTGAACAGTTTGTAAGGATCGAGAACATTGTTGTCCGGTGAGGCCACCGATATGACCGGGCCGATCATGCAGATAAGGCATGACAGGATGGTGACCCAGTATACGATAGCGCCGTATATCGTTTGGGCGCGCGGCATTTGCGGCATTTCAGGAACGTTCATGCGATCACCTCCTTCAGGACCCGGAGCGGGTAAATTTTATGATGGAGCGGGTGACGCCGGCAAAAATTACAATGAATATCAAACCATTAAGCCACGCCGGCACCGCGCCGATAATCCCCAGCATGCCAAGGCCCTTGGTCAGCAAACCAAAGCAGGCAAAGAACATGAATCCGATCAACAGATACCTCACGAAACCGGCCTTGACCCGGATAAGGATCAGCGCGCCAAGCAGTCCGCCCAGCACCTGCCCCACCAGCCAGGGGGCGGCAAAGATGGGGATGATGGCCCCCATGAGCAGATAGGGCCACACACCGATACAGTCGCCCATGCCCAACAGGACCCCGCTGTTGGCCGCGGCGACCTTGAGGGGCACGGCCATGATCACGTTCTGGGCCGGAACGATGGCCCAACCGGCGCCCAATCCGAAGAATCCGGACAGCAGCCCCACGCCGATAATGGCCAGCACCACCCAGCCGGCCCGGGTCAGGGGATAATCGATGACCTTGTTCAGGGAGACCTCGTAGTACGGCTGTGAGAGTTTAAGCCATTGGGTGAACCCATCCACCTTTTTGACCTCGGGCCACTCGATTTTCTTGCCGCCCACCAGGAAATAGACGGCCAGGGAAAAAAGGATCACGCCCAACGCGAGGCGAACGAGGCCTTCACCGGTCTGGCCCAGGTGTTCGGCCACGTAGATGGCCCCCTGGGCGCCGGCAAAGGCGCCCACCCCATACGCGGCCGCGCAAAAAACGCAAATGCGCAGATTGGCGAGTCCGCCCTTCATGAAGGGGCCCGTTGAGATCAGGCCGCTGAACATGGCCACGATCAGACCTGTCGCCCGGACGATCAGGCTGTCGACCGGGGTGAAGGCCAGCATGAAAGGCGTGAAGAGAACACCGCCCCCAATGCCGCCGATGACGGCAACCAGGGCAATCGCAAAACTGAGGAAAAAGAAACCGAACAGCCAGCCCCAGAGAGCGCCGCCCGACATCTCGCCAGGCTGGGTTTCCGCGCTTGCCGTAATGAGCGCCAGCGCCACACAGGAAATGATCATAACCGTGAGCATGACGTTTACTTCGAGCCATGGTGATCGAAACAGCTTTTGCATCTATCGCCTCCTTTCTCACGGGGCCTGTTCAATCCCCCGAAACAATTGATCTGGATGTGAATCTGTACGCCAAGACGACGCTAAACCGCTCTTCTTTCCACGGACTTGAAGGTGTTGCGCGTCTACAATCGCCTAAAATCCTATTAGAACCATAGTGGTGTAGGCCCGGTCACACCCCAAAGCGCATCGCGTATTCATGATCCTGGGCAGAGCTAATAGAGGTTTACAAAGACTTGGTTGCGATACGGGCAGATTTGACCGGGTAGTTCTGCGTGGAGACAATGTAGACGCATTCGCCGCGGCGTTCATCCGTGCTGTCGGAACTGCTGCTCCGGGGTCTATTTCCGACCCACACCCCATAAAAAAGTTACGCCGGCCATGGCCATGAGGACGATGCCCAGGGGGGGATTCTTCTCTGCGATGTGCAGGTTGACGCCGGCGACCATGAGCCCCGCCGTGAGCACCATCCAGGCGAAACGCCGCACCGACATGTCGATGCGGCGGATGGCCTGGCGGGTTTCCGGGGAAAGTGAGACCTGAACGGTGAGGGCCCCCTGTTTGGCCCGGGTGAGGACCTGATCGAGCTGGGCCGGAATGCGCCAGAGCTGGCGGCCCAGCATGAATACTTCCTCCCAGAGCCCCTGCCACTCGCCGCTGAATTCTTCCATGGCGAAGCGTTTGGCATAGGGCAGGGTTTTGGACCAGGGATCGAAATCCGGATCGATGCTCGTGGCCAGGCCGGCCAGGATTCCGATGGCCCGTCCGATAAACAGCATGTCCGCCTGGAGCTGAAAAGCGGTCCCCACGATCAGGTCCCGGTACTCCCGCATGAAATAGCGCAGCTCCCGAAAAGCCGTCTCCTGAATTTTTCCCATCCGCAGTCCCCAGATTTTCTGAAGCCACTCCTGGTGAGCCTCCTCCAGGCGGCGCAGATCGGTGCCCGGGCGCAACGCCCCGGCAACGATATAGGCCTCGATGACCTTGCGCGTATCCTGGGTGCTGATGCCGATGGCCACCATGCGCATGGCGGCCTTGAGACGTTCGGAGATCTCGGCCGTCATGCCGAAATCGACGAACACGAGCTGAAAGGGGCGCTCGGGCGCAAAGGGAATGGCCTCTCCCGGTGCAAATCCGCTCCGGCCGTTCTCGGCTTCCGCGGCCGTTGGCAGGGGGCGCACGAATAAATTGCCGGGGTGGGGATCGACATGCACGAAATTGGTGACGAAGATCTGGTGCATGTAGGTGTCATAAAGGCGTTCGGCCACGGCCGCCGGTTCGATGCCGGCCGCCTGCAGACCACTGATATTGGAGATTTTAATATAGGCCACGTTTTCTAAAGTGAGGACGCTGGGGCGGCTGAAGGCTTCAAATACTTCCGGGACGTAAACGTGCCCGTCGGCGGCAAACGCATCGGCGAATCGCTGGAGGTTGAGCCTCTCCTGTGTGAGGTCGAGCTCGCAGCGGGTGGTGCGGGTGAACTCGTCGAGCAGGACATCCAGATCCATGCGCTGGCGCACAAATTGAAAAATGCGCAGCCAGCGGCAAACCCGACCCATCACCTTGAGATCGGTTTCCACCAGAACGTGGATGCCGGGCCGCAGCACCTTGAGGATTACTTCCCGGCCATCGGGCAGAATGGCACGGTGGGCCTGGGCCAGAGACGCCGCACCAATGGGGGTGGGGTCAAAATGCCGGAAGACCTGATCCATCGGACTTCCAAAGGCTTCGGCCACGACCGCCACTACGGCCTCGGGTGCTGCCGGCGCGACTTCATCCTGAAGCCCGGCCAGTTCCTGCGTGATTTCGGGTGGCAGCAGGTCGACGCGGGTGCTCAGAAACTGCCCCAGCTTGATCAGCACGCCGCCCATCTGGGTGGCGATTTCTCGGTATCGCCGGGCCACGGATTGCCAGCGTGGCAGGGGCGCCGGGCGCATCCAATTGAGGAGAGGGAGGGTGAACAACCCGTCCCACCAGGCGGCCTGCACCAGCACGCGGAGAAAAAAATACCAGATGCGCCGATAGCGCCGCTGGTCGATGAGCGCATCAGGGGGCGAATGAGAGCGTCGGGCTGGCGGGGCCGAAAAAGGGGTGTCGATCGCGCTGGAGGGTGCCGTTCGATCCATCCGTTTGCGCATGCTAATGGCCTTGCTTGGGGTTTGAGGCATGAGACCGGGCCCATATCACGCAGCATTAATTTATCCACTGCAGGACCAACGGTCAACCGCCGGACGGCGGCAAGTCCCCTGTAAACAGAAGAGATGCTGCGTTGACACCCCGGAGCGAATTGCTTATGCTGGCCCCGCAACGACAACCCCTAACGGCGCTTTCGACACTCCCAAAAGGCCATGGAACCCCAAACGATCAAATGCCCCTCCTGCGGCGCCAGCCACGACGTCCTGAATCCGGGCGTCGTCACCGTGGTCTGTGAATACTGCGGCAACGCGGTCTACTGGGACGCCGACAAGATCAAGGATGCCGGTCGCCAGTCGATTCTACCGGAAGGCTTTACACGGCTTTTTCGCGGCGCCACGGGGCGATTGGAGAAACGCCGCTTCACCGTTTTGGGACGGGTGCGCTACAGTTTTGGCAAGGGGTTCTGGGACGAGTGGTTTCTCTCCTTTGCCGATGACACCATTGGCTGGCTGACCGAAGACAACCACGAGCTGGCCCTTCAGAACCGCACGGAAATCAAGAAGCCACCCGCCCTGGAGACCCTGAAACCAGGGCGCAAGTTCAAAGCCCGAGGCATCGATTTCGTCATCCAGGAAGTTGGACAGGCGGAATGCATCGGGGTCGAGGGGGATCTGCCCATTGCGGTGCAGACGGGCGAGACCTACCGGTTCGCGGACGCCGCCAGCCCGGATGGCCGCTACACCTTTGGGATCGAATACGATGCCGATCCACCCACCGTTTTTGTGGGGCGCTGGCTGACGTACACCGATCTGACCCTGGATGACGAAGGACTTGACTGGTAAGCCATGGAAAAGGAACACGCCGGGGACAAGAAACGCTCCGCATCGACCCTGGGCCGCGAGCGCCCGGTTTACAAGCCCAAGAACATCCGTTGCGAAGGCTGCGGGGCCGGCCTGAGCGTCAAGGACGAG
>JASJCD010000168.1 GCA_030066135.1 Desulfobacterales bacterium | reverse complement strand
GGGGTGCAGGAAGAGCTCGCCGATGTCCTCCGGGGTGATGAACTCGCCCGTGGGCACCACCCGCAGGCGCTTGTCCTGGACGTCGATCGAGCCGGCATCCACCACCATGTTCTGCCGGCCCAGGGTGTCGACAAAATCCTGGAAGGTCAGGCCCCGCTCAGCCATCTGTTTCTGGGAGACATCGATATAGATCACCTTGTCCTGAATGCCCCACAGTTCGGCCCGCGAAACCCCCTCGATCAGGTCCAGCTCTCTCTTGATGTCATCGGCCCAGTTTTCGAGCTCGGCGTAGCTGAAACCGTCGCCGGTGAGCGCCAGGACAAAGCCATAGACGAAGTTGAAATCGTCCGATATGTCCGGTTTGCCGGCCCCGGGAGGCAGCTGGGGTATGACATCGCGAATCTTCTTGCGCATCTCGTCCCAGATCTGGGGAAGCGTGTCCATCCAAACGTGCTGTTCCACGTCGACCTTGATGACGGACACACCGGGACGTGAAAAGGAGTAAAGGTGCTCGATATCGGGAATCTCCTTGATGGCCTTTTCAATGACGTCGGTCACCTCCAGTTCCACCTCGTAGGCGCTGGCACCGGGATACAGGGTCACCACGGTGCACTTCTTGATGGTGAAGACCGGATCCTCCAGCTGGCCCAGAACGAAGTAGGAGCCAATGCCGCCAAAGAGCACGAGCGCGATGAAGAAATAGCTTACGGCCTTATTCTTGATGGCGTATTCCGTTATGTTCATGAATCCTCCTGAGGTTGGCGACTGCGCCAACCATCATTTTATTTCCAGGGGCCTTCCGACCGGCGGGTGGCCTCGGCAAGTGTCACTTTCTGCCCTTCGCGCAGCGTATTGGCGCCGGCCGCGGCCACCACCATGCCGGCCTTGAGACCCCGGGCGTACTGCCCCCGGGACGTCAGCCGGCCACGCGTCACCTCGTGCGCCTTGACGGTCATGCTGGCCTCGTCGATCAGCCAGACCTTGTGGGTCTTGCCGTCCGCCGTGAAAAAGGCGTCCACGGGCAGCAGAAATTCATCTTCTGTTATGCCGCGGCCCGGGGCGTCCGACGGATCGCCGGTGGCCACCCCGGCCATGCCGGGCAGGATCTTGATATCTTCGAGCTGGTCGTGAACCAGGGTCACCGGGAAGGTACGCGTGGCGGCGGAGGCCTCGGTGCCGATTTCCTTGACACGGGCCGGAATCTGACGGTCCGGAAAGGAATCGTAGGTAATCGTGATGCCCTTGACGTATTCCATGATGGGAATCACCTGCTCGGGAATGTCCACGGTGAACTCTACCTTGGAGATGTCCAGCAGACGGAGAACGTTCTCCTTGGCCTGCACGCGCTGGCCGGCTTCCTTGTAGGTCCAGGAGACCGTGCCGTCGAAGGGCGCCTTGATGTGCGCGTCTTCCAGGGCCTTGCGCTTGATGCGCACGGCCGCGCGGGACTGGGCCAGGCGGGCGTCGGCGTCGTCGAGATCCTGCACGGCCACCGCGTTGGCCACAAGGGCCTCGGCGATGCGCTCGCGATAAGCCCGGTTGCGGTCGGCCTCGGCCACTGCAAAAGCAACCTCGTTTCTGAAGTCGCGCAGGTCCAGCCGGGCCAGGAGCTGGCCCTGCTCGACCATGTCACCCTTGTCCACCGGTCGCTCCTCAATGGTGCCGGAGACCTCGAAACCCAGGTTCAGCTCAGTGGCAGCCTCGGCACGGCCGGGATAGCTGCTGCCCCCGAAACCGGCGGCTTTTTCTAATTTGATGTATTTGACGGGGCGAATGATCTCCGGTTTGGTTGGCTCCTCGCAGCCGGTCAGAACAAGGCATGCGGCGAGCAGCACGGTCAATAACGTAAAAAAGTGCTTCATGGTTTTACCTACCTTTGCTGAAAATAGATGAAATCGCATTGTATGGCTCAGTTCCCGGCCGGGTATGGGGCCGAAGCCTCAACCCTCCCGTAGGGATATTATCCATGATGTACCGGAGATCTAAAAAATGGGTTCGCCCTTGGTGGCGGCGTCCTGAATCTCAACCTCCAACAGTGGCGGATCCGGATCCCAGCCCCCGCCCAGAGCGCGGTAAATCGCAATCATGTTCTGGGTCACGAAACCCACACTCTCCACGAAGCGGTCTTCCTGCTCAGCCAGCGAGCGCTCCATGTCGAGGACATTCTGGAAGTCGGTCAGCCCCGATTTGTAAAGGACGCCCACCAGTTCCACCGACCGCTGGGCCGCCACCACCGAATCACGCAGGAATTCCATACGCTGGGTCTCTTCGGTGTAGTTTACGGCCGCGTTCTCGACTTCTTCCAGCGCCTCCAGGACCGTATTTTCATAACGCGCCAACGCCTGCTCGGTGCGGGCGTCTTCGGCCCTGATCCGGTTGCGCACGCGCCCGCCGTCGAAGATGTTCCAGCGCAGAGTCGGACCAAATGAATACGTCTTGCGGCTGCCGTCAATCAAATCGCTGCGCACCCCCAGATAACCGAAATCACCCAGCAGGAAAAAAGTGGGGTAGAGATCGGCCGTGGCAATGCCGATGCGCTCGGTCTGAGCCGCCAGACGACGTTCAGCCGCTCGGATGTCGGGCCGCTGGCGCATGATTTCCGCCGGCACCCCCATGAGAACCTCCGGCGGCGGCTGGGGGATGGGTTGCTGTGGCAAGAGTTCGGCATAGAGCTCGCCCGGGAACTCACCGATCAAAACCCCCAGGCGATGGATCGTCTGAGCCACCCCCTGCTTCAAGGCCGGGATCACGCTCTCGGTTCGCGCCAGGTTGAGCTCGGCCTGACGCACATCCAGTTCGGGAGAGAGTTCGGCCTTAAAACGCGCCTGGGTGATACCCAGTGTGCCGCGCTGGGTATCCACGTTGCGCTGCGTGACCACGATGCGCTCCTGGAGCGAGCGCAGTTCCACGTAGGTGGCCGCGATATCGGCATATAGAACCACCAGTGCGTCACGGTAGTCCTCGATCGAAGCCACGAAATCCGCATCCGCCGAAGCAATCGAGCGGGTAACCCGGCCCCAGAAGTCGATCTCCCAGTTGGCGTTCATGTTGCCGCCGCGCACCCAGTCCGATTGGCTGCCGGGGCTGCCGTCCCGGTCCTGGTTGAGTGCGCCGAAGTCCTCGCTCTGGCGTCTACGGGATACTTCACCATCGGCGTTCAGGTCCGGATAGCGCTCCCCGGTGGCAATCCCGCGGATGGCCCGGGCCTCTTTGATGCGCCCGAAAGCTTCCTTTAAATCGAGGTTGCCGGCCACGGCCCGCTCCATCAGGCTGTCCAGAATCGGGTCGTTCAAGACCTTCCACCAGGTGGCCATGGGCGCCTCACCGGCCGCCAGCCCCTCCACCAGTTCCGCCTGCCAAAGGTCCGGCATGTCGTATTCCGGCTTGACGTAGTCCGGCCCGACGGCACAGCTTTGGATAAGAACTGCGGCCAGGGCGATGGCCATCAAACCAACCCATGACCGGGTCCGACGATGGTAAAGGATCGATTTCCGTGAATGTCGTTTTTTCATGGCGTTCCTTTTGATGCTTCGATTTTGGGTTGCAAAAAGGGAAAATCCTGAGGCTGGCAAGACAACAGCGTGCCGTCCGTGTTTATATGTAAACGTGGATCAAATATCAATGCTTTAAGTCCTAAATCCAGTCTCCGTCAATCCTGTCGCAATCAACGCTGAATATTGGTGTCATCGATCAGGGCGCGCGGCATAACCCTTTCCAACTCCCCATGTCATCGAAGCTTCTGGATCTCCTGCTGCTCTTTTTCAAGTCCGCTGATATACAGGATGGCCGCCCGGGCATCGGGTATTTTGGCGGTCATCTCAAAAAAGGTGCGAATAATATCCTGGCGCGCGATGAGGCCGACCACTTTACCCGCTCTCAGGACCGGCAGGCTCAGGATGATCCGGCGGCTGCCGGCGAATTTGGACACGGCCGTCATGATGGGCGCATTTTCGGTAACCGTCTGGACGCGATCTTCCGGCTCCAGGTAATCGTCCACGAAAATCGGCTGGGGCACCTCGTCGTAGACGCCGTCCACCAGCCCGACCATGCAGCCCTGCTGGGAAAACATACCCACGAAGTTGCCGTCCGCATCGACCACCGGAGCCGCCACAATCTGCTTCTGCAACAGCTTCTTGGCCGCATCGTGCACCGTCGTACCCAGCGAGAAGGTTACCGGATCCTCGGTCATGATATCCCTGACGCGCGGCACCTTGCGCATCATGGCCTGGGTGCCCGACGTCACCTTCAACGGCTTCTTGGCGGGCATGTCTTTATCTTGTCGCTCTTGGATCATGGTTTCTTCCCCTTAGCGGACGCAGCAGCCGTCACACGACGCCTCCTTCGCCGCACGACGCTCCGGATGTCAGGCCCCGAAATCGTCGAAGTTGATGTTGTCGTATTCCACCCCCAGGTTGTCCAGCATGTGGACCACGGACTGGCTCATGACCGGGGGACCGCACATGTAGTATTCGATGTCCTCGGGGGCCGGATGCTCCGCCAGATAGCTGTCGTGCAGGACCTGATGAACATAGCCGGTGAGTCCGGTCCAGTTGTCCTGCGACGCCGGACGGGACAGGGCCAGATGAAAGGAGAAGTTCTCGTGCTCTTCGGCCAGCTGCGCAAATTCATCCAGATAGAAGCACTCCCCCAGGTTGCGGGCATTGTACCAGTAGGAAATCCGGCGCTGACTGTCGCGGCCCTTGAGCAGTTCGAAGATATGGCTGCGCAGGGGGGCCATCCCGGCCCCACGGCCGATATAGACCATTTCGGCATCGGTTTCGTTGATGAAAAATTCCCCATACGGTCCAGAGATTTCGACCTCGTCGCCCGGTTTCAGATTGAAGATGAAGGTCGAGGCCACGCCCGTGGGAATTCCGGGTGCGGGCGGCAGGGCGATGCGGACATTCAGCATGATGATGCCCTTCTCCCCCGGGTAGCTGGCCATGGAATAGGCCCGCGTACACGGCTCCGTCACCGTGGACGTCAGCTCCCACAAGTTGCGTTTGTCCCACTCCGGCCGAAACTTTTCGGGAATGTCGAACTCGGTGAATTTGAGTTCGTGGGGCGGCACCTCGATCTGGATGTAGCCGCCGGCCTTGAAGTCAACCTCTTCACCTGCAGGCAGCTCGAGGACCAATTCCTTTATAAAATCGGCCACGCTGTCGTTGGAGCGGACCTTGCACATCCATTTCTTGGTTTCGAACACCTCGGGAGGCACCTCGACCAACAAATCCTGCTTGACCGACACCTGGCAGGCCAGGCGCTCGCCTTCGCGGGCCTCGCGCTTGGTGATGTGCGCCAGTTCGGTCGGCAGGATATCTCCCCCTCCCTCGTGCACTTTCACCAGGCACTGACCGCAGGTGCCGCCGCCGCCACAGGCCGACGGGACGAAAATCCCCTGATCGGCCAGACTGCCCAGCAGCTTGCCGCCCGGTTGGGTGGTGAGCTCCTTCTCCTGGTTGATCACCATCTTGACATCCCCGCTGGGTAGCAGTTTGGCCTTGGCGAACATGATCACGCTGACCAGCATCAATACGATGAGAGTGAACATGCCCACGGCAAAAATTAGCTCGTTCATTTCAGACGCTCCACATATTGGTTTTTCAAAACCGTCTTAGTCGCTTCCTGGTTCTCGGCATCTTTTCGTCACGGCGGTCCAGGGTCACTGCAAAACAGTTGCGCAGCGAATAACCCTGAACCTGCCAACCTGAACCTTGCTTGTCATAGCTTGATCCCTGAAAAGGCCATGAAGGCCATGGCCATCAGGCCGGCCACAGCGAAGGTGGCCCCCAGGCCGCGCACGCCTTCCGGCGGGTTGCTGTAGGCCATTTTCTCGCGGATGCCGGCCAGAAGGACCAGGGCCAGGGCCCAGCCAGTGCCTGACCCCAGGCCGTAGACGACACTTTCAGCGAAGTTGTAATCCCGTTCAACCATGAAGAGCGACCCACCCAGGATGGCGCAGTTGACCGTGATCAGGGGCAGGAAGATGCCCAGGGCGTTGTAGAGCACGGGCACGAAGCGATCCAGCACCATTTCCAGCACCTGGACCATGGCCGCAATGACGCCAATATAGGTTATAAGCCCCAGGAAACTCAGGTCGAACTGCCCCTGGCCGGCCCAGGCCAGCGCCCCCGGCTTGAGCAGAAACTGGAAGAGCAGATTGTTGACCGGCACCGTGATCGTCACGATGAAGATGACGGCCACGCCCAGTCCGATGGCGGTCTTGACGCTCTTGGAAACGGCCAGAAAGGTGCACATGCCCAGAAAGAACGCCAGGGCCATGTTTTCGATGAAGACGGACTTGATGAAAAGACTCAGGTAATGTTCCATGGCGTTAGTCCTCTTCGACCTGATCGGGCTTCCAGGTGCGGATGGCCCAGATCAGAAAGGTGATCAGGAAAAAGGCGCTCGGCGGCAGGACCATCAGGCCGTTGGTGACGTACCAGCCCCCCTGGGTCACGGGCTGGAGAACCTCGAAGCCGAAAAGGGTGCCCGACCCGAACAACTCCCGGAAGAAGGCCACCGCCAGAAGCACCATGCCGTAGCCCAGGCCGTGGCCGATGCCGTCCAGAATGCTGGCCACCGGGCCGTTCTTCATGGCGAAGGCCTCCGCACGGCCCATGACAATGCAGTTGGTGATGATCAGCCCCACGTACACCGAGAGCTGCTTGCTGATGTCGAACAGAAAGGCCTCCAACACCTGGGCCACCACGATCACCATGGTGGCGATGATCGTGATCTGGGCCCCGATGCGGACACTGCTGGGGATCTGGTTGCGAATCAGGCTGATGGCAAAGCTGGAGCAGGCTATGACCACAGTAACGCAGATCGTCATCACGAAGGCCGTCTGCATCTTGCCGGTCACCGCCAGGGCCGAACAGATCCCCAGCACCCCCAGGGTGACCGGATTGCGGTTAAAAATGGGTTCCCACAAAAGTTCCTTGATCTTCGGTTCGGCCATGTCAGACTCCTTCGGTTTTCAGCCGTTCCAGCATTTTTTTGAAACCGTCTTCGCCCAGCCAATACTGCACCAGGTTGGCCACCCCGTTGGCGGTCAGCGTGGCCCCGGACAGGCCATCGATCTGGTAGTCGGCCGCGGGGCCGCTCTGGGCCGCCTGGCCCTTGACGATCTGGAATTTATAATTGCCCTGGGGATCGTATAGTTTTTTACCATCCCACTGGGCTTTCCACAGGGGGTTGTCAATTTCGCCCCCAAGCCCCGGGGTTTCGGCGTGCTCGTACCAGGTGATCCCGCGAACCGTGTTCAGGTCGTCACCCAAAGCCAGAAAGCCATACAGGGTCGACCACAAGCCCTTGCCGTCGATGGGCAGAATCACCTGATCCAGCTTGTCGTCCTTTTTAACCAGATAGACCAGGGAATACTTCTCCCGGCGACCGATGCCGGCCAGGTCCTTCGCGGCCGGAATGGCGACGCTCAGTTCCGGGTCCTTGGCGGCCGCGCGCTGATCGAAAGTCTCCGGGTCGAATTGGTCGCCCGCGACGAATTCACCGCTTTCGATATCGACGATGCGTACCTCGACCTGCTGGAAGGCTTCTTCCACCGGGGTTTGGGCATCGTGCAGTCCGGCCACGACCAGGATATTCTTCTTGCGGTCCCGAACCTTGTTGGCCTCCTGCTTCGAGCGAAGCCCGATGGCCGCCCCCGACACCAGGAGCGAGCAGAAAGCGGCCAGCACGATGGCCACCACAAACGTCTTGCCCACAGATTCACGTGCCATTGCGTATCTTCCTTCGTTTGATATTGGCCTGCAGCACAAAGTAGTCGATCAGCGGCGCGAAGACATTGGCCAGCAGAATCGCCACCATGACCCCCTCGGGGTAGGCCGGGTTGACGACCCGGATGAGGATGGTCAACACACCGGCCAGGGCGCCGTAAAACCATTTGCCGGTCTGGGTCAGGGTCGCCGATACCGGGTCGGTGATGCAGAACACCAGCCCAAAGGCGAAGCTTCCGACCACCAGGTGCCACCAGGGCGGCATCAGGAACATGGGGTTGGTATCGCTGCCAATCATCCATAGGAGGGCCGAAAAGCCCATGCCGCCCAGCAGCATCGAAAGCATGATGCGCCAGGATCCCACACCGGTGTAGGCAATGATAACGGCGCCAATCAGACAGGCCAGCGCAGAGGTCTCCCCCAGCGATCCCGGTTCGATGCCCAGAAAAGCCTGCGCCCAGCTTACATTGATGGCCCCCATGCCCGTTTCCATGTTCGTGGTGGCCAGGGCGGTCAGCGGGGTGGCCCCGGTGAACCCGTCGGCGACCACCCAGACCGCATCGCCGCTGTTCTGGGCCGGGTAGGCGAAATAGAGAAAGGCCCGGCCGGCCAGGGCCGGGTTGACGAAATTGCGGCCGGTGCCGCCGAAGATTTCCTTGGCCACCACGACACCGAAGCTGATGCCCAGGGCCACCTGCCAGAGCGGAATGGTGGGCGGCAGCGAGAGGGGGAAGATCATACTGCTGACCAGCAGCCCCTCGTTGACGTCTTCCTTGCGGACAATGCCGAAGAGAACTTCCCAGAATCCGCCCACGGCCACGCTGACGATGTAGATGGGGATGAAGTAGAACGCCCCGTGGACCAGGTTGGCCACGAAACTGTTGGGGTCGTAGCCCACCAGGGCCGTCAGCAAGGCGCCGCGCAAACCCGAGGCTTCGGGGATTCCCATGGCCTGCATGGCCAGGTTGGCCTGGTAGCCGGTGTTCCACATGGCCATGAAGATGCAAGGCGCAAGCGCATAGACCACAAGCGTCATGATGCGTTTGACATCCATGGAATCGCGCACGTGGGGTTCAACCTTGGTGACGTCGTCGGTCGTGAACAGGAAGGTGTCGGTGGCTTCGTAAAGCGGATACAGCCGTTCCAGCTTCCCGCCTTCTTCAAAAGCCGGTTCAATTTTATCAAGAAACTTTCTCAAAGCCTTCATGGTGATCCCTTATCCTTCTTTTTCAATATGGGTCAGGACATCCCGTAGCAGCTGGCCGTAATTGTATTTGCCCGGGCAGACGAAGGTGCACAGGGCCAGATCTTCCTCTTCGAGTTCCAGGCAGCCCAGATCCTGTGCTTTTTCGCTGTCCCCCACAATCAGGGCACGCAGAAAATAGGGTGGGTCGATATCCAGCGGCATGACCTTCTCGTAGGAGCCGATGGGCACCATGGCGCGGGGGCTGCCTTCGGCCGAACTGGAAAAGGCCAGCTTGCGGCCCCGCCCGAAGAGCGCGGAAGCATACAGCCGCCTGACGGAGAACCGGTTGAACCCGGCCAGGGCCCAGCCCAGAAATTCCCGCGGACGGCCTTCGGCAATGGCCGAAATCTGCAAATGCGGGCGTCCCAGAAAGGCATAGCCGCCGCTGGCCTGTCGGCCCGAGAGCACAGATCCGGAGATGACCCGCACGTTGTCCAGATTCAGTTCATTCGCCACCAGCTCATCGATGGCGGCCCCCACCCGCGTGCGAAGCAGGCGCGGATTCTTTACTGCCGGCCCGGCCAGCGAAATCACGCGTTCCAGCGGAATCCGGCCGGTCGTCGCCAGCTGCCCGATGGCGATCACATCCTGGTAGTTGATGCTCCAGACCGTCTTCTGATCACTGACCGGATCCAGAAAGTGGATGTGTGTGCCCGCCAGCCCCGCCGGGTGCGGCCCGGCAAACGCCTGGGTCGATACGCGGGTGATGGTGTCGCCCGGGATGTCGGCGCCGGACCGCTGACAAACAAACACCTGCCCTTCCGTGAGCCGGGAGAGAACCTTGAGACCGTGGCGGAAATTGTCCGACCGGCCCTGGATGATAGGGGCCGGATCGGCCGCCAGGGGATTGGTGTCCATGGCGGTGACGAAGATGGAATGGGGGACGGAACCCGGATCGGGCACCCTGCTGTAGGGTCGCGTGCGCAGCACCGTCCAGAGTCCTGATTGAATCAGAAGCGCCTGAAGTTTTTCGCGATCGAGCTCATCCAGTTCGGCGGCGTCAAAGCAGGGAAAGGTTTCTTCTTCCTCTCCGGCCAGTTCGATTACGATGGATTCGAACTTGCGCTTGGCCCCGCGGTTGACGGCCACCACCTTGCCGCTGCCGGGTGAGGTATACTGCACCCCCGGTGTCTTCTTGTCCTCGAAGAGCACCTGACCCAGCTTGACGGCATCGCCCACCTGGACCAGCATCTTGGGCTTCATGCC
>JASJCD010000167.1 GCA_030066135.1 Desulfobacterales bacterium | reverse complement strand
GCGTTCTCTGCCTGGCTGGATTCCCTGCCGATTTGATGCGTGGCGGTGCACCGCCGCGTTGCGGGATGCAACATCGAATTTGGCGATGTTCGAGTACAGCGTATATAGGCGCTTGACGGCGGCTTATGTTCCTGGCCCCAGGTTCATGCGTACCGGAGGCGTGTATGCGCCGCTTGAGCAGCGTCCAGGAACCTTGAGTGGGGATGGTTTCGCTTGAGACCATCCCAAATTAAAAGCCCGTATTCCGATTTAGCTTGACGAAGGGTTGTTTTGGCTGGCGAGCTGCGAACCGCCCTGCTCGCCTGAGGTTATAACCCGGCTTCCCTATTTTTGGACAAACAGATTCCCACAACAAGCCCTTCATGATTCGGTCGCAGCGCCAAAGGTGCCTATCTACATGGCTTTTCCGGCCCGGCTTTATATGGCACATTCTCTGCATCTTACTTGTCTGTGTCAGCTGCCGTTCGCCTCTTCGTATCCGTTATTTAAAGTCGAAGCACCATATCAATTCGATCGGGGGCCAAGTCATGGATACGCATATCGACAACCAACCGTTGGAAACCTCGGGAATGGATCGCCTGGTGGAAAAATACCGGCGCCAGTTCAGGATTCCCGAGAATCTGAATTACTACTCCGAAGGTGATTATCATCAGGCCGAACGCCAATATCTCCACTTCTGCCTGCGGCGGGGTTCCTGCTGATCGAAGCCTTATAATACCATTCCAGCTTGGCGGTGGTGATGAGACCGAGTCGTTCCTAGCGCCTACCCCTGCCATCCTGCACACGCAAACGACATCACAACCTATCTCAAAAAAATCTAAGCGCCCCTGGCGGCGTGCCCCGCGTTGCGGGATTCAGCATCTGGTTTTTTAGATTTCGGTGCATCGTAAGCCGGCTCTTGGCAGAACCGTAGGGTCCCAGCCCTACGAACCTGCATACATACGGCGTGTATGCTCCGCTTTCTCACCGTCTCACGCCGTCCAGCAACACTAATCTTAATTTTGAGATAGGTTGTAGTACCCGCGGCCCGCGCCCGCCTGTTTACGGGAAGGCTTGATGACGGGCAGCCCTTGTAATATATTGGCGCCCTCGCGCGAATTCGCGGACCAATGCTTTCGGGCCGTACCGGTTCCGCTTTGCCCGCCATCCCGGGTTATCTCTGAAAGGATCGACGATGCGCATCCATCACGCCCTTGCAGCGGCCTGCCTGCTAGTCCTGCTCGCTGCCAACCCCGTATTCGGGGACGACACTCGTTTTGACGGTCATTTCTGGCGCAACAGCGATGCCCGGACACGGCAGCTCTTCGTCTACAGTTTCATGAATGGTATCATTCAGGGCCAGGACCGTGTGGCTCGCCGTCTCGTGCTGCAATCCAGCGAGGGGGCATTTCGTCCGGAGTGCCACAGGGCGGTTTCCAAAAACGCCAATCGACTCGAAGCCGAATTAGGCAAGCTGGACCGGCGTGGTTTCATAGATGCCCTGGACGCATTTTATGCGCTGCCGGCCAACCGTGAGCTTGATCTCAAGTGGGCGGTGCTGGTCGTGATGCAGCAGTTGAAGGGAACAAGCCCCGCCGACATCGAGCGCTATATCGAAGAACTGAAACGGCCGTCGCCATGATCGCTTCGGCTTGGCCGTGCATACACGAAGTATGGATGCAGGTTTGTAGGGCAGGGACGCCACGGTTCTGCCAAGAACCGGTTCACGATGCACCATTATACTAAAATCAGATACTGAATCCCAGCAACGCGGGGAACGCCGCCAGAGTCACTTAGATTGTTTTTGAGATAAGTTATAATTCAATCGACCCGGCGCTGGGTGACATAGGCCACCACTTCGCTCGTGGAAAGCTTGCGGCTTCCGGGACCGACACGCACAAAGAATTCTTCTTCCTTGCCCATTCTGAGAAAGACGGGCTGCGATGAGGGACTGCACTGGACAACCAACACTCGCCGGTCCTCAATGCTGGCCAGATCGTAGCGGATACTGGCACTGTGTGCCAGACCGATATGATTCTGCAGGCGATTGTTGACATGCAGCAGATATTTGTCTTCGTTGTCGAAACGATCCGGCGCAATGCCCAGGATCGTACCGTCATCGTCTACGCCGACAATCAGGGTACCCCCGCTGCTGTTTAGAAAGGCCACCACCGTCTTCAACCAGGCCTTCTCGATAACCCGTTCGCTGCGGTCGCTTTTCAAGTTCCAGCGAAGCGTGGATTTGAATTCCACCTGATCGTTTTCGCCCTGCTGGATGATCCGGGCCAGTGGTTGCGCGTCGGCATTTTGGTCCTGGTCTTCGGCGGCACGCACCTCGCGAAGCTCAGACGCCAGCGCCCTGTTTTCCTGCAGCAGTTCCTTGTGCCTTTCCTGCACGGCCACTTGGCGCGTCACCCGTGCCATGATCTCATCCGGATCGAAGGGCTTGGTGATGAAGTCCACCGCCCCCAGCGACAACCCCCGCACCTTGTCGGCCGTGCCTTGCAGCGCGGTCAGAAAGATGACCGCGATATCCTGGGTTGCCGCCTCGGCTTTGAGCCGTCGGCAGGTTTCATAGCCGTCGATGCCGGGCATTTGAATATCGAGCAGGATCAGCGTCGGGTGCGCCTTGGCGGCAATCCGCAGAGCGTCGTGGCCTGACCGGGCCGCAAGCAGCGTATAGCCCAGCCCCTTGATGGTCTCCGTCAGCACCTTCAGATTCAAAGGGTCGTCGTCCACCATCAGGATGGAGACATGTTTATTCTCCGCCGTATTCACATCCATCTCCGTTCGGCCGGATTCATCGGTCATCGGTGCGATCCATTCAACGATGGCCCCCGGGGCATTTAATCCGGGAAGGCGCAACGCATCTCCAGGATGTATGTTGTCACACCCGCGAAAGGGTGCGATGGTTCCTCGATCCGCAGCAGGTGCCGGTCACCCTTCCGCCCCTGGTGAAAGTAAAAAAACGCCTGCGACGTTGGATATTTTTAATGGAGTTGCCACGGCCTGTCAATTTCGTTATCCCCGCCTTTTTCGCTAGGTTTTGGCTTGAGAGCTACCCTGCAGGCCTCTCCGACGCAGCCCTGATGGCATTCCCACCGCCTGCTCATGGCAGCGCACTATGGGTCCATCGCGGGGTAAAATATTATTTTGACGGCCGGCATGGGACCCCAGGACGAGGCGGATCGGATCAGCCGCTAGACAACAGACGCATCAGGACAGGTTTCGCTCCTGCTTGATGGACTCGTAAGCGGATTGAATTTCACGAAATTTATCCTGGGCGAAACGGGTGAATTCCTCCGGAAGACCTTTGGCGGCAATGCGGTCGGGATGGTATTCCTTGACGAGGGTTCGATAACGATGTTTCACTTCTTCGTTGGACGCATCCGGCCCCACGCCCAGAATACTGTAGGCGCTGTCGTCCACGCTGCGGTACCGGGAGCGCAGGTGATCGAAATGCTGTTCGCTGAAACCGAATATCAAGGCCGCGCTGCGGACCAGCCGCTCTTCTTCGGGGCTTACCCGCCCGTCAGCCATGGCCACACGCATCAGGATGTCCAGCATGAATTCCAGCAGTTGGGGATTCCCGTGAAAGGCCTCGTAGAACTGACGGGCATAATCATCGAATGAATCCGGGGCGTTCAGCGCCGCCTCGAATATACGGACGGCAACCTGGCGGCTTTGGAAACCCAGTCGCAGTTCTTCCTGCATGAACTTTTCGATGGCGGCGATTTCATCCCGGGTCACCCGCCCGTCCGCCCGGGCGATTTTGGCAAGCATGGAAAAAGTGGCCACGAAAAAGGTCATCTGGGCGCCCTCGACCGGAGAGAGCCTCGGACCGCCCCCCTCCAGATAGACCTGATTGGCCTTGTCGAAAAAATGTCCGAATGCGGCCCCGGCAATGGCCCCCAGGGGGCCGCCGAGGGCCATCCCGATGGTGCCGCCGACAATTTTCCCAAACCAGCTCATAGGTTTTCTCTTCGTCTTGGTCTTTTCGTGGATAGGGCCGGCATGATCGCTACAGGACACGCAGCGTATGGGTCTTCTGGAGTTCCCGCGCCAGCCGATCGATGATGAGGGCCGCGATTTCTTCCTCGCCCAGGTGTTTGCGGTTGGCGGCCTGCAGGCACGACTGCTCCAGGTCGCGGTTGCCTTCCCAGAGGCCGAATCGCTTCTGGACGTAGCGGCCCAGCGTCCGGCCCAGTCCAGTTATCTCATCGGTGCTCATGTTCGCAATGGTGACCCTGTCTTTGAGCGGGAGTTCCCCCAGCAGACGGTTGACCGCCTCATCCAAGGTCCGCGGCATGTCGTCACGGGCAGCGTCCTTTTTTCCGGGCGCCACCGGTTCGGCCATCAGGAGGGCCCACCAGGCCGTTCGGAAACAATCCATGGTGTCACGGTAAATGCCGGGTTTTTCCGTTTCACGGGCGCCGGTGATGAACAGGATTTCGACCTGCTTCGCTTTGAGCCAGGAGTTGATCAGCAGGGATGACTGGAAACGGGTATTGCGGTCGAAATCGATCAACAGGTGAGGATGGTGGTGCGCCTGCGCCTGGTCATACAGGTCGGCCGCTTCACCGGACAGCCCCCCGCGGGTCATCACAAGAATGCCGTCCGCCATCTCCAGATTGGCAGTGGCGCTGCTGGGACCGTCGGGAAAAGCCATTTCGCGCAAACGATATTGGCCGGACAGGGGGCCGTCATCCACCAGGCGTCCCGGAGCGACCCAGCCGCCATGGGAAATACCCAGCTGAATCGCCAGATCGAGGGCCGCCCTCTCGACACCGCTCTGTCCCCCACTGATGATCTGCCTGACAATCATGCCTTCTCCGTTTCAACCAATCGCTGCCCTGCATCAGGGTCGAAAGCTCATTTAGCATAAATTGCAGACGGCTACAATTGTTCAGGTCTATGTGGGTGGGTTCCAATGGCCCCATCCTTCGAAGGTTGCGGATTGCCGCCAGACGCGAATTTCGCAGCGGGCATAAACACGACCGCAATCTGCAAGCCACCGCGCCTGCGGAGGTGACCGGGTCAGCGCTTGCGGTGCGGGCCCAATGTCAGCGATGGGGTTGAAGCCGGGGCGAATCCCGTCAGGATGGGTCGCACCCCTTCGGGAACCGGCCGTTAGGGAGGGAGGTTTCCTGGCGACGGGCTGGATATCAGCATGGCGCGCACCGTGCGCGCCGATTGCCGTTGGATGAATAGACTGTGAGGACTAGGGTGTGTATCCTTTTCGATTTTCTTCGATCGTAATCCCTTTGGGAAGAATCCCCTGGGCACGCTCCAGGTCATGCAGGGCAAGGTTGTAGTCGACCACGGCGCGGGTGAAATTACGACTGCTCAGCGCCCATAGATCCTGGGCCCGCAGGAGTTCCAAGTTGCTGGTCTGCCCGATATCGAAACGGGTAGACTCGCCTTCGACCACCTTCGCTGCGGCATCCAGAGCGAGACGGGTGGCCTGGATTTCGCCGCGGGCGGCGGCGATACTGTGGAGCACCTGCTTCACGTCGAGCCTGATGTCGTCTTCGAGGCGCTTGATGATGTTCTCCATCTGCTGCCGTGCCAGAATCTTCTTACGATAGCGGGCGTTGGCAGCGCGATTGCCGATCGGAATTTCAAAGTTGACGCCCACTTCCCAGATATCCTCGTCATTGAAGCCAACCTCTTCGACCGCGCCTTCGAAATCACCATCATATCCGCTGACGCTGTACCGCCCATAGGCATCGAGGGTGGGAAGGCGCTGGTGGGAAGCAAGGTTTTCATCCGCCTGGCGAATCATCTGCTCCTGCTTGGCCTTCAGGATTTCCGAACGGTTCGCAAGGGCCATGGCAGTAACCTCGGCTTCGTCCACGGCCAGCGGTTCGGTTTGGGGCGGTTCGATCGGGACGACCCTCAATTCGGTATCCAGCCGAAATTGTTCCCAGTTGATCAGCAGCTTGAGGCGATCCATGGCAATATTGTACTCTTCCTGGGACCTGATCAGGGTGCTGCGCCGCTGCTGTACGCTGGTTTGGGCGCGTGCGACATCCAGCGGCTGGGATATGCCCCGGTCGAGACGCTCGGCTTCATGGCGTAAGACTTCTTCGGCCATTTCGAGGCTTTCGCGACTGATGTTGATAAGCTCCTTGAATTGATACAGTTTCCAATAGACCTTGGCCACGCGGTTGATCACTTCGATTGCCGTCAGGCGGAATTCTTCTTCCGAAATGTTGGCCTGGTAGTTGGCGATTTTGATGGCGGTCTGTTCTTTCCGGCTGCCGATATTGTTCAGCAACGGCTGGCGCAGCTCCAAAGTGGGGGCGACGATATGTTTGTAGCGTCTTTCAAACTCCGAGTTGTTCAGATCGCTGTAGCGCGTTTCCAGGTAGGTCGAAATGCTCGCACCGGTCTTTAACTGCTTACGGATACCGGTCTGGGTCAGGCCCTGGTCCTCGGTGACGACATCCAATACGCTGGACTCGAGGTTGGGATCGCGACGGTAGGAGGCTTCGGCAAACAGTCGCGTATCGTATACCGCCTCGGCGTCGGTAATGTCCTCCTGTGACTGCTGCGGGGTAAAGGCCACCACCTGGATCTCCCGGTTGCCTTCCATGCTGTAGAGAACAGCGTCCAGAAGGGTGAGGGGCAGGGCCTGCGATTCCGGCAAGGATCTTTTATCCCCGCCGGTTTGAGCCGCCATGACCGGCAATGTCATCAGCACGATCAGGATGACGCCCATGCAAAAGGTCGTGTTTTTCAATGTCGTTCCCATTTTGATGCACCTGTCTCCATCTAGTATTCGTTGGCGGCAAAACCAAGATTATCGTCGAGCCAGCTGTCGGCCAGGAGCACCTCCTGGCGCATACGCGCGGCCGCCTGTTCGGCGCGGCGCTGCAGCTTTTCAATCTTCCGCCGCCAGCGGTAAGAGGATATTTCAGGTCGCAGCCCGCGACCGCTCCAGCATCCCGTGGCCATTTCCAGCCGGCCGGTGTGTTTTTTAACCAGTTCGTCCTCCAGGCTGACGAAGGCCTGGCAACTCCCGGGGTCACCCTGCCGCGCGCAGCGTCCAAAGAGTTGCCGATCGATGCGGCGGGCCTCGAAGCGCTGCGTGGCGATGACATGCAACCCGCCCTCTTGGGCGACGCCGGCCCCCAGTTTGATGTCCGTTCCCCTTCCGGCCATGTTCGTGGCCACGGTGATTTGCCCTTTGTGGCCGGCTGCGGCAATGACAGCGGCCTCCGAAGCCTGCCGTTCGGCGTTCAGCAGACGGTGCCGCAGATGCCTGGCCCTCAGCAGATCGCTCAGTCGCTCGCTTTCGCGAATACTTCCCGTACCGATCAATATCGGCCGTCCGGTGCGATGCAGCTGTTCGACGGCTTCGACGACGGCGCTCCGCTTGGCCCCGGCCGAGGTGAACACACGGTCGGGCAAGATGACGCGGCGACAGGGCCGATGGGTGGGGATGACGATCATCGGCAGGCGGTAAATCCCCCATAATTCCGAGCGGGCCTCGGCCAGCGTTCCGGACATGCCCGCAAGTTTGCGGTACATGCGAAAGAAGCGCTGGAAGCTAATGCGCGCGTGGGTTTCCCTGGGCAAATTGATCCGCAGCCCCTCTTTGGCCTCGACCGCCTGATGCAGGCCATCGCGCCAGGTGCGATCGGGCATCAATCGCCCCGTGAATTCATCGACGATCACCACCTTGTCGTTCTGGACGACATAGTGTTGCCCGCGAAGAAACAGCATGCGTGCCGCCAACGACTGCCGGATCAGTTCTTCCCGCCGCCGCTGCCCCCGCCAGACACCGCCCTGCGGTTCCGCCAGCAGCGCCAGTCGCTTTCGACCGGCCGCGGTCAGGCGTATCTGGCGAGTTTGGGAATCGACCACGCAATCATGGACAGGATCGAGCCGGCCGGCCAGCTTGGCGGCCTGTTCGTAGGCCTCGACCTGATCCTGATTGGTTCCCTGGCCCGAGATCAGAAGAGGCGTGGCGGCCTCGTCGATGAACACCGAATCGGCCTCGTCGACAATCGCGCATTCCAGGCCGCGCTGAACGAGCCGGTCGATGCGGTCGCCGCGGCCGATGATTTTGGCCAGCAATGCCGAGGGTAAGCCGTGGAGGTCACCCTTCAGCAGGCGGTCGCGAAGAAAATCAGCGGCAATTTCCTTGTTCGTGGCGTAGGTTACGTCGGCGTCGTAGGCCTGCTGGCGCGCGTCCGTCGGCATCTGCGGCGTGATGCACCCCACGCTCAGACCGCAGTAGTGATAGACGGCACGCATGAGATCGGCGTCACGCGCGGCCAGATAATCGTTGGCCGTGATGACATGGCAGCCGCGACCCCGCCATCCGCACAGGACGGCGGACAGCGCGGCCACCAGGGTTTTGCCTTCGCCGGTGGCCATTTCGGCCACGCAGCCGGCCTCCAGGGCCAGGGCGGCGGCAACCTGCTCGCGGTGGGGGCGCAGACCGACGGTCCGGGTCGCCACCTCCCGCAGGACCGCCAGGGCCTGCTCGCGATCATCCGGCGTATCACGCTGCAGTTGGAAGCGTGGGCGCAAGGCCATCATCAAACGGCGCAGTTGCCGATCCGTAAGGGGCGCCAATTCTTTTTCGCGGTCGAGGATCTGCTCGGCAATCTTGAAAAAGTGGTGCCAACGGTGGCGTAAGCGACCGGCCCGGCCGGCGATCTGGTGCCAGAGCGCATCAAGGCCGCGGGGCACGATTTCGCCCTGCGGCAGCTGCGCCAGCATGCGCCAGCGGGTATGAACCACGCTTTCCATCCTAACCTTGCATCCTCCTTTGAAAAAGCTGCAGCAGGCCCCGCCAGCTCTGGGCGATCCATGTCCGGGGCGTTGTTTCAAAGCGCAGCGCCATGGTCTGACCGGGTCGCAGAACGGTGTCCTCGGGTGCTGCGGGCACCACCAGGATTTCGAAAAAAGGGGCCACTGTGCGTCGCCCGCTGGGGTCATCGACGTCGATACGGGTTGCACCGCCGGCGGCGTAGCCCAGAGCAGCCGAGGGCAGCCGTTCCTGGCCGGCGGGAATGATTTTTTCGATGCTTCCCTTAAGCTTGATCTCCGGTCGTCCGGGGATCCGGATTTCCACCTTGGGCCGGGCATCGGCGATGAGCCGCGAGGCGACCCGCTGGTTCGCCACGGCGCGGATGCGCAAGCGTTCCAGATCGGCCACGACCCCGATGCGCCGGCCCTGATCCAGGTGCCTGGCCGGAAGACGGTCGGCATCCGTGGATACCCAGGTCCCCTCGATGGGCGCGTGCAGGGACAGAGCGGTCGTCATCGAATGGGCCCTTGCCATCTGCTCCTCGAGGGCCGCGATCTTTTCGTCCATGATCTGAACGCCGGCGGCTTCCCTGGTCTGAACGGCCTGCCGCCTGACCTGCAGGCGGCGATATTCGGCCTGCAGGCGCGCCTGCCGGGCCTCCAGTTCGGGGCTGGCGGCGGAAAGCAGCGCCGGCCCCTCCGGTCCGGTGCGGGTTCCCGAGGCAAGCACACTTTCGACAAATCCCGGGGTCTGAACGTGAACAACGGTATAGTCGCAGGGTTCCACCACGCCCTCCGCCCGGAAGCGGTCCGGCATCGGGACGAGCCCGGTGAGGGTCAGCAAAATTCCCGCCGTGCACACGGACGTCAGAATGGCGCGCGGCCGGTGCCGGCCGAGTTCGCGGCTGGTGGACAGGAAAAGAATGAAACGG
Organism: Desulfobacterales bacterium; assembly: GCA_030066135.1. Classification (GTDB taxonomy): domain Bacteria; phylum Desulfobacterota; class Desulfobacteria; order Desulfobacterales; family UBA5852; genus JABZFP01. The sequence continues at coordinate 597 of JASJCD010000167.1, read as the reverse complement.
CCCAAGGGCATCAGCACCCAGCGGACGGCCAAGATGCCGGCCAGCAGCGTGCCGATCGAAAAGAACATGTCCATCAACACGAAGGCGATGGCAAACAGGATGACCACCCGACAGATGGTTGAAGCCACGGCGTAGAAAACCAGCCACCCTCTTTCTCCCGGCGTGTGGCTGGGGTCGTGGGCGCCTTCCATCCCCCAAAGGTAGCGCTTGACCAGGTAGGCGATGTAGAGTTTGGCGCGCGACTCGAGATTGGGGATCTCGAGCAGATCCAGAAGGATGTAATAGGCATCGTAGCGCAGGAAGGGATTCCCGTTGAACGCCAGGGAGGATACGCTGGCAATCAGCATGATATTGTAGGCGATGGCGTTCAGGCTGCCACCCTCGGCGGTGTGCACCCAGAGAAGCGCGGCCAGGGCGGCGATCGCCAGCTCGACCAGCATGCCGCTGGCGCTGATCACGATGCGGTGCCATTTATCCCGCAGGGTCCAGGCGCTGGAGGCATCCACGTAGGGCAGCGGCGTGAAGAAGAGAAACGTAACGCCCATCTGGTGTACCTCGCCCCCCCGGCCGGTGATCCGGCCGAAATGCTTGCAGGCA
>JASJCD010000166.1 GCA_030066135.1 Desulfobacterales bacterium | reverse complement strand
GCCAGCTGGCAGGCGATCAGGGCGCCGGCCGTGGCGATCAAGCCGTCGCAGACCACCGGGATGCCTCGGGCGGCGGCCCCGATGACGATGCCGGCAATACCGCCGATTTCAAACCCGCCCACCTTGGCGAGCACATCCAGCGCGTCGGCCGGATCGGGCTGGTTGACCTGCAGCCCTTTGTGAATCGCCGCCTTCTTGCGCATCAGCCCTTCATCGTCGAGCCCCGTGCCGCGTCCGGTCAGGGCGTCCAGGTTCATGCCGGAATAGGCCGCGATAATGGCTGTGGATGGCGTGGTGTTGCCGATGCCCATATCGCCGGTGCCGAAAAGTTGCACCGGCCCCTCGGCCACAATCGCCGCCACGATATCGATACCCGCTTCGAGGCTGGCCACCGCTTCTTCGCGCATCATGGCTGGCCTGACCGCAAAATTGCGCGTGCCCTTGGCAATTTTCTTGTGAAAAATCGGCAAACCCGGATCGAAATCCGCTGCGACCCCCAGGTCGGCCACCCGAACTTCGGCACCGGCATGTTGGGCCAGCACGTTGATCGACGCCCCGCCGCGGACGAAATTATGAACCATCTGGGGCGTCACATCGGAGGGAAAAAGGCTCACGCCCTCTTCGCAGATACCGTGATCGCCGGCGCAGGTAACGATCACTTTTCGATCCAGACGCACGTCCAGGGTTTTAAAGATGCCCGCCAACCGCGCACCGATGTCCTCAAGCATTCCCAGACTTCCGGCCGGGCGCGCCTGCTGGCGCAGCCGCTCCAGGGCCTTATCACGCCATTCTTGACTGGGTGGGGTAATCGCCTGAATGGTCTTTTGCAAGCGTTTCATGCCAACTCCTAATCGCTAAAATTAAAATATTTATAATTACATGCTTTTCGGGCTGAAAGATCGAGAAGTCTGGCAGGTGCTCCAGACGATATGGCACCTTTGTTTTTGATTCCCTTTGTCCCGCGCCGAGCATCGACGATTTGATCGGAAACAAGCGGGCCGGCTTGTTTGAGCCCGCCGATGGCGGGTGAGTTCCGGCACGCACCGATCGAATCGTCGACGCGCAAGCCAAAGCGGGACAGGGGTGTTTTCTTTTGGTTCCTTTTCTTTTCACGTGAAAGAAAAGGAACTTATTAAGCACATCCCGGGGGTGATATTCAACCGCGTAAATGAACTCCATAGGAAAGCGGTGGCCCGGCCGGAGCCTGCTCTTCAGCCTTTGCCGTCTTGGCCGCACTTATGTCGGGATGGAACAATGCCATTCCTCTCTCCATGGCGCAGAAATCGCCGCACATCGTGCAGGTCTTGCTGTTTTCCGGGACCCGGCTGGCACGGACTTTTTTAGCCTGCTCCGGAAACAGCAGGTGCTGGAAATGGTCCTCCCAGCGGGTATCCCGACGGGCCAGGGCCACGGTTTTTTCCCTGTCGCGCCGTTGCGGGTATTTGGCGATATCGCCGATATGGGCGGCCAGGCGCGTGGCCCGCACCCCCTCGCGCACATCATCCGCGTTGGGCAGGGCCAGATGTTCCGCCGGTGTAATGTAGCAGATCAGGTCCGCCCCGTAGCGGGCGGAGTTGGCCGCACCGATAGCGGCCGTAATGTGATCGTAGCCGGCTCCGCTGTCGGCCGGCAGCGGCCCGAGAACATAATAGGGCGCATTGCCGCTCATGCGTTTTTCCAGCATGATATTGCCCTCGATTTCATCCAGGGGGACGTGGCCGGGCCCCTCCACCATGGTCTGACAGCCCATTTCGCGCCCCAGTTCGGCCAGTTCACAGTTGATCACCATTTCGGCCATCTGGGCCCGGTCGTGGCTGTCATGAATGGCGCCGGCGCGGATGCCGTTGCCCAGCGAGAGGACCGCATCGTATTTTTTCATCAGGGCACACACGCGGTCAAAATGCTCATAGAGCGGGTTTTCCTGCTGGTTGGCTTCCATCCAGGACACCATGAAAGTCCCGCCTTTGGACACCAGACCGCCATAGCGGTAGCCCTGTTTGCGCAGGCGCTCGATGGTATAGCGGTTGATGCCGCAGTGGATGGCCATGAAAGATATACCGTCCGCCAGCTGTTTCTCGATCAACTCGAAGAGAAACTCCGTTTCCAGCCGGTTCGGGTTGCGATAGCGACGCGCAGCCTCGCAGAAGGCCTGGTAGAGGGGGACATTGCCGACCGGAAGGCGGCAGTGGGCCAGAACCTCCCGGCGCACCCGGTCCAGATCGCCGCCCGTAGAAAGCTCCATCAGGGTGTCGGCCCCCTCGCTTTCCGCCAACTGGGCCTTGCGCACCTCAAGGTCGATATCGACGATATCCGACGATGTTCCGATCGAGGCGTTGACTTTGGTCCGCAATCCCCGCCCAATGCCCACTGTTTTCTGATCGGGTCGCGCGGTATTTCCGGGGATGACGATTTCGCCACGCGCCACCCGACGGCGAACGGATTCGGCTGCCAGGCCTTCCCGCTTTGCAACCTCTCGGATCGCTTTCGTTATTTCTCCCGCCCGTGCCAATTCCAGCTGTGTCTGCATACGGAACCTCCCGTCCATTGGTGAAAATTCAAAGCATGGGGCTGCGCACAGGCGGATGGCGGCGATTGGGCATAAAAAAACCGCATCCCGCGCCTTGGCGCGACACACGGAATTCAGCGGACAACATCCTTCCTTTCGAATTGCCGGGCAGGTCTTCTGGCTTGCAGATCATACCGATCACCGCGCCTTCCCGCCCCCGGTCATCGAGGCAGTGGCCGAAGCCCCTCGCATTGCTTCGCGAGGCGCTTCCTGCGGCGTCCGTCCCTGCTCACAGCGCCGGTCCAACGCTACGGAATCACACCGTATTCCCTTTTCACCACGCTGCCGGCATTTGTCGTCCGGCAGTATGAAACCACAGCAACCGCATCCTCCTTAGTACAGCCTTTTTGAAAAGGCAACGGGCAAACGCCGGCCGCCTGTCCTGTTGGATCGGCATCCTCGGTTGTGAATCAAAACTGGTTAAGCCCATGATCATGCTTATTTTATTAAATATAGGTTGAATTATTTCATGCCGGCTAAGCCGATCTTCAGCAGGCGCTGTTGTGGCAGGCCTTAAAAATACCGGCCGCAGCGGCTAAATTTCTGCAAATTGCCACTTTTTATGGCTTTACAAGCCAAACGGGTTGTGTTATTCGCTTCTTTTTCCTAAGATGGCGCTTAAATATAGGAATCAAAAGGCACGCTTATGAAGAAGAAAGACATCGATTATTTCAGGAATCGGCTGAATGATCGCCTGGAGGAACTGCTGAGCCAGGCCGACAGTACTGTATCGGGCATGACGGCCCAGAAAGAGAACTTTCCCGACCCCACGGACCGGGCCTCTCTCGAAGCCGATCGCAACTTCATGTTGCGGATTCGTGACCGCGAGCACAAACTGATTAAAAAAATCAAAAAAGCGCTGGATCGAATCGACAACGGCACTTTCGGCATCTGTGAAGCCTGCGGTGAGGACATTTCAATTGCCCGGCTGAAAGCGCGGCCCGTCACGACCCAATGCATCGAATGCAAAACCAAGGAAGAGGCCCAGGAAAAGGCACTTGGTTTGTAGCCCCAATGTGAATATCGACCTTCACATTCATTCCACTGCCTCTGACGGCTCACTGACACCGGCCGAAATCATTGCACGGGCCCGCCATTGCGGGCTTGCGGCCATCGCCATCACGGATCACGACACCCTGGCCGGTGTTACCGAGGCCGTTAACAGCGGCATCCCCTCCGATCTCAAATTTCTCACGGGCGTTGAAATCAGTACGGCCCCACCGCAGCGGTTTCCCAGCCAGGGCAGCCTGCACCTCCTGGGCTATGGCATCAACCCCGATGACGACCACCTGCAGAAGGCCCTCGCACGGCTGCAGAACGCCCGCCAGGACCGCAACCCCCGCATTATTGCCAAACTCAATCGCCTCGGTATCGGGATTTCGATGACGGATCTCGAAATGCAGATGAAAGACGCCCAGATTGGCCGCCCGCACATTGCTGCCTGGCTGGTTGAAAACGGGATTGTAGCGGATTTCGACGAGGCTTTCGAGCGCTATCTGGGCGCCGGCCGGCCGGCCTATGCCGATAAATACCGTATCGATTGCGAGGCGGCGATCAAACTCATTCGCCGTGCGGGCGGCGCCCCGGTCCTGGCCCACCCGAGCCTGATCGCCCCCGAGGGAGACTGGCGTCTGGAAGACTTGGTAGCCCGGCTGAAGACTTGCGGACTGATGGGCATCGAAGCCTATTACCCGGAGCATACGCATGCGCAAACCCAAGCCTATCTGGACTGGGCGCAGCGTTTCGATCTCGCGGCCACCGGCGGTACGGATTTTCACGGTGCCATCAAACCTGACGTTGAAATGGGCGTCGCCGGTGGTGACTTCCATGTTCCCTATCACTGCTATACCGATTTGATGGCGCGGATAGCCCCGCAGGACATTTTGCCCATGGCACCGAACACCGACGGGACAGGTGTTTTAAAGCGCGATCCCGTAGCATAGAGGCCTGCGAATGCCCCACGAGCTTGATGCCCTACAGAATGCCTTGCACTACACCTTCAGGGATCCGCGCTATCTCCGGGAAGCTCTGCAGCATCGCTCCTATGTGAATGAAAGCCCGCAAGGCGATCTCAGCGACAACGAAACCCTGGAGTTTTTAGGGGATGCTGTTTTGAATCTGGTCGTGGGCCATGTCCTGATGCAGCGCCATCCCCGAATGAAGGAGGGCGATCTGTCGCGCACCCGGGCCCAGCTGGTCAGCGAGGCCCGCCTGGCGGAGGTGGCCCGCGCGATCGACCTCGGCCGCTATGTGCGGCTGGGCAAGGGCGAAGCCCAGACCGGCGGGCGTGAAAAACCTTCCATTCTGTCGGACACGCTGGAGGCCGTGCTCGCGGCGGTATACCTGGATGGCGGCTACCAGGCGGCTTTTGACGTTATCGCCTCCCGACTGGCCTTCCAGTTCGAGGCCGTCGGGTCCACCGTGGCCGACGCTGATTTTAAAAGCCGTTTGCAGGAATATGCCCAGAATCACATGAAAACCATGCCTGCCTACCGCGTGGTGAGTGCGCGGGGGCCGGATCATGACAAGGTTTTCGAGGTCGAGCTCAAGCTCCAGGGATTAAGCGTGCAGGGTTCCGGACGCAGCAAAAAAACAGCCGAACAGGACGCCGCCCGGCAGGCTTTCCAGATCTTGAGCGACAGCGATTGAACGGCGATGCGCGACCTACTGCAAGTCCACCGGCAGGCGCATGGCACGCGGGTCGCTTACGCCGACAGAACAATGCCCCGCGTATCCGACCGGCGGCCCTTCGTAATTCCTGTCTTCCTGCCGCAAGCCGGCTGCCCCCACCAATGCGCCTTCTGCAATCAAGCCACCATTGCCGACTCGGCGAACCGGGATTTCGACCAGGCGGCATTTGACGCCCTCGTTGAGCGGTTTATCACCTATCAACGCCGTGAGCCGGACGTCACCCAGCTGGCCTTTTACGGCGGCAATTTCCTGGGGCTGGAAGCAGACCGGATGCGCCGGTATTTAGACTGGGCGGCAGTCTATGTGCAGCGGGGAATGGTCGACAGCCTGCGGTTTTCAACCCGCCCGGATACTATATCGCCCGCAAGCCTGGCGCTGATCCAGGACGACGCCATCCGCACCGTCGAGCTTGGCGTCCAGTCAATGGATGATCGTGTTCTGGAAAGGGCGCAGCGGGGGCATCAGACCGTGGAAACGGTCCGCGCCGTCTCTCTGCTCAAACGCGCCGGCTATGAAATCGGCCTTCAAATCATGACCGGCCTTCCGGGCGACACCCGCGACAGCGCCCTCGCCACGGTCGAGGCGGTCATTGATCTGGCGCCCGCCTTTGTCCGCATTTATCCTCTCCTGGTGCTGGCGGGCAGCCCGCTGGCGGCCGATTATGCCGCCGGTCGCTACCAACCGTCAAATCTGGCGGAAAGCATTGATCTCGTCGCCCGGATGTGGCTGATGCTGACCGCCGCGGGCATTCGCGTGATCCGCATGGGGCTTCAGGATGGGCCCGGGCTGGCCAACCCCGACAAGGTCCTGGCCGGTCCTCACCATCCGGCTTTCGGGGAACGTGTTATGGGGCATATATTCCGGAATATGGCCGACACCGCCCTGAACCATGCGCCGCCGGCATCTGGCTGCGCTGCACTGCGGGTGAATCCGCGCCGCCTGTCGGTGGCAACGGGCCCCCGGCGGCGTCATCTGATCCATCTCAAGGAAACCCATCGCCTTGTAAGTCTGAAGGTGGCCGGCGATGAAAGGCTGCCGCTCAATCAATTGGAAGTTGACAACCTCTAGCCCCTTATTGCACATAGCCCTTAGCGGGCAGGGCCTTGAGCGCGAGCGGCCTGATAAAAAGCCCGGTCATCGGCGGCCACAGCCGATCATCAAAGCCCGGCGGCCGTCCGGAGAGTTTAAATGCGACTACGCCTCATCCTGCTGGTCCTGTCCCTGTTGACGTTTCTATCGACCTCGATCGGCGGTTATCTTTACTACCACAACCTCAAAGAGTCGGCCCTGCTGGAAGCCGAGCAGCAGGCTGAAATCCGGGTGGAAATGCTGCGCATCAACCTCAATGCGCAAATTTCCGCCAATATCCGGCCAGCCCGTGTCCTGGCCGGCATCCCCGAAATCGTTGCCGCCCTGTCAAGCCCGGCGGCAGCGTCGCTCGACCCGGCCAACCAGGTCCTGGATCATTTTCAACGCAATCTCAACGCCGATGTCTGTTACCTCATGGACCGCACCGGCCTGACCATCGCGTCGAGCAACCGCAACGCCATGGATAGCTTTGTCGGGCACAATTTCGATTTCCGGCCCTACTTCACCAAAGCCATCCAGCACACACCGGCGACCTATCTTGCCCTGGGAACCACCTCAGGTGTTCGCGGCGCCTACAGCAGTTGTCCGGTGTACGGGGCGGATCGGGCCGCGCCCATCGGCGTCGTGGTTATCAAGGCCTCCATTGAAGAGGTGGAGGAGGAGCTCGGTCTGGGCCCCGAGGACATCATTCTCGTCACCAATCCGCTGGGGGTCATTTTCATTTCCAACCGGGCCCAATGGCGTTATCAGCTGCTCTGGGACCTTTCACAAGAAGAAATCGAGAGCATTGGCCGCTCCCGCCAGTTCGGCGAGGGGCCCTGGCGCTGGACCGGACTGAAGCTGCGTGACGACCGCTACGTCCTCGACCAGATAGGGCGACGCTACCTCATGAACCGCACCCAGGTCGAAAACTACCCCGGCTGGAACATCATCCACCTCCGGAGCCTGGATGCCATTGCCAAGGTGGTGTCCGAACCGCTGATCCGCATCACCGGACCGGTGGTCTTCACCGCCAGCATTCTGATCGGTTTTTCGGTTTTCTTCCTCTATCAGAAAGCCAGCCAGGAAATCGTCAAGCGTAAAGAAATTCAGAAAGCCCTGGGTGAAAGCGAAGGCCGCTACCGCTCCCTCTACAACCACACCCCGGCCATGCTCCATTCCATCGACAGCGATGGTCGCCTGATCAGCGTGAGTGATTTCTGGCTCCAGGCCCTGGGCTATCGCCGCGAAGACGTGATCGGCCGCCAGCTGACGGATTTTTTGACCGAAAGCTCGCGTCTCTTCGCGGAACGGTCGGTTATTCCGGAATTTTTCCGCACCGGTGCCTGTCAGGATATCCCCTACCAGTTCCGCAAGGCCAGCGGGGAAGTGATCGATGTCCTGCTCTCGGCCGTGGCCGAACGCGACGATGCCGGACGGCCGGTTCGCTCGCTGGCCGTTTCCATCGACGTCACCGAACGCAATCGTGCCGAACGCGCTTTGCAGCTGGCCCAGGAAGAACTGAGCCGCTATACCCGGGGGCTGGAAAAACAGGTCCAGGAACGCACGCGCGAAATCACCAGCATCCTGCGTTACACCCCCGACGTCGTCTCGATCAAGGACCGCGACGGCCACTACACCCTGATCAATACCTGTTTCGAGGCCATCCTGGAGCGATCCAACGATGAGGTGCAGGGGCTGACCGATGAAGACCTCTTCCCGCCCGAGGTGGCCCGGAAGTTCCGGGAGAACGACCTCAAAGTCCTGCGCGAGAGGCGCTCCTTTCAGTTCGAAGAGCAGATGCCCCACCCTGACGGCACGACACATGACTATCTCTCGGTCAAATTTCCATTTTATGGCGCTGACGGCGATGCCAGCGGGGTGTGCGAAATTTCCACCGATATCACCGACGTCATCAAGGCCCAGAAACAGTTGCGCCGACTTTCGGCCAGCATCATGGCCGGCCAGGAAAAAGAGCGGGCGGCCATCGCGCGCGAACTGCATGACGAGCTCGGCCAGGTTCTCACGGCCCTGCGCATGGATTCGGTCTGGATTTCACGGCGGCTGGAGGCGGCCGATCCGGCGGCCGCGGAGCGCGCGCGCGACATGTGCCGCCTGATCGACAAGAATATCGAGGACGTGCGCGGGATGGCCATTCGCCTGCGGCCGGGGGTGCTGGACGACCTGGGACTGGTGGATGCCCTGGAATGGTTTACCGCCGATTTTGAAAAACGCACCAATATCACCTGCGTGTTCGAACACAGCCGGATACCGGTGATCAGCGAATCCATCGCCACGGCCGCCTACCGCATCGCCCAGGAGGCGCTCACGAATGTGGCCCGCCACGCCCGCGCGAGCCGGGCGGAGGTCGAGCTTGTCACCCATGACCGTCAGCTCCAACTCACCGTCGTCGATGACGGCGACGGCTTTGAGACCGAAAATCTATCGGAATCCGAAGGTCTGGGAGTTGCCGGCATGAAGGAACGCGCCAATCTGGTGGGCGGCGATCTCGAAGTCCGTGCCGCACCGGGCGAAGGCACCCGCATCCGCTTGCGGGTAAGTTTTCCCGATGAACCGGGAGAAATGACATGATCCGGATTCTGCTGGCCGACGACCACAGTATCGTGCGTGATGGTCTGCGCCGCATCGTCGAAGAGGAAGGCGCCATGGAAGTGGTGGCCGAAGCCTCCGATGGCAAGGAAGCCATTCAGAAGGTCGCGGCCACCCGGCCGGACGTGGCCGTGGTGGACATCTCCATGCCCGGCTTTGACGGCCTGGAGGTGGTCAGCCGCCTCAAGGATTCGCATCCCAATTTACCGGTGCTGATCCTGACCATGCACGAAGAGGCCCAGTACGTGGTGCGGGCCATCGAAGCCGGCGCCATGGGGTATCTGACCAAGCAATCGGCCCCGGAACAGCTGGTCACCGCCATCCGCCGGATTTACGAGGGCCACCGCTATATCACCGATGAAGCCACCGAAGCCCTGGCCCTGCGCATCGCCAAGGGTGCCCGGGCCAAAACCCCGCTGGACTCGCTTTCCATGCGCGAGCTGCAGGTGCTGCGCCGCCTGGGCATGGGCCACACCAACCGTGAAATCGCGAGTGCCTACAACATCAGCATAAAAACCGTGGATACCTACCGTGCCCGGCTGCTCAAGAAACTGGACCTGCGCAACAATGCCGAACTGATTCGCTTTGCCATTCAAAACAACCTGATCGCACCCTGACGGCACAACATACTAAATTTTAAAAGGAATTACTACCGAGCACACACAGGGTACGCCTTCCTGACAACCGCCATATCGTTGCCGATTGCGATGCCACTGCGGGGGGCTGAATCGCTCAAACCTTGATTTTGTAAGAAAAATCCTTACAACAAAATCCGAAATCCTCTGATTGACCCATTTAAATGCATTGTCTAAAGGTGACAGTGCCGGATCCGGCCCTTTGAAACGTGCCCTTCGGTTCATCGCCAGCTTGCGGTGAATGCACGCCACAATCAAATGGATCGGTTACGGCGGGAGGATATTCAGGCGTGCAGTTCCCTAAACCCATCTGTTTGTTACGTTAAAGGAGGATCGTATGAAGAAATCTTTTCCAGTCATTCTGGCCATCAGTCTCGCCCTGATCATTACGATGGCTTTCACCGGCCCCGTTTACGCCAAAAAGCTGATCATTTTCGCGGGCGGCCCGGCTGGCGGGACCTTCCAGGTCGTGGCCCAATCCGTCGCCACCTATAAACCCGTCAAGGCCATGGACTACAACATCAAGGTCCAGTCCTCGGGCGGCTCCACCGAGAACCTGCGCAAGGTCAACAGCGGCAAGGCCCATTTCG